>NZ_PGEZ01000001.1:2726292-3029214 GCF_002797495.1 Mumia flava
GCGGACTGGGTCCTGCTCCTGGCGGGCGCGCTCGTGCTCGTCCTGGCGGGTGCCGCCCGCCTGTCCCTACGACGCCGGCTGGAGATCCCGGCGGAAGGAGTCTCGTGATGCGGAGGACAACCTCGCTGCGGGCCGCCGTCGCGGCCTGCGCCCTGGGTGCCGTCGCCCTGAGCACGGTCGCTGCGGTCTGGTCCCCGGTGTCCGCACTTCCCCCGGGCGGGGCGAGCCCGGACACGGCCGGGACGTCGTCGAGCGTCTCTCCCTCCCGGCTGCGTGCCGGTGACGTCATCCGCTTCACCGTCAGCGGCTTCCCCGCCGGGGAGATCGTGTCGATCAAGATCGACGACGGCGAGGCGTGCAGCCAGCAGGCGGTCCACGGTGCCTGCGTCTACCACCAGCAGAAGATCAGCGCGTCGGGGACGGCCTCCGGGTCGTTCGTCCTCCCGGGCGACCTGCCAGCGGGCGAGCACTGGCTCCGCTACCTCGCGAGCGCGGAGATGCTCGACGAGGACGGCAACTACCTCGGCGTGAAGGGCTTCTCGAACCGCGGAGGCTCCACCTTCACCGTGGTCGCCGCCCCGGGCGGATCCGGCGCAGAGGCCGGCTCGTCCGGCGGCGGGGGAGCGGCGGCAGGGTCGTCCACCGGCGGCAGCGCGGCGAGCGGGTCGTCCGCGTCCTCGGACGGTTCGGGATCGGGGTCAGCCTCCGGGTCCGGTGCGGGTACGGCCGCTGCGACCACGGGCGACGCGTCGTCGAGCGCGCTGGGCAGCGGGGTGGTCACGATCGAGCCGACGGCGACGCCGACGAGCGCCGCGACCGCCGAACCGAGCACAGCGCCCGAGCCCGCCTCCACCCCGGTCGTGGCGGCCGCCGGGACGGACGCGTCCGACGACTTCCCGGTGGTCGGCACCGTCGGGTTCGTCGCGCTGCTGGTCCTCGCCGCCGTGCTGTGGACCTGGTCCCTGCGACGGGCCGGCCCGAGCTCGCCGCACCGAGGGCCGTGACGACGCTCGAGCGGCCGAGGCCGGCTCCCGCACCACCGACGCGGCGCGGAGCTCGGACACGAGGCACGATCCTGCTCGGCCTGGTCGTCCTGGTGGTCGCATCGTGCGTGCTCAGCGTGCTGGTCGGCTCCGGCGACCTCGGTCCGGGGCGTGCGTGGCAGGTGCTGTGGCGCGACGACGGGAGCGACGCAGCGCTGATCCTGCGGGAGCTGCGCGTCCCGCGCACGGTGGTGGCACTGCTGGTCGGCGTGGCCCTGGGAGTCGCGGGTGCGCTGGCCCAGTCGTTGACCCGCAACCCGCTCGCCGACCCCGGTCTGCTCGGCATCAACGCCGGCGCGAGCCTGGCGGTCGTGCTCGTGTTCGCCCTCACCGGCGTCGCCGCCGCGCTGCTCTCGCTGTCGGCCGCCTGGCTCGGGGCCGGTCTGGCCGCAGCCGCGGTCTACGCCTTGGGGAGCGTGGGGCGCCGGTCCGCCTCCCCGGCTCGGCTCGCGCTGGCCGGGATCGCGTTCACCGCCGCCGTCACGGCGATCGTGCAGGGTGTCGTGCTGCTGGACCAGCAGGCGTTCAACGAGTTCCGGTTCTGGATCGCCGGCAGTCTGCAGGGCCGCGGGTACGACGTCGCTGCCCTGATCGCGCCGTTCGTCCTTCTGGGGGTCGTGACGGCGGTCGTGATCGCCCCCAGCCTGAACGCGCTCGCTCTCGGCGACGAAGCGGGCCGTGCCCTGGGCGCGTCGGCGCGGCGGACCCGGGGGCTGGCCTTCCTCGCGATCGTGCTGCTGTGCGGGAGCGCGACGGCCGCCGCCGGGCCGATCGCCTTCGTCGGCCTCGGCGTCCCGTTCCTGGCTCGCGCGTGGCTGGGTTCGGACCAGCGCTGGGTGATGCCCGCCTGCGTGCTGCTGGGGCCGGTCGTGCTGCTGGTCGCCGACGTGCTCGCGCGCATCGTGGTCGCTCAGGAGGTACCTGTCGGGATCGTGACCGCTCTGCTCGGCGGGCCGCTCTTCCTGGCGATCGTGGTCCGACCACGGATCGAGGCGCTGTGAGGGGCACGCCGACGCGCCGGCTGGTGCTCCGGCGCGGTGCTGTGGCGCTGCGGTGGGAGGTGCGGACCGTCGCCGTCGCCGCGGGCCTGGCTGTGGCGCTGGTGATGGGCGCCACGTGTGCGGTGCTTCTGCTCGGCGACTACCCGATCGCACCCGCCGATGCGGTGCGTGCCGTGCTCGGCCAGGGTGCGGACCCGCTCGCGGTCTACTTCGTGCAGGAGCAGCGGCTGCCGCGCGTCGTCTGCGCCATCCTGGTCGGGGCGGCGCTGGCGGCGTCCGGATCGATCATCCAGACCCTGACCGGGAACCCGCTGGGCAGCCCGGACGTGATCGGGTTCACCACCGGGTCGGCGACCGGGGCGCTCGTGATGATCGTGCTCGTCGGTTCGGGGCCGGGCATGGTGGGCGTGGCCGCGGTCGTCGGCGGGCTGGCCGTCGCGGCCCTCGTGGTCCGGCTCACCCGACGCGGCGGGATGAGCGGGTTCCGGCTCGTCCTGGTCGGGCTCGGGGTCGGACTGATCCTGGAGGCCCTGAACACCCTGCTCGTGGTCAGGGCATCGCTCGCGTCCGCCCAGGACGCCGCCCAGTGGCTGGCCGGCTCGTTGAACGCCACGGGGTGGAGCGACGTTGCCGTGATCGGCGTCGCGCTGGCGCTGCTCCTGCCGCCGGCCGTCGTCCTCGCGCGGCCGCTCGAGGTGCTGCGGGCCGGTGACGAGCTGGCGGGCGGGCTCGGTGTGGGAGTCCTGCGGGTGCGTCGAGCGGCGCTCGTCGTCGGGGTGGCGCTGGTCGCGGTCGCGACCGCGGTCTGCGGGCCGATCGCCTTCGTGGCGCTGGCCGCGCCGCAGCTCGCGCGTCGGCTGACCTGGACCGGGGGGCTCGGGCTCGGGACGTCCTGCCTGGTCGGCGCGGCGCTGGTCCTGGCGTCGGACGCCGTCGCGCAGCGGCTCTTCGCGCCCACGCAGCTCGCGGTGGGGGTCGTGACCGGGTGCCTCGGCGGCGTGTACCTGATCTGGCTGCTCGTGATCGAAGGACGGAGGGCGTGATGACGACCGTGAGGACCACCGCGGAGGTCCGGCTCGAAGGGAGGGGCCTCCAGGTCGCGTACGACGGGCGTGCGGTGCTCGCCGACCTCGACATCCGGCTTCCGACCGGGCGGTTCACCGCCGTGGTCGGGCCCAACGCCTGTGGCAAGTCGACGCTCCTGCGGACGCTCGCCCGGATCCTGAGCCCGGTCCAGGGGACGGTGCTCCTCGACGGCCGGCCGATCACCGACCGCAGCTCGAAGGAGGTCGCGCGGACGCTCGGTCTGCTGCCTCAGGCGCCCGTGGTGGTGGACGGCATCGTGGTGGAGGACCTCGTGGCGCGAGGCCGGTTCCCGCACCAGAGCCTGCTGCGCCAGTGGAGCCGCGCCGACGAGCGTGCGGTCGAGTCCGCCATGCGGCGCGCCGGCGTGCTCGACCTGCGCGACCGGGTGGTCGACGAGCTGTCCGGTGGGCAGCGGCAGCGGGTCTGGATCGCGATGGCTCTCGCCCAGGAGACCAGCCTGCTGCTGCTCGACGAGCCGACGACGTTCCTCGACCTGGCCCACCAGGTCGAGGTCCTGGACCTGTGCGCCGACCTGGTCGAGAGCGGGACCACCGTGGTGGCGGTCCTTCACGACCTCAACCTGGCGTTTCGCTACGCCGACCACGTGGTGGTGATGCACGACGGCGAGCTGGTCGCGCAGGGGACTCCAGCGGAGGTGGTGGACGCCGAGCTGCTCGAGCGAGTCTTCGCGCTCCCCTGCCGGGTGGTGCCCGATCCGGAGACGCGGACGCCGCTCGTGGTCCCGCTCGCCCGGAGCCGACGATGCGACTGAAGCCTCCGAAGGTCCCACGTCCGACCCCGGCGCGTGTGGTGGAGTCTCCCCTGGTGGCGCGCCTGCTGGAACGCGGCGGCGCGGCGGCGCTCGAGGCGTACGCCGCGCGGGTGCCGACCCCCTGGGTCGAGAGGGCTGCCGAGGGCGACGACGCGATCGTGACCTTCGTCTGGTCGGACGCCGACGCGGTCGAGGTGCTGCTCTTCGTGAACAGGCTGACCGACGAGACGGATCTCGGTCGCAGTCTGATGCGCCGTATCGAGGGGACCGACCTGTGGACGCTGTCGTACCAGGTCTCCTCCCGCTGGCGCGGGTCGTACGCCTTCCTCCCGCGGTTCCCCGGGCAGCATGCTCCCTGGTTGGCCGGTGACCACGTCGCGCTGCGGGCCGCGCTCGACCGGGGTCGGAGCGACCCTACGAACCCGTCGACCTGCCGCAACCGCGCCGGCGTCGTCCAGTCGGTGGCAGCGGGACCACGAGCACCGGCCGAAAGCTGGCTCCAGCGCCGACCGGGCGTCCCGCCCGGCACGGTCGAGCGGCGGATCGGACCGCGTGGCCGGACGGTCTGGGTCTACCGGCCACCCGGTGACGCGGGGAGCGGGGGGCCGTCGGGCGCGGTCGTCGCGCTCGACGGCGACGTCTGGACGTCGACCCAGGACCTGCCCACGTCGCTGGACAACCTGATCGCGGACGGACGGATCCCCCCGGTCCACGGGTTCCTCCTGGACTCCGGGAGCCGGGAGGAGCGCTGGCGGGACCTGAGCGACGACGGCGGGTTCGAGGACTACCTCGCCGACGACCTGCTGCCCTGGGCGCGCGAGCAGGAGAACGTCGCGCACGGTGCGGAGTCCGTGGTCGTGGCGGGGCAGAGCCTGGGCGGACTCAGTGCCCTGCGTGCCGGCCTGCACCGTCCGGACGCCGTCGGGGCGGTCGTCTCACAGTCCGCGTCACTGTGGCACGACGACCTCGTCGATGATCTCGAACGCTGCACGGCGCTCCCGCGAACCTACCTCGAGGTCGGCTCGCAGGAGTGGGTGCTCGTGGAGCCGCACCGGCGCCTGGTGTCCGCGCTCGAGCGCACCGGTGCGCCGTTCCGGTCGGTCGAGTTCGAGGGCGGGCACGACTACGCCTGCTGGCGCTCGGGGATCGCCGAGGGTCTCGTGTGGGCGCTCGGTACGTGAGTGCCCGGGCTGGCTCAGTCGCCGACCACGAGGTCCCGGGCGACGTGCGCGGCCGCTGCTGCCGCGGCAGCGCTGGGGTCCTGTGCCGCGATCGCGTCCAGGATCGCGGCGTGGTCGGAGTGACGCTGCGCGGTGTCGGCGGCGTGGGCGACCGAGCCGTCCCGCATCCAGGTCCGCAGGCCGGCGGTGATCCCCGCGTAGAGCTCGGCGAGGAACGGGTTGCGCGCGGCGGCGAACAGCAGCGCGTGGAACTGTCCCGGGGTCAGCCCGCGCTCGATCTGCTGCGCGCTCGCGCCGGCGACGTCGCTCTCGTGGGCGGAGCGCAGCAGCGCGAGGTCGTCGTCGGTGCGGTTCTTCGCTGCCAGCTCGGCCGCCTCCACCTCGAGCGCACGGCGTACGGCCAGCACGTCGTCGATGGTGTGCTGGGTGACGACGTCGGACAGCACGGAGCTGACCGGGTTGCGCGCGCGGACGAACGTCCCGCGGCTGCGGGCCGGCTCGAGCATGCCGAGGTTGGCCAGGGCACGGACGGCCTCGCGGATCGTGCTGCGGCCGACGCCGAGCTCGGCCGCGAGCTCGCTCTCGGTGGGGATGCGGGAGTTCACCGGCCAGCGCCCGCTGGTGATGTTGTCCCGCAGGACGCGCACGGTCTCGCGCGCCCGCTCGGTCCCCAGCCCGCCTGTCTCGTTCACGGTTCTCCCGTCCTGGCCGGTCCGTCGAGGGTTCGGGCCGATCGTAGCGGCTCGGGCGGGATCGGTGACCTGCGTCACTTCTCGGACGGGTGTTGGACAGCAACAAGATCAGATGAAAGAGTTTGGTTAGGCAAGGCTAATCAACATCTGATCATATCTCCGCCGTGCAGGCGGACCCGTCGAAGGAACTGCCGCATGACCTCGCGACCCTCCGCGCCCACCGTCACCGTCGTCGTCCCGGCCTACAACGAGGCACGCAACCTCGAGGTCGTCCTGCCGCAGCTACCTCCCGTCGACGAGGTCGTCGTCGTCGACGGGCACTCGACCGACGACACCGCGGCGGTGGTCGCGCGGGTGATGCCGAAGGCGGTGCTGGTCCAGCAGAGCCGGCGCGGGAAGGGCAACGCCCTGGCGTGCGGGTTCGCGACGGCGACCAGCGACATCGTGGTGATGTTCGACGCCGACGGCTCGGCCGACCCGGCCGAGATCGCGCCGATGGTCGACGCTCTGGTCAGCGGTGCCGACGTCGCCAAGGGATCGCGAGCCCTGCCCGGCGGCGGCAGCGTCGACCTCACCACGATCAGGGCGCTCGGCAACCGGACTCTCACCGGGCTCGTCAACCGGCTGTTCCGCACCGGCTACACGGACCTCTGCTACGGCTACAACGCGTTCTGGCGCGACCTGGTGCCGACGTTCGACCTGCCGGACCCGGCACCGCGCGACGACGTGATGCTGTGGGGGGACGGGTTCGAGATCGAGACCGTCCTGAACTGTCGGGCGGCGGCGGCGCGGATGCGCGTCGTCGAGGTGCCGAGCCACGAGCTGGCGCGGATCCACGGCACGAGCAACCTGCACGCCGTCCGCGACGGGATGCGTGTCCTGCGGACGATCATGGCCGAGCGCCGCCGCATGCGCGGTGCCGACCTGGCAGCGGCGGCCGCGGTCGTGGCGAGCGCGCCCGCAGTCGTCGAGCCCACGGCCGCTCACGTCGACCGCGGTGGCGACGTCCCCGTCGACCGCGCGGCGTGACGAGGCCCTCGTGACCCCCGCATCCCCGTCTGCGCCACCGGTCACGGTCGTGATCTGCGCGTACACCGAGCGTCGGCTGGCCGCCCTGCGGCGCGCGGTCGTGGCGGTGCGCGCCCAGCTCGGTGACGACGACCGTCTCGTGGTCGTCATCGACCACAACCCCGGGCTCCTGCGCGCGTGCCGTGCGTCGCTGGACTGCGAGGTGGTGGCGTCGCAGGGCAGACCCGGGTTGTCCGGCGCCCGCAACACCGGGGCCGCACGCTCCGTCGGGCGTGGTGTCGTGGCCTTCCTCGACGACGACGCGTGCCCGCGCGCCGGATGGCTGGCGGCGATGCGCGACGCGTTCGCCGAGGACGACGTCGTGGCGGTCGGTGGTGCCGTCCGAGCGCGGTGGGTCGACGACGCGCCACGCTGGTTCCCCGTCGAGCTCGGCTGGGTGGTGGGCTGCGACTACCGGGGCCTGCCGGGGGACGGGGCCCAGGTCCGCAACCCGATCGGGGCGAGCATGGCGGTCCGCGCGGACGCGCTCGACCGCGTCGGCGGGTTCAGCGAGGAGCTCGGACGGGTCGGCGCGCTCCCGGTGGGGTGCGAGGAGACCGAGCTGGCGATCCGGATCGCCGGGGCCGTCCCCGACGGACGGATCGTGCGGATCACCGGCGCCGTCGTCGACCACGACGTACCGTCCGAGCGCGCTCGCCTCGGGTACGTCCTGCGTCGCGGCTGGCACGAGGGGCGCTCCAAGGCTCGGCTGGCCAGGATGGCCGGCCCCGGGACGGCGCTCGCGTCGGAGCGCGACTACCTGCGCCGGGTCGTCCCCACCGGCGTGGTCACGCACCTGGTCGCGCCGCTGCGGCGCGGTGACGTCGCCGGGCCGTCGAGAGCCGTCGTGCTCGCCGCGGCCGTGCTGGCGACGGCAGCCGGGTACCTCGGCAGCCGGGCCCTCGGCCTCGGTACGCGCTCGCACGCGACGCCGGCGCTCCGAGCGCGTGGAGGAGCCGACCCGGGAGCGGGTGCCGACTCACGCGGGTTCGTCCCGATCGCCTGCACCGACCTCGAGCTGGGGGCTGACGCTGACCAGGCCCCGGGGGACGGGGCCGTCAACGCGCGCGGCGAGGCGGCGGTGCTCGTACGCGACCACGGCTGGCCGACCGCCTTCGTCAGGCTGGACCGGGCAACCCCGCCGCGGCTCCGCGAGCAGGTGAAGGACGTGGTCGGAGACTCACCCACGACCCGCCCGGAGCGCTGGCCGTGGGGCATGCCGCCCGTCGACGCGTCGATCACCGTGGTCGTCTGTTCGCTCGGACAGGACCCGCGCCTGCGCGCGACCGTGGACCTCGTGCTGGCCCAGGACCACCCCGACCTCGAGGTCGTGGTCGTGGACAACGACCCTGCGCGCGGCACCGTCCGCCGTCTGCTCGCGCCGGTCACCGACGCCCGCGTGCGGATCGTCGACGAACCCCGCCGCGGGCTGTCCGAGGCCCGCAACACCGGTCTGGCGGCGGCTCGCGGCGCGATCGTCGCCTACACCGACGACGACGCCCGGCCCGACGCCGACTGGGTCTCGGCGCTGCTCCGCGGGTTCGGGCCCGACCTGGCCTCGGGCCCCGCGTGCGTCACCGGCCTCGTGGTTCCGGCCGGGTTCGACACGTCGGCCCAGCTGCTCTTCGAGGAGACCGGCGGCTTCGGCAAGGGCTTCGCCGCCACGTACTGGTCCGCGCGGACGCCGGCGCAGCGCCCGCTCGGCGGCGCCGCCCGCCCGGGTCGGCGCGGCGTCGCGTTCCCGTACGGCGCGGGGGAGATGGGGTCCGGCAACAACATGGCGTTCCGTGCCGACGTGCTGCGCCGCGTCGGGGGGTTCGACGTCGCGCTCGGCGCCGGGACGCCGACCCGGGGTGGAGAGGACCTCGACATCCTCCGCACGCTCTACCTCGAGGGGGAGACCGTCCTCTACCTCCCGGCTGCCGTCGTCCGCCACCACCACCGCGACTCGCTCGACGCGCTGCGCACCCAGATGTTCGGCTACGGGTCGGGGATGGCGGCCTCGGTCACCAAGCTCGTCGTGACCCGGCCGGCCACGGCTCTGCGGGTGCTGCGCGTCCTCCCCGCGGCGGCGCGTCTGCTGCTCGACCCCGGATCGCCGAAGAACGAGTCGCGCACCGCCGCGTACCCTGCCGACGTGGTGCGGGCCGAGGTGCGGGGGTACGTCGCGGGGCCCTGGCTGTACGTCCGGTCCCGTGCGGCGACGCGGCGGCAGCGGCCGTCCGCCTCGGTGGGCTGCGAGGCCGGGCGGTGAGCGTCCTGCCCGGGTCGCGGATGGAGCGCAACGCAGGCGTCCTGCTGCTCTCGTCGGCCGCGACGAGCATCCTCGGGTTCGCCTACTGGTACGCGGCGGAGCGGACGTTCGCGACGGCGGAGGTCGGTCGTGCCTCGACCGTCGTCACCACCGCGACGATGCTCGGCACGCTGGCGTGCCTGTCGCTCGGCGGGATGTACGAGCGGTTCCTCCCTGCGTCCGGCCACCGCGTGCGCGCGCTGATCGCCGGCGGGATCGGCGCGGTCGGGCTCAGCGGGATGCTGATCGGTTGCGTGTTCGCGGCGATCGACCCGTCGCCGGCGATGTTCGACGCGTCGGTCGAGCGCGTCGCCTTCCCTGCGGTCGTCGTCGCCCTCGCGCTGTTCGCGCTCGCCGACCCGATCGCGGTGGGGCTGCGCGAGCCGCGTGCGGTCGCGGCGAAGAACGTCGGGTTCGGTGTCGCGAAGCTCGCCGTTCTCGTCCCGCTCGCCGGTACGGGTGCGGTCGCGATCTACGGATCCTGGACGCTGCTCGCGCTGGTCGCCACGACGACGACGCTGGTGTGGGCGCTGGCCCGCGGGAGCCGCGCCGTCGCCGCCGCGGACCCCACCCTGCCGAGGGTGCGGCTGCTGCTGTCGCACCACGGCGCCGTGCTCGCGCTCATGCTGGTCGGCACGGTGACGCCGCTGTGCCTGCCGCTGATCGTGCTCGACCGCCTGGGTCCCGAGAGCGCGGCCCACTTCAACGTCGCCCAGGTGATCGTGGTGGCGGTGACGATGATGATCGCGGCGTGCGGCTCCTCGTTCATCGCCGAGGCGGCCCAGCCCGGGGCCGACCCCCGAGCGGCGCTGCGGCAGCTCGCCCGGATGCTGGTCGCGCTCGGGCTGGCCGGCGCCGCAGGGCTGGCACTGATCGGACCCCTCATGCTGCGGCTGGTCGGCGTCGACTACGCCGCGGAGTCCGGCCGCTACCTGCAGGTCGCCGGAGCGGCCCTGCTGCCGCAGACCTTCGTCGGGGCGTACGCGTTGCTGTGCCGGCTGGAGAGCCGGCTGCGTCTGCTCGTCGCCGTCCAGGTGGTGGCCGTCGTCGGCATCATCGGGGGCACGCTGCTGCTCGTCGACGCGCTCGGGGTCACCGGCGTCGGTGTGGCGATGCTGGCCACCGAGTCGGCGTGCGCCGCGATCGTCGCCGTCCCGACGATGCTCGCCGTGCGACGGATCACCGGGGCCTCGCGCGACGACGCACCCGGCCGGCATCCCGCCGTCGGTGCGGGGTCCACCGTCCCGGCCGATCGGAGGGCGCTGCGATGACGACCGTGCTCGACCGCAGCGACGTCGCGTCGGTCCCGCCGGCAGCGGCGGCCGGTCCGGTGGTCGCAGCCGCGGCGTGCGCCGTGGTCGGGGCGGTCGCGTCCGCCTCGGTCGCCGTCGGTCGGCCCGTCGGGCCGGCTGTCCTCGGGCTGTACCTGCTCGTCCCCGGCGTCCTGCTGCTGAGCCTGCGCCCGGCCGCGGCGTCGCGCTACGCCCTGCTCGTCCCCGCGGTCGGCCTGGCGACCACGATCGCGTGCGGCAGCCTCGCCCTGTGGCTGGGTCTGTGGGCCCCGGGCCTCCTGACCGTCCTCGCCGGCGCCGCGGTGGTGGTGGTGAGCGTACGGACGGTGCTGCGTCGCCGCTCGACGCTGATCGGCTGGGGAGGGGGTCGTCGACGCCTGCTCCGAGGGCCGGTCCGTCCGAGCCGGACCACGTCCGCGGTGGCGGTCTGCCTGGCCGTCGCGCTCGCCGCCTGGGTGGTCGCGGTCCTGGGTGCGCTCGACGCCGACGCCCGTGCGGGCGGGCTGCTCGCGGTCGTCGGGTGGCCGTTCGGCATCGCTGTGGCCGCCGGTCTGGTCGGCTTCGGGCTCGCGCTGCGCGCTGGACGGACCGGGCTCGCCTCACTGGCGGCCCTCGTGCTCCTCGTGGTCGTGCGCGGCACCGGCACGCTCGCGTCGAGCGTCCCCGTCTACCACTGGACCTACAAGCACCTCGGCGTCGTCGACCTGATGCAGAGCCGCGGCTCGGTGCTGGGCGGGCTGGACGTGTACCAGGCGTGGCCGGGCTTCTTCGCCGGGGCGGCGTGGTTGTCGGACGCCTCGGGCATCGCGGCGATCGACCTGGCGCGGTGGACGACCCCGGCGCTCGAGCTCGCGCTCGGGCTCGCGGTCGCCGCGCTGGCGCGGGCGCTCGGCGGGTCACGGGACGTGGCCGTGGCCGCGGGTCTGGTCGCCGTCGTGGTGAACTGGGTCGGGCAGGACTACTTCGCGCCGCAGGCGGTCGCGATCGTGCTCGCGACCGCGGTGCTCGCGCTCGTCGTGGACCGTGAGGCTCCGCGCTCGGCGGCCTGGGCGGCGCTCGGGCTGTACGCGGCGCTGGTCGTGTCCCACCAGCTGACCCCGTACTGGGTGCTCGGGGCGACCCTGCTCCTCACCCTCGTGCTCCGCCGACGGTGGTGGCTGCCCGCCGCGATGGCCGCCCTCGCGCTCGGCTACCTCGCCCTGCACTACGACGCGGTCGCGCACTACGGGATCTTCAGCGGGTTCGGCGACGCGGTCCAGAATGCACGGACGACGATCGGCGTCGATCCGTCCGACCAGCAACGTCTCGACTCCACGGTGGCCCGCGCAGCCGCCCTCGCCGTCTGGGGATCGGCTGCCGCGGTGCTCGCCGTCGCGGCACTGCGGCGCCGCGAGGGCTGGGTGATCACCGCGATCGTCGCGTTCAGCCCGTTCGCGCTGCTGCTCGCCCAGAGCTACGGGGGCGAGGCGGTCCTGCGGGTGATGCTGTTCACCGTGCCCGGCTGCGCGGTCGCGATCGCCGGCGCGGTCGTCGCTCTGCTGCGGGCGTCCTGGGTGCGCTTCACGGCAGGGGTCGTGTGGCTGGGTCTGCTGGCGGCCGTGTGCGCCCAGGCGACGTACGACTCGTGGTTCCTCGACCGGGTCTCGGAGGCGGAGGTCCGGACGTCGCGCCTGCTCCTCGACGAGGTGCCGGGCGACGCGTACCTGTCGGCGGCGGTCCCGCGGTGGCCCGACCGCGCCACCGGCGCGTACGCGTGGCGGCTGGAGGACCAGTGGGACTTCGACCGCTCCGCCTACGCCATCGAGGCGGCCGACCTCGACTTCACCTCGGTCGTCGACGCCGTGCTGCTGGAGCGGTCGATCCGGAGCAGCGCCGCGCTTCCGACGTATCTGATCTTCTCCGACGCGATGGACGCCTACGCCGACTACTACGGCCTCTACCCTCCGGGGACGCTCGACCGGATGCGCGACCTGCTGGTGACGCGCTCCGGGTGGGACGTCGTCCTCGCCGAGGACGGCGTGCTGGTGCTCCGCTACCTTCCGGGCGGGCTCACCGACACGCCTGCTGCGACGTGGCGGGCACGATGACCGCTGAGCGCGTCAGCGTCGTGGTGCCGGTCTACCGCGTCGAGGCGTACGTGGCCGACTGCGTCCGCTCGATCGCGGCCCAGACGCGCAGGGTCGACGAGCTGGTCCTCGTCGACGACCGCGGCGGTGATGCCTCGGTGCGGATCGCCGTGGAGGCAGCGCGCCGTGGCGGGCTGGACCCGACGATCGTCCGGATGCCGGCGAACGCGGGGCCGGGTGCCGCGCGCAACGCCGGGCTCGCGGCGTCGGGCGGGAGCCTCGTCTGGTTCTGCGACGCCGACGACGTCGCCGCCCCACGGCTCGTGGAGCGGCTGGTGCGGGCCCTGGAGGCGTCCGGTGCGGACTCCGCGACGTGCCGGACCCTGCGCTTCGGCGGCGGCGCTCCGGAGGGTCCGGTCGAGGAGCCGCTCGGTGCGGACGTCCTGACCGGGCGTGCGTTCGCGATCGCGCTCCTCGACGGACGCGTGCGTGGATATCCGGCGAACCGGATCTTTCGCCGCACCGGTCTCGGTGACGCGCCGTTCCCGGACGGAGTGGCGTACGAGGACCTCGGGACCGTCCTGCGTCTGGCGCTCGCGTCGGAGCGGGTCGCGGTCGTCGACGAGCCGCTCTACCGGTACCGCCGCAGCGCGGGGTCGCTCTCGAGCCGGTTCGGCCCGCACACCTTCGATCTCCTCGCCCAGCTGGCCGACGTCGAACGGGCGCTGAGCGGGGACCGGGACCCGCAGCTGCGCGCCGCGTTCCGTCGCTACCGCTACCGCGAGGTGATCCTCCCGCTCGCCAACATGGCGCTGCGGGCGCAGCACGCGGACGGTCGCGCCCCGCTGAACAGCCGGGCCGTGCGCGACGCCCGCGCGCTCGTACGGACCCGCGACCTCGCCGTGCTGGCGGCACGAGGATCGTGGCCGCTGGCGCGGGCGGCGGCGGTCCTGCGCACCTCGCCGAGGCTGTACTCCGGTGCATTGAGGGTCCGGTGAGCGCGATGGCCGACCGGCACCTCGTGCTCGCGATGGACAGCCTGGACGCGCTCGGGGGCGTGCAGCGGGTGCTGCGGCAGGTCGGTGACGGCCTCGCCGACCGCGGGGTCCGGGTCGAGCTGCTCGGACTGTTCCCCGACGCCGATCCGTACGTGATGCCGAGCCGGGGACTCGCCGACGAGCACGTGCTCGTCGGCGCGTCCCCGACCCTGCTGTACTCGCCGACGACACCGTGGCGCCGTGCCAAGCTGCGCGTGCGCGGGCAGGGGGGCGGTGTCGGGGCCTTCGACCGCGGTGTCGTCCGGCTGCGCGACTACCTCGCCGCACGGCCGGATGCGGTGGTGGTCGCCACGCAGCTGCGCTCCGCGGAGTACCTCGCCGCCGCCGGGCTGGGTGGCCGACGGTTCGTCGTGCAGTACCACGACTCGTACGAGGCGGCGCTGCTGCACCGCGACGTCGCGCGGCTGCGCCGGCTCGCCCGGCGCGCGGGCGCGGTCGGACTGCTCAACGAGACCGACCGGCGGGCGTTCGAGCGTGCGGGCGTCGCGGGGACGGTCACCCTGCGCAATCCCGTCGACGTCACCGGGCTCGGCCGGGACGGGCTCGTCGAGCGGCGCGAGCCGGTGATCGTCTCCGGGAGCCGCTACGACGACCAGAAGGCCCTGCACGTGATGATCGAGGCGTGGTCCCGGGTGGCGCCGCGGCATCCGGGGTGGCGCCTGGACCTCTACGGGGACGGGCCGCTGCGCGGCCCGCTGGCCGGCCAGATCGACCGCCTCGGGGTGCCCGCGCGGCTGTGCGGACCGACCGACGACCTGCAGGGCGTGTTCGCGCGCAGCTCCGTGCACGCGCTGTCGAGCGTCCACGAGGGCATGGGGCTGGTGATCGCGGAGGCGATGTGCGCGGGCCTGCCGACGGTGAGCACCGATGCGGGCGCGGGGGTGCGTGAGCTGGTCCGCCCGGGCCGCAGCGGCGTGCTGGTCGACGTCGGTGACGTCGACGGGTTCGCTGCGGCCCTCGACGGGCTGGTCGGTTCCCCGGCGCTACGAGCCGAGCTGGGCGCCGGGGCCCGCCGGCTGATCGAGCATCACGACGAGCCTCGCGTGCTGGACGAGTGGGCGGCGTTCCTCGCCGAGCGGTGGTAGGCCCCGACGCGGCCTCGGCTCAGTCGGCGTGCACGCGCACCCAGTCGACCAGCAGCTCGGCCGGGAACACCGTCGAGTCGTCGGGCGGCCCGGGCCAGCTGCCGCCGACGGCGAGGTTCAGCAGGAGGACCTGCGGGCCGTCGAACGGCCAGCGCTGCTCGCCGCTCAGGTCCGCGCGCAGGATCCGATGGTGCTCCGTCCCGTCGAGCGTGAAGACCAGCGCGTCGCCGGTCCAGTCCACGCCGTAGACGTGCCACCCGTCGGCCAGCGGCTCGTCCAGCGTCGTGGTTCCCAGGGCCTGCCAGCGGCCGCCGTCGGCGGGCTCGCGCGAGGCCGCGTGCGCGTTGGCGTGCAGGTCGCGGGTGTCGCCGAACGTCTCGAGCACGTCGATCTCGCCCGAACGCGGCCAGCCGACCGACTCGTGGTCCTGGCCGAGGGTCCAGAACGCCGACCACAGCCCTTGACCCGCCGGGACCTTGATCCGTGCCTCGATCCGTCCGTACGTGAACGCCTGCAGCGACTCGATCCGCGCGGAGGTGTACGCGGCCGGGCGTCCTTCGGCGTCGAGGGTGGGCTCGGCGAGGGCGCGGATCCTCAGGTGGCCCTCGCCGTCCAGCGCGACGTTGTCGGCCTCGGAGGTGTAGGCCTGCAGCTCGTCGTTGCCCCAACCGCCGGCGCCGGTCAGGATGCGCCAGCGCCCGGTCGACGGCGGTGCCCCGGCATCGCCGTCGAACTCGTCCGACCAGACCAGTGCGGCCGGCTCGTCGGCCCCGGACGCGGTGCAGCCGACGAGGAGGACCGCGGCGAGCGCCGCCGCCGTCGCCGCGGCGACGCGGGGACGGAGTCGGCCGGAGCGGCGGCGCGTCTGGCGTGGGTGACCCGGAGCAGGGGCCGGCACGCGGATCACCGGCCGAAGACGCACGGGGCGAACCACTCGGTGAACCCGGCCATCGGCCGGCCGTCGTCGCGTCGCCGCATCAGGTAGCGCCGCGACGGCAGCGGGTCGCCGGCGCGGACCGCGCCCGACAACCGCCGTGCCCGCGGGCCGCACGGACTGAGGCCCCAGCGGCGCAGCTCGCGATCGACCGTCACGGCGCTCGCGGCGAGCGCGCGTCCGATCGGCTCGTCGCTGGACGCGAGTCGGCGGGCGACGTCGACCGGCAGCCGGTCGAGCACGATCACGGCGCGCGACGCGCCGTACCGGCGGCCGTCGCGGCCGCGGTGCCCGATCTCGCGTACGAGGAGCGTCTCGTCGCCGTGGGCGTCGAGCAGGTCGTACGCGTCCCGGACCGCCTCGCCCGTCTGGTGGGCGCTGGTCCCGGTGTACCCGGAGCCCTGGTCTGCGAGCGTCTCCAGGGCGTCGTGGAGCGGGAGGAGCCAGTGCTCGTCGACGACCACGTCGATCGGGGTCCCGGTGAGGATCTCCAGCGACGTCGTGGTCAGGCCGTCGCCGCGCAGCACCAGCTGCTCGACCCGTCCCAGCCCGGGGATGTCGTCGGACGCTCCGCGCGCACTCGGCTCGGTCGACGTCCTCATCGGGCGTCCTCCCACGTGGCGACGGCGTCGCCGATCCGCGCGGCGACGGCGTCGACGTAGGGCGGCTTGAGGATGCCGACGTGGTTCGTCTCCAGCTCGTGCACCCGCCGCGGTCCGACCAGGACCTGGTCCCACCAGCGTCGGTCGTCGATGTTCTCGCGAGTCAGGAAGAGCTCGGTGGGGCCGTCCCACGGCCGCGGCCGGTAGCGGTCGGTCAGCCGTAGTCCGTGCTGGAAGAACACGTCGTTGCGGGTCGGCACGGAGTACGGGTAGAGCCCGGCGCCGAGCAGCTGGAGGCGGGTCCGCCACAGCTCGGTCCGGGTCTGCTCGCGGCCGCCCGCGATCCTGATCCGGGGGGCGGGGTCGCCGGAGGCGACGGCCGCCGACGGCGGCAGCACGGTGTCGAGCAGCACGAGCAGCGGGGTCGGTCGCCCGGCGGCCTGGAGGCGGTGGGCGAGCTCGAGCGCGAAGAGCCCGCCGAGCGAGTGGCCGACCAGGACGAGCGGTCCGTCGGGGTGGAGCCGGTCGACGTGTCGGTGGTAGCGGCGGGCGGCGGCCGCCACGGACCAGTCGGGGATCCCGAGGTTCTCCAGCCCGTGGGTCTGCAGCGCGTGGACGGGCCGGTCGGTGCCGACCAGACGGGCGAGGTCGGAGAACAGCAGGCCGGTCCCGCCGGCTCCGGCCAGGCAGACGACCGGCGCCGCGTCGCCCGCCGAGCTCAGGCGGAGCAGGACGGCCGGGTCGCCGGCCGCCGCGGTGCGCCGGCGACGCCGGGTCCGGGAGGCGACCAGCGCGGCCAGCTCGCGCAGCGTCGCCGCGGAGCCGAGCGCCGAGGTCGGCAGGTCCACGCCGGTGGCGTCGCGGACCGCGTCGAGCATCTCCTCGACGGCGAGCGAGTCGCCTCCCAGCGCGGTGAAGCTCTCGTCGCGTCCGACCTCCTCCAGCTCGAGGCACCGGCACCAGATCCCGGCGAGCAGCGCTTCCCACTGGTCGGCGGGGCCCGGACGGAGGGCGCGTGTCGGCGGCCGGGGCAGCGCCTGCCGGTCGACCTTGCCGCGCTCGGTGCGGGGGAGGTCGGCGAGCAGGACGACGTGCTGCGGCACCATCCAGGCCGGGAGACGTGCGGCGAGCGCCGCGCGCAGGGCGGCGACGGACGGCGTACGGCGGTCGGGGTCGGGACAGGCGTAGGCGACGAGTGCGGTCTCGCGGCCGGTTCCGCGGGCCAGGACGACCGCGTCGACGATCTCGGGCACGTCGCGTAGCACGGCCTCCACCTCGGCCGGCTCGACGAGGTACCCGCGGACCTTGACGGCCGAGTCCGCCCGTCCGCCGAGGACCAGCGATCCGTCGGGCAACAGGCGGCCGAGGTCCCCCGAGGTGTACGACGTACGGCCGTCGGGCTCGGTGCCGAAGGCGGCGGCGGTCCGTGCGGGGTCGCGCCAGTAGCCGCTCGCGAGGTGGTGGGACCGGACCACGATCCGGCCCACGGTGCCCGCCGGTGCGGCTGCGCCGGCCTCGTCGAGCACGAGGACCTCCTTGCCCTCGACGGGGCGGCCCGCCGGGACGATGCCCTCGGGAGCGGGCTCGTGCGGCTCGAGGTGGAAGAACGTGAGGTGGCCCGTCTCGGACGAGCCGAGGTAGTTCGAGAACCGTGCCGCGGGCAGCGCCGCGCGGGCTGCCGCGACGTCGCGTCCGTGCACCGGCTCCCCGCAGGTCGAGATCTGCCGGACGGTCGGGTAGGTCGTGCCGGCGGGCACCGCAGCGGTCAGCGACCGGAGCAGCGAGGGGGTGGCGTGGAGGGTGGTGACCCGCTCGAGCAGGGCGGGCAGGGAGCGGGTGCCGTGCGTACGCGGGTCGTGACAGACCAGGGTCGCGCCGTTCAGCAGGGTCATGAAGACGACCTCCTGGCCGGCGGCGAACGCGCTCGGGAGCACGAGCGCGACGCGGTCGCCCGGCACGATGCCCATCGCACGGGCCGACAGCCGTGCGCCGTTCGCGACGGTCGCGTGACTGAGCACGACGCCCTTCGGTGCGCCGCTCGAGCCGGAGGTGAAGACCAGCGTGGCGGGGTCGTCGGCGTGTCCGACGGCCGTGGGCCACGCGGCCGGGCTCGGGTCCGGTGCCGCCGGGTCGTTCGGGTGCACCGACAGGATCGTGGGCTCGGAGCCGGCCAGGTCGCGCGCGCGGTGGCGGGTCGCCTCGCTCGCGACGATCTGGGTCGCGGCCGCGCCGTCGAGGATCGCCCGGAGGCGGTCGTCGGGGAGGGTCGCGTCGAGGGCGACCAGCGGGCGGCCGGACAGCACGA
Organism: Mumia flava; assembly: GCF_002797495.1. Classification (NCBI taxonomy): domain Bacteria; kingdom Bacillati; phylum Actinomycetota; class Actinomycetes; order Propionibacteriales; family Nocardioidaceae; genus Mumia; species Mumia flava. The sequence continues at coordinate 2,744,771 of NZ_PGEZ01000001.1, forward strand.
CGCCGAGCATCGCCACGATCCCGGCGACATCCTGCTCCGCCAGGACGGCGACGGGGCCCTCGCCGCGGGACGTGCGCCGCGCCAGCGCCGTCGCGAGCCGGGCGAGCTGGGCGTAGGTGAGGCGGTGGTCGTGCGCGACGACGGCGTCGGCAGGGCCGTGGCGCTCCACGACCGCGTGGAGGCGGTCCAGCAGCGGCCGGCGGTCCGGCGAAGCGTCGAGGGGTCCGGCCGGCGTGGCGACCGCGGAGGGAACGGCGGTGCTGGACACGTGGGGCTCTCCCGATGGCTGAGACAGATCGAAGTTACCTTAGCCTACCCTTCATCAGATGTTACGGTCCTCCCGAGGACTTCTCCTCACGCGATCCGTGAAAGGACACCTTGGAAGTCATGACACGCACCAGCAACTCCCTCCGCGTACGGCCGCGAGGCCTCCGCGTGACGGTGGCCGGGGCACTGGCGGGCGCGCTCGCCGGCGGCGCCCTGGTCGCGGCGGCGCCCGCGACCGCCGCCACCGTCGACGTCGGCGGCACCTCCTACGACGTCACCAGTGCGGTCGCCGGGAAGTACCACTACCAAGCCGCCTACTCCGAGACCAACGACCTCCTCTGGGTCACCAGCACCGCGCACGCGTTCGTCGACGGCGTCCCGCGGGCGGCCGAGTCCGAGCTGAACGCGCTCGACCCCGACACGCTCGAGGTCCGCCGCACGATCGAGGCCCGTGAGCTCGGCGCCGGGACCGCGAGCGAGCGGGTCGAGGGGATGTACGGCGTCGCCGTCGACGACGAGAACGACACCGTGTGGACGTCGACCACCCGCGAGGACGCCGTCGTCGTCTTCGACCAGGACAGCGGCGACCGCGTCGCCACCGTCGAGGCGGGGCACAGCCGTGACATCGCGATCGATCCGTACCGCGACGTGGCCTACGTCTCCGACCCGCTCGGCGGCACGATCACGAAGATCTCGACCACGACGTACGACGTGGTCGAGACGATCAGCGGGGTGACCGCCGGCTTCTCGCCGATGTCGCTCGACCTCGTCGTCGACGAGGACACGGCGCTGCTCTACACGGTCAACCTGAACAACGGGGCGCTGGTCGAGCTCGACTCGCTCGCGAGGCAGACCCGCGTGGTGTCCCAGACCGGAGGACAGCGCGCCTCCGGCATCGCCGTCGACCTCGACCGCGACCGCGCCTACGTCGCGAGCCAGGACTCGCGCGACCTGCGCACCGTCGAGCTGTCGACCGGCACCGTCCTGGAGACGGTCGACGCCGGCGCGGCTGCACTGAACGTCGCCGTCGACCACGACGCCGGGCTGGTCTTCACGGCCGTCTTCGGCGGCAGCCAGGTCCTCGTGACCGACGCCGACACCGGCGCGCGGGTCGGCGCGATCGACGTCGGCTACGCCCCCAACGACGTGGTGGCCGTGGGCGATGTGATCTACGCCGTCGACCGTGAGGACAGCGTGGCCGCGGACGGCAACCGCTCCCGGGTCTGGCGGATCGCACCGACCGGCTCCGGCGACCCGGATCCCGACCCGGATCCGGACCCGGACCCCGAGCCGGCCGAGGCCAGCGTCAGCGTCGCGGCGGACGACGCCGAGCTCGGCGGCACCGTCCGGCTGACGGGCCGGAACTGGCTGGTCCGCGACGGCTCCAGCGGGTCGCGGATCGCCGTGAAGCTGAACGACGGGGCGTACTCCCACGTCGCGGGCAGCGGCAACCTGAGCATCTGGCAGACGGTCGACGCGGCGGACGACGGCTCGTTCTCCGTCGACGTGCCGCTGCCCGACGGCACCGACGCCGGTGCTCGGGGAAGCGCTCCGGCCGCGGAACCGGGCACGTACTCCCTGCGGCTGCTGTCCGGCTCGCTCAAGACCGGCGACACCACCCGCTCGGTCAAGACGGCCGACTTCACGGTGGCCGCCGCGGAGGACGAGGCCGCCGAGCCGACGGTGACGCTCGACGCGGCCGACGCCCAGGTCGGTGGCACCGTGCGTCTGTCGGGTGAGAACTGGCTGGTCCGGGACGGCTCCAGCGGGTCCACGATCGCCGTGAAGATCGACGACGGTGCGTACTCCCACACCTCCGGGAGCGGCAACCGGACGATCTGGCAGACGATCGAGGTCGGGGACGACGGCTCGTTCTCGTTCGACGTCGCGCTCCCCGACGGATCGACCTCGGGGGCCCGCGGCAGCACGCCCGCCTTCGGGGCCGGCACGCACTCGCTGCGGCTGCTCACGGGCTCGCTGAAGCCGGGCGACGAGGTTCGCTCGGTGAAGACGGCCGACTTCGCGGTCGCCGCGGCGCCCCGCAACCCGGTCGCCACCACCATCGGTGTCTCGGGCGCCAAGAGCGTGCGCCTCGGCAAGCGCGGCGCCGTACGGGTCGCCGTGCGCGGCGACGACCCGACCGGGACCGTGCGGGTCCTCGGCGCCCGCAACGGCCGCAGCACCACCCTCGGGTCGGCGAAGCTCGGCGGCAACGGCAAGGCGACCGTGCGGTACGCCGCGCGAGGCCCGCTCGGCTACCAGCGTCTCCGGGTCGCCTACGCAGGGGACGCCGACAACCGCGCGTCGTCGAGCGGGTGGCGGGTCCGGGTCTTCGGCGCCTCCAAGGTCGCGACGAAGGTGAAGAAGAAGGCGACGCGCAAGCGGCGCGGCAAGGTCAAGGTCGTCGTCAAGGGCCAGGCCCAGCGACCGGTCGGGCGCATCAGCGTGTCCGTCAAGGGCAAGCGCGGCACGGTGCGCGCGAGCCTGAAGCGGGGCAAGAAGGTCGTGAGGCTGCCGCGCCTCAAGCCCCGCAAGAAGGCGTACAAGGTCGTCGTGCGCTACCACGGAAGCGTGAAGCACACGAGCGCGAAGCAGGTGCTGCGCCTCAAGGTGCGGCGCTGACCTGGCGGAGCCTCGCTACGCGGCGGGTGGTCGGGCCTCGGGCTCGGCCACCCGCCGCGCCGTCGCCGCGACCAGCGCGCCGACGGCGTCGAGGGACTCGACGGACGTGTCCCGGACGCAGCGGGCCCACTGTCCGTCGCCGCCGACGACCGTGACCTCGCCGAGCTCGTCGATCGTCATCGCGCCCGCCTTCACGAGGGCCTCCTTGCGGACCCAGATCATCCCGAAGCGCCTCGCGGGATCGTCCGCGCCGCTCACCCATGCCCGCTCCTGCGCGGTCAGGGCCCGGGCCGGGAGCGCCCGACCGCGCAGCCGACCCAGATCCTCCACGTCGATGCCGCAGGCCTCGTCGGCGGCGAGCGCGGCCACGTGGGTGCGGGTGTGGGCCAGGCTCACGTGCAGCCGGGACTCGCCGTCGATCCGGGGGCGACCGTGCGGGCCGCCGCAGGTCGCGCAGCACTGGATGACGACCAGGCGCCGGGGGTCGCGTCCGAGAGCCTCGCCGGCGACCTGGCGGACGAGCACGTGCGCGGCCGCGAACGCGTCCCGGTCGTCGGCGCGCCGCAGGGCCGACCAGCGGTCCCGCTCGAGCGGCGTCAGCCAGTCGGGAGCGTCCGGAGCCGTGGCCAGGACCGAGGCCGTGCTCGCGACGCGGCTGCTCAGCTCCAACGCTCGATCTCCTCGGTGACGATCGCGCCCACCCTCGCGACGTGCGGTTCGCGGACCAGGTCGGGGTGCGTGGCCTCGAGCCTACGGACGTCGACCGTGCCGTCGACGTACCGCTCCCAGGCCTTGGCGCTCAACCAGTGCTCCTCCCGCGGTGCCGCTGCGGTGACGTGCACGAGGTCGTGGTGCAGGACCTCGTGCCGGGCGTTGCGGACCATCGCCGCGCACGCGTGCACGCTGCGGATGCTCGCCTCCAGCGTCTGCGGCGGCAGCGCCGCCAGCGCGCTCGCACCCTCGCGGAGGATCTCCACGGTGCGCGCGCGGTCGAGACTCTCGTCGGCGCGCTCCTCCAGACCGGCGATCCGCAGCACACCGCGGAGGGCCTCGGTCTCGGTCGGCGCACCGAGGTGCTGCCACTGGTCCGAGGGGTAGGCGTCCAGCAGGACGACGGCACCGACCTCGCCACCGCTCGCGAGGGCGAGCCGCGCCACCTCGTGCGCGGCCATCCCCCCGACGGACCAGCCCACCAGATGGAGAGGGCCGTCGCCGGCGCGCGACCGGATGTCGGAGAGCATCAGTCGCGCCCAGGAGGTCAGGCTCTCCGGCCAGCCGCCTTCCTCGTCCTGAGCGCCGTCCAGGCCGGGTGCCTGCAGAGCGTGCACCGGGAGGTCCGGTGGCAGGTGGCGCAGCAGACTCGTGTAGCACCAGCCGAGGCCGCCTGCCGGCGGGAGCGCGATCAGAGGTGGGCCGGACCGCCCGGGTCGCAGCGTGATCATCCGGGCGAGGTCGTGACGCCGGTCCGTGCCGCGCGCGCGGTCCGGGGTCGCGGTGACGAGGCGAGCGAGCGCGGAGGGGCGTGGGTTCTCGAACAGGTCGGACAGCCGCAGCGTCGCTCCGGTGACGTCCTCGATCTCGCCGAGCAGCCGCAAGGCGAGCAGCGAGGTGGTGCCCAGCGCGAAGAGGTCGTCGTCGGGGCCCACGCTCGTCTCGAGCAGGCGACCGGCTGCACGGCACACCTCCTCGGTGGTCCGGTCCTGCGGCACGGCCGTCGGTCGGGGGACCGGTGCGCGGGCGGCGGTCGAGGCGAGAGCGCGTCGGTCGGTCTTGCCGCTGGCGGTGGTCGGGACCGCCGCCAGCGGCACGTAGCGGGACGGGCGCATCGCGTCGGTGAGACTCGCCCGCGCCGCACGGGTGAGCGCCCGCACGGCGCGCTCGTCGGACGTGGCGTGGTCGTCGGAGGTCGTGCCGGCCGGGGGCGGTCCGCCCGCCGCGACGACGTCAGCGGGCCGCGTCGGCACGTAGCAGGCGACGAGCTCGTCGGCGCCCGCAGCGCGGGGGACCACGACGACGGCGACGTCGTCGACCTCCGCGACGGCACCGAGCACCTGCTCGACCTCGCCGAGCTCGATCCGCTGACCCGCGATCTTCACTTGGTCGTCGAGCCGGCCGAGGTACTCGAGCGTCCCGTCGTGACGCCAGCGAGCGCGGTCGCCGGTGCGGTACAGGCGGCTGCCGCCCGCGAGCGGATGGCGCACGAACGCCGCGGCCGTCGCGTCCGGCCGACCGGCGTATCCGTCGGCGAGCTGCACGCCGGCCAGGCACAGCTCACCGGCCATCCCGATCCCGAGGGGACGACCGGCCGGGTCGAGGACGTAGGCACGGGTGTTCCAGACCGGCCGTCCGATGGGGACCAGGGTGCGGTCCCGGCGCGGGTCGGTGTCGTGCACGGTGACGTCGACGGCTGCCTCGGTCGGTCCGTAGAGGTTGACCGGAGCGGTCCCGAAGACGGTCGCCGCGCCCTCGACGAGGTCCGGCGTCAGCGCCTCCCCGCTGCAGACGACGTGCCGCACCCGAGCGCCCTGCAGCCGTTCGCGGGCCCGCCGGTCGGCGAGGAGCACCCGCAGCATCGACGGCACGAAGTGCAGCACGTCGACCCGCTCCCTGACGACGACGTCCGCGAGCGCACGCGGGTCGCGGTGCGCACCCGGCTCGGCCACCACGACTCCGGCCCTGACCTGCAGCGGCCAGAACAGCTCCCAGACGGAGACGTCGAACGAGATCGGGGTCTTGTGCAGGACCCGGTCGCCCGGCGCCAGCGGGAGATGGTGCTGCATCCAGGCCAACCGGTTGTCGATCGCGCGGTGGCTCACGACGACGCCCTTCGGCCGTCCGGTCGATCCGGAGGTGAACAGGACGTACGCGGGGTCGTCGGGGCCGGCGCGACGGCCGGGCGGACGCCCGCGGCGCTCCACCGAGCGCGGCTCCTCCGCGTACGGCGGGCCTGCGATGTCGATCCGGTGCACGCCGGACGGCAGCGCGCCGTCGGACCCGTCGGAGGTGACGACCACGGAGATCCCGGCGTCCTCGACCATCGCGGCGATCCGCGCGGGCGGCAGACCCGGTTCGAGGGGGCAGAAGGCGGCGCCGGAGCGGACCACCCCGTGCACGGCGGCGAACAGCGCGGGCGAGCGCTCGAGCGCGACCCCGACCACGGCGCCGGGGTGGGCGGCCCCGGCCTGCTCGATCGCGTCCGCCACCCGGTCGGCCTCGGCGGACAGCTCGGCGTACGTGAGCGTCCGTCCGCGCCAGACCAGCGCGACGGCGTCGGGACCGGCGCCGACGGCTTCGTCGAACGCCTCCGCGAGCGTGCGGGGTGCGACCGGGTGGGCGGTGTCGTTGAACGTCTCGACGACCAGGTGGTGCTCCTGCGGCGGCAGCAGCGGGAGGTCGACGATCCTGGTCTCGGGCGCAGCCGCGGCGAACCGCCCGAGCCACGCGGCGATCCGGTGGGCGTGGGCCTCGGTGCTCGCCCGGTCGTACAGACGTGGGTTGGCGTCGATCTCGAGCGCCACCGGGCCCCGCCCCAGGACGCCGCGCAGGCACCAGGTCATGTCCTCGACCGGGCCCGCGGTGACGTTGCGGATGCGTCCGCGGGCGTCGCCGAGGTCGAGGACCGGCGCGAACGGCACGAGGTTCACCTGCGGGCCGAAGGGCGCCGGGACGCCGCGTCGCCGCAGGGTCCGAGCGAGGTCCTCCTGCCGGTAGCACGCGTGCGCGCCGGCGTCGGCGATCTCGGCGGCGATCACGCCGACCAGGTCGCCGACCCTGACGTCGGTCGGGGCGGTCACGGGGAGGACGTTCGTGGCCGTGCACACGGTGCGGGCCCGTGCCGGCGGGCGCTCACCGGCCGCAGCGCGGTTCATCAGCGGGAGACCGACCCGGACCGCCGTCGTGCCCGGCTCGACCAGCCGCGCGAGGTAGGCGGCGAGAGCCCCCACCACGACCTCGGTCCAGCGTGCGCCGAGGCCGCGCGCCTGCGTGAGGAGGGCCTGCTGCACCGCGTCCGGAAGGTCCAGGGTGACCCGCAACGCACGATCGGCGACCTCGGCGACCTGGCCCGCGACGTTCGACGGGCCGGTGGCGTCCGCGGTCCGCTCCTCCCAGTGCCGTCGGTCGGCCTCCCGAACCTCGGCGAGGGCGGCGTCGTCGGTGACCAGGTCCGCGACCCCGGCGGTCACCGGGTCGGGTGTCGCGCCGCGGTAGTACGCGGCCACCCGGCGGGCGAGCTGGACGAACCCGAACCCGTCGACGACGAGGTGGTGGGCGGCGTGCAGCCACCAGCACCGTCCGTCGCCGAAGCGCAGCACCGCCGTCCTGGTCACCTCGCCGGCCTCCAGGTCCATCGGGCGACGGATCGCGGCACCGACCCGGGATCGGGCGTCGGCCTCGTCGGTCACGTCGTGCACCGGCACCACGACCGGACCCGGCCGGAGGACCTGCTGCTGCGGTCCGTCCGGTCCCACGCGCACCCGCACCCGCAGCTGCTCGTGGTCGGCGTAGGTCCGGGCGAGGGCGTCGGTCAGCCGCGCGACGTCGAGGCCCTCGGCCACCTCGACGACCTCGGCCGTGATGTACGCGGGGCTGCCGGGTGCGAGGAGCTGGGCGAAGTACAGGCCCTGCTGTGCCGAGGTCAGCGGGAACCAGGCGCCCTCGGGCTGGTCCTGCACCGGTCCGGTCACGGGGTCGCGACGCCCGCCCGGGCGATGCGGGTGAGCAGGAACCCCGTCGAGCCGCTCGTCGCGAAGTCGACGAAGTCGACGTCGACCCCGAGGTCCGCGAGCTCGTCCAGGAGGTCGAACGCGCGGACCGAGTCCAACCCGGCGTCGAAGACGCTGCGGGACGGCTCGGCGACGAGCGCGGCGCCGGCCGCCTCGTCGTCGAGCAGCCGGCCGAGCCGGGTCGCGAGCCAGTCGTCCCACGCCGACGGTGGTGTCCAGGCCGAGACGGCGTCGGCCGTGGTGAGCACGACACCACAGGTCGCGGCGACGTGGTGCAGCGCGCGCGTGTGGTCGGCCGCGCTGAAGTCGGCGACCGCGTCGGCCGCGACGAACGGGGCGATGTCGAGCATGAACGCGTCGGTCGCGGTCGCCGCGATCCCGATGTGTCCGTAGATCCCGCAGACCATCAGCTGGTCGCGACCGGCGGCGCGGACCCGCTCCGCCAGGTCGGTGCGCGCGAACGCGCTGTAGCGGTGCTTGGTGAGCACCGTCTCGCCCGGGCGCGGCGCGAGCGCGGTCACGATGTCGGTCTGGTCCGGGTCCGCGCCGATCCCCGGTCCCCACCGGTCGGCGAGGAGCCCGCGCGCGTGCGCCGGCTGGTCGCCGGGCTGCGCGGTGTAGACGACCGGGACGCCCGCGCGACGTGCCGCGTCGAGCAGGACCGCGCAGTGGCGGACCGCGTCGGTGTAGGCCACGCAGTCCGGCGCGAAGACGCGGGTGAAGTAGCGCTGCATGTCGTGCACGAGCAGGACCGAGCGTGCCGGGTCGAGCCGCCACGGCAGCCGGTTCGACCAGGTCGGTTCGTCCGGCGTGTAGGAGACGGTCTGGGGCAGGGTCATCACTGGCTCCTCTCGGTGTAGCCGCGGGCGAGCGCACGGCGGAGCTCGGCCCGGCTGGTCTTGCCGACCCCCGTGGTCGGGAACCGGTCGACGATCTCGATCCGGTCGGGGATCTTGAACCCCGCCAGGCCGATCGTCCGCAGGTGGGCGGTCAGCGAGCCCGCGGTGAGGTCGTTCGCCAGCGGCTCGCCCACGACGAACGCCACGGTGCGCTCGCCGAGGTAGGCGTCCGGCACCGCGACCAGGGCCGCGTCGTGGACGGCCCGGTGGCGCAGGAGGGCGTCCTCGACCTCGGCGACCGCGATCTTCTCGCCGCCTCGGTTGATCTGGTCCTTCGACCGGCCCGTCACCCGCAGGTGACCGCTCGGCAGCACACGCACCCGGTCCCCGGTGCGGTACCACCCGTCGGAGGTGAACGAGGACCGGTCGTCGGTGCCGTAGTAGCCACGGATCGTGTACGGACCGCGGGTGAGCAGCTCGCCCTCGTCGCCCTCGGCGACCGGAGTGCCGAGGTCGTCGACCACGAGGATCTCGTCGGCCTCGCTGATCGGTCGACCCTGGGTGGTCTCCACGAGGTCCGCGGGGTCGCCGAGGCGGGTGTAGCAGACCAGGCCCTCCGCCATCCCGAACACCTGCTGCAGCTGCGCACCGAGCTCGGGCCCGACCCGGCGGGCGACGCTGTCGGGGAGGCGGGCCCCGCCGACGAGCAGGGTGCGCAGGCTGTGCAGCGCGGCGCGGTCCCGCTCGGCACGGGTGAGCCACGCCTGCACCAGGGGCGGGACCAGGGGGGCCGTCGTGACGCCCTCGGCGGCGATCAGCCCGAACGCCGTGCGCGGACTGGGGTCGCCGGCGAGCACGACCGTCCCGCCGGCCATCCAGACTCCGAGCATCCCGGGTGAGCTCATCGGGAAGTTGTGCGTGGCCGGGAGCGCCACCAGCATCACCGTCGTGGCGTCGACCCCGCAGATCTGGACCGACTCGCGCACCGAGTACAGGTAGTCGGCGTGCGTGCGCGGGATCAGCTTCGGGACCCCCGTGGTGCCGCCGGAGAGCTGCAGGAACGCGACCGCCTCGGACGCACGTGCGCCGTGCGGGGTGCTGCGGCGCAGCGGCACCGGGTCCGCGGCCTCGAGGTCGCACCGCTCGACGTCGATCACGACCGGCGGGTCGCGGTGCTCCGCGCGCAGGGTGTCCGCGACGCGGGCGGCGGTCGCGAGGTAGTCGTGGCCCCACCCCTGTCCGGCGACCACGTGCGCGGCGGCGTCGGTGATCCGGCAGAAGGCGACGAGCTCGGACTCACGGTGCGCCGGGAGCGCGAAGACGGGGAGCGCCCCCAGCCGGAAGAGCGCCATCACGACGACGGCGAGCTCGGCGACGTTGGGCAGCTGGACGACCACCCGGTCCCCGGGCGCGAGACCCTGCGACGCGAGGACCGCGGCGGCCCGCTCCACGCGGTCGACCAGGGCCTGGTAGGTCAGCCGGACCCGGGTGTGCCGTGAGCGGGCCGACGGCCCGACCAGGGCGGTGGCACCGGGGTGCCGGCGGGCGGTCTCGGACAGCAGGTCGCCCAGCGTGTCGTCCCGCCAGTGCCCGGCGGCGCGGTAGCGCGCGGCGACGTCGGGCGGGTACGGGGTGCACGGCGCGAACGGGCTGCGTCGGCTCGGTCGGGGAGTCATCGGTCGGGGAGTCATCGGGCGGCCTCGAGCGCGTCGCGGACGGTGCGCAGCTTGGCGGCGGTCTCGTCGGCCTCCCGGGCCGGCTCGGAGCCCGCGACGATCCCCGCGCCGGCGTACAGGCGGGCGAGGTCACCGTCGATCAGCGCCGACCGGATGGTGAGGGCGAACTCGCCGTCACCGCGGGCGTCGACCCACCCGGTCGCTCCGGTCATCACGCCTCGCTCCTGGTGCTCCAGGCGCTCGATCGCGTCGGCGGCCAGGTGGCGCGGCGTCCCGCAGACCGCGGGGGTCGGGTGGAGGAGCTGGGCGAGCGTGAGCGCGCACGGTGCGGCGCTCGCACCTGCGGCGAGCTCGCCGCGGATGTCGGTGGCCAGGTGCCACATCCGGTCGGTGGCGATCAGGTGGGGGGACGCGGGGACGTCGAGCGCGCGGCACGGTCCCCCGAGAGCCTCGGCGATCGCGTCGACGACGAAGGCGTGCTCGTGGCGGTCCTTGGCCGAGCGCACGAGCGCCTCAGCCCGCCGACGGTCCTCGCCCGGGTCGTCGGAGCGCGGCGCGGAGCCCGCGAGCGGCACCGACCGCACCGTACGGCCGCGGCGCGAGACCAGCAGCTCCGGACTCGCGCCGACCAGGGTCGCGTCGCTGCCCGCGACGGCGTCGGGGGAGAGGAGGTACGCGTAGGCGTGGCCGGCGCGCCGGACGAGCCGTGACAGCAGCGCGGTCGCCGTGACCCGGGGAGCGGTGACGACGTCGAGCCAGCGACCCAGCACGACCTTGCGCAGCCCGCCGTCGCGGGCGGGACCGTCGCGCCCGCAGCGCGGCTCGTCGAGCTCGTCCAGCACGCTGCGCACAGCCGAGCGGTAGGCGGCGTCGTCGGGGAGCAGGTGCTCGACCAGCGCACGCGGCGCGCCGTCGAACGCACCCGGTCGTGCGCAGCCACCGTCGTCCATCCGCTCGGTCAGCGTGACCGCGTCGACGCGCTCGAGGTGGGCCGGGACGACGAATGCCGCCGGGCGGTCGTGCCGGAAGCTCAGCGTGCCCAGAGCCGTCGGCACGAGACCGCCTCCGTCCGCGGCTCGTGCGCGCAGACGGGCCCCGACCCGGGCCGGCAGCGTCGGGTCGTCGCTGCGGGCCGAGGTGACGAGGTCCGCCCGGCCGTGTCCGACGAGGAACCCGCCGAGGCTCCCGAAGACCGCCGTCGGCGTCGTGTCCCGCTCCTGGCGCGCGGCCTGGTGCTGCGGCTCGGGCCGGGTCACAGGCTCGCCCCTCCGTCCACCAGGACGCGCTGGAGCGTGACGTGGCGGGCGTCGTCGGACAGCAGGAACGTGATCACGCCCGCGACGTCGTCGGGCTCGGCGATCCGCCCGAGCGGGATGCCGAGCCGGAACTCGGCCGGGTCGCCGTCGACGGCGCGCCGGGCGCCGTCGTCCGGATCGCGCCACAGGTCACGCTGCATCCCGGTGTCGGTCGAGCCCGGCTCGACGACGTTGCAGCGCACGCCGTACGGGGCGGCCTCGAGCCCGAGGCAGCGGGTCAGCGCTGCCGCCGCGGCCTTCGAGGCCGCGTAGGCCGCCATCGAGCGGCGCGGGACCTGAGCGGCGTTCGAGCCGACCACGACGACCGCGCCCCGGCGCCGGTCGATCATCGGCGGGACCACGGCGCGCAGGGTGTGGAAGGTCCCGGTCGCGTTGACCTGCAAGTGGTGCTCCCAGTCGGCCGGCGAGCCGTCGAGCACCGTCGCCGGTCGCAGGACCCCGGCAGCGCACACCGCGTGGTCGACGGTGCCGAACCGGGCGGTCGCGGCGGCGAGCGACCGCTGGACGGCCTCGGCGTCGGTCACATCGGTCGGGAGGGTGGCGACGCGGTCGCCCGCGCCCAGCTCGGCGGCGACCCGCTCGAGCTGCTCGTGGTCGGAGTCCAGCAGAGCGACGCGTCCGCCGGCGGCGAGCACGCGGCGCGCGACCGCACGCCCGATCCCTCCGGCGGCGCCCGTGATGAGGGTGGAGGAGCTCACCCTTCGATGGTAAGGCAAGGCTTTGCTTCATCAGATGTTGGTCTCATCTGCTGGTCGTCGGACCGTCGGCTGCTCCGTCCGGCAGGCGGCCCGGAGCGCCGTTCACCTGGCGTTGGTCAGGCGTTCGTCCGACCGAAGCCTGTACGGATCATTCGCGCCCTACTGTGCCCGCATGGCCTCAGTCCCCCCAGCCCGTCCGAGTGCCGACCCGCTGCTCAGCGTCGTGATGCCCGTGTACAAGGTCGAGCGCTACCTCCGCTCGGCGGTCGACAGCGTTCTGGGCCAGTCGTACCGCAACCTGGAGCTGGTCCTGGTCGACGACGGGTCGCCGGACACCTGCGGGGACATCTGCGACGACTACGCAGCGTCCGACTCGCGGGTCCGCGTGCTGCACCAGCCCAACGGCGGTCTGTCGAACGCCCGCAACAACGGTGTCAAGGAGGCGACCGGCGAGCTCCTCACCTTCATCGACAGCGACGACCTGCTGTACGACGACGCCTATCGTCGTCAGGTCTCGAGCCTGCTGACGTCGGGCTCGGACTTCGTCACCGGCAACGTGTACCGCTTCGACGATCAGTCCTCGTGGCAGTCGTGGAACCAGAAGCTGTCGCACCAGGCCGACCGGACGGCGACCAGCCTCGCGAAGCACACCACGCTGCTCTACGACACCGTCACCTGGAACAAGGTGTACCGACGCGACTTCTGGGACGGCGCCGACCTGTCGTTCCCCGAGGGCAAGCTGTACGAGGACATCGTGCCGATGTTCCGGGCCTACCGTGCCGCCGCGAGCGTCGACGTCCTGCGGATCCCGACGTACAAGTGGCGGGTCCGGTCGGAGCAGAGCTCGATCACCCAGCAGAAGTCCGACCTGCGCACGATCACCGACAAGCTCGAGATGATGGACGTCGTCTACCGCGAGCTCGCGGGCGGCTCCGAGCGGGACCTGCTCGACATCTTCTTCCAGCGCACGCTCGAGGGCGACCTGTGGACGCACGTCAAGCACGTCCGTGGCATCGACCACGCCTTCGACGAGGTCGTGGTCCGGGCGGCGCGGCACTACTGGGGCAAGGCGCCGGACCGGGTCAAGCGCACGCTCCCGCAGGAGCGGCGGGTGCACTACCGCGCTCTCTGCGAGGGCCGACCGGAGATGATCCCGGCGATCCAGCGCTGGTACACCGAGAACCGTGACGACCTCCCGGTCGTGCGTCGTCGGCGCAAGGTGTTCCTCGACGGCGCCGCCGTCCCCGAGGACTGGCCGAGCCTCGCCAAGATCGACCGCGAGCTGACGCTCGAGGCGCGACCGCGGGTGCAGATCAACGACGGGCTGTGGACCGACACCGACTCCCTGGTGCTGTCGGGATGGGCCTACCTCCCGTTCCGGCGACCTGCCGACCAGCGCCTGTCGATCTGGCTGGAGAACGTGGAGACCTCACGGCGCGCACCGCTGGTCGTGCGGCGCATCCCGTCCCCGCAGGCGATGGCGACCAGCAGCGACCCGCACCACCACCTCGGCGACGTCGGGTTCGAGGTCGAGATCTCCTACGACGTCGTGGCGCCGCTCAAGAAGGGGAGGCGTCCCGAGCGGTGGGACCTCGTGGTCGGCATCACCACCGAGTCGGGCGAGGTCGTCGACCGGGTCCGCGGCGTGCTCCGCGGCGGCCCGCTGTCCGCGCTGGCCCCGCGGATCGTCGGCGACGACCTCCAGGTCGCGCCGGTCTTCGCTCCCGGCGAGGACGTCGGCATCGAACTCCGTCGCCCGCGCCTGATCGCCGAGCGGGTCGACGTCGAGGACCGTACGCTCACGGTCGAGGCCCGCCTGACCAGCCCGTCGGACCGCAAGCGGCTCGCCTCCGACCCGGTCGGGACCGCCCGGCTGCGCGAGTCGGTGCTCCTGTGCCAGGAGGTCTCTCCCGTCGAGGTGCTGGGCGAGGACCGGGTCCGGGCGCGCTTCGAGGTCCCCGACCCCTCCCCGCGGGCGATGTGGCGGCTGCGGATGGACCTGGCGGGACGCGAGGGCCCGGTCGCCTGGGGCAACCAGGTGGAGCCGATCCTGCCGGAGCAGGCCGACGGGCTCGCCGCGCGTCCGAGCGCCAACGGCTGGCTCCTGGTGGAGGAGGCGGCCGACGCGGTGACCGTCACCGACGCTCGGGTCGGAGCCGACCTGCGCGTCCGCTTCTCCGTCGTCGCGCTCGGATCGCGGTCGGTGGAGCTCGCCCTGTGCCGGGTCGACGACACGAACCCGCAGTGGCACGAGCCGGCGACGCACCACGGCCGGCCGTCGGTGACGTTCGACCTTGCCCGCACCGACGCGTACGGCGTGCGTCGACCGTGGTCCGAGGGGCTCTACCTGCTGCGTGCCCGGACGATCGTGCGCGACGCGGCGGGGTCGGTGGTCGCGGCCCGGCCCATCCCGGTCGCGGCGTCGGCGTCGGCGATGGCCGCCTTCCGGACGATCAGCCGTCAGCAGGCTGCCGACGTCGAGGTGCTGAGGATCGCCGGCCAGGACGTCGGTGTGAAGATCACGGCCCCGATCCCGCTCGAGGATCGCGGCGGCTGGGCGCGGCGCCAGATGCTCGAGCATCACGGGCGCCGTTCGGTGGTCCGTCCCGAGGACGCCGTCTTCCTCAGGACCGACGACGGGCACCGGGCCGCCGACTCCGCGCTCGCCCTGCAGCGGGAGATCGAGCGCCGCGGCCTGGACCTGCAGGTCTACTGGGGCGTGCGGGACCTGTCGGTCCCGGTGCCGCCCGGCACGACGCCGGTGCTCGACGGCTCCCGTGCGTGGTACGAGAAGCTCGCGCGGTCGCGGCTCGTCGTGAACAACAGCACCTCGGGGATGTGGGAGTACCCCGCCCACCCGCACCAGACCCACGTGCAGACCTGGCACGGCACGCCGTTCTCGCTGATCGGGCTGGCCGCCGCCCGGCACGAGAAGGAGTCGCCGACGGTCCTCGAGGAGATCCGCGAGGAGGCCGCGACCTGGGACCTGCTGCTGTCGTCGAGCCCGTTCTGCACCAAGCTCTTCGGGGAGGACCTGGCCTTCGACGGCACGATCCTCGAGGTCGGCTCCCCTCGCAACGACCTGCTCGTGTCGGCGACGGGCCACGACACCGCACGGGTGCGGGATGCCCTGGGGATCCCGGGCGACCGTCGGGTCCTGCTGTACGCGCCGACCTACCGGGAGACCCTGCGCGTCGGGTGGGCAGCGAAGCGCTACGACGGGCTCGACCTGCAGCGACTGGCGGCCGCGCTCGGACCCGACTGGGTGGTGCTCCACCGCGGCCACCCGCTGAACGCCCGAGCCGCCGACCGGATCGGCCGGTCCGCCCAGGTCGTGGACGTCACCGACCACCCGGACGTCGCCCCGCTGGTGGTCGCTGTCGACGTGGTCGTCACCGACTACTCGTCGCTGATGTTCGACGTGCCGGTGACCGGCAAGCCGCTGTACTTCTTCACCCCGGATCTCGCCGACCACCTCAAGACCCGCCCCGCGTACCACGACCTCGCCGAGATCGCGCCGAGCGCGCTGCACGTCGACGTCGAGGAGCTCGCCGGCGACGTCGCGGAGCACGCCACCTACCACGATCGCCACGGAGCGGCGTACGCCGAGCTCCGGCAGCGGTTCGCGCCGTGGGACGACGGCAAGGCCGCAGGACGGGTGCTGGACGCCGTCCTGCGCTGAGGGCGGGTCACCCCCGCTCGGCGACGCCGGGGCGGCGGCCCTACGCGCCGGGTCGGCGGACCTTGCGCGAGCCGCGCGCGAGGAGCGTCAGCGGGTCGCGCCGCTCCAGCGTCCTCAGACGGTCGGCCTGCTGCTCCCGCGCGGACCGGAGCTGTTCCTTCGCGCTGCGCAGGCGCTCGACCCGGGCCTCGGCCCGGGCGAGGCGGTCCGCGAGGTCGCGGTTCTCGGCCCGCAGCGCGTTCGCGATCCGCGCCAGGTCCCCGATCCGCTCGCCCATCGTCGCGCGCGACGCGATGTCGCGGAAGGCCTCAGGCGCCCAGACGGGCTCCCGCGCGAGCACACGGTCGAAGTCCCAACGCTCACCGTAGGCCGCGAGGTCCGGGGCGTAGACCTGCTCGAGGAGCTCGCGCACCCCGTCGGCGAACAGCGCCCCGTGCACGGCGAGCGCGGTGTCGTTCTCCCGGCCGAGCGTCGGCTCTGCCGGCTTGTCGATCCGCACGAGGTGGGCTGCGAGGTCCGAGGTCAGCTCGCCGAGCTCGCTGACGTCGTAGACGCGGCTGAATCCGGCCGCCTGGTCGTCGATCCGGGAGGTCTGGAGCCGGAAGTGGGGATCGTCGTGCAGCCGGTGGCCCCGATCCGAGGCGAACACGCGGACGAAGGACGCGAAGTCCTCGAGGACGTCCTCGGGACGCTGGGGGATGCGGGGGATCCACGGCTCGCCGCCGTACAGCCTCATGTAGATCGGATCGCGCTGGAGGAACTTCGACTGCCACGCCGAGAACGCGCGCACGCGCGGGTCGCGGACGACGGCGAAGCAGAACCAGCCGTTGTCGGGCCGGACCTGAGCCTGCTGGTCGTCGTCGAGCTCGGCCGGACGCAGGACGTGGCGGTAGCGGGACCGGTCGTGGATCGTCATCCGGGGCGAGACCTCGGCCCGGGTGCTGCCCCGGAAGGCCGCGAGGTCCTCGCCCGCCAGGTCCGCGAGCATCCACTGGAGGCTCGTGCAGGCGTTCTTGGCGATCGAGACGAACTCGATGCGGTGCTCGGGCAGGATGAACGCGTTGCGGGCCAGCGGCGAGGGACTCATGGGTCAAGCATGCTGGGTCCCGACCCGGCGGTCACGCGCGGCAAGCGACAGTTCGGCGACCGGTTGGTGAACAGTACGTTGCGGGTGCGTGCGAGGCTCGACCGAGGCCGTGGTCGGGGTGTGGGATGGGTAGGATCGCCGCGTCCGCCCGACGACCCGAGGACCTCCATGGACGACCAGCCGACCGATGCTCGTGAGACGAGCTCGCGTGACACGAGCTCACGTGAGACGAGCTCACGTGAGGACGCGCGGGTGGTGATCGTGCTCGGCCCCGGTCGCAGCGGGACCAGCTCGATCGCGGGCGCCCTGAGCATGTCCGGCGTCGCCGTCCCGGGCCCGGCGATCTCGGCCGACGACAGCAATCCTCGTGGCCACTTCGAGCCGAGCTGGATGGTCGGGCTCCAGCACCGCATCCTCACCGAGGCGCGCGTCGGGGACCTCGACCCCACGCCGCGGATCGCCGACCGCCTCCGCCCGTACGCCCAGGGCGAGGTCCGGGCCGAGGTGCGCGCGTGGATCGGCTCGGCGCTCGACGAGCACGACCAGGTCGTGCTCAAGGACCCGCGGACCGTGCACTTCGTCGACCTGTGGACCGAGGCGTGCGACGACCTCGGGGTGAAGCCGCGCTTCCTCACGATGCTGCGGCACCCCGCGGAGGTCTCCGGCAGCCGCAACACCTACTACTTCCAGGTCACCGACCCCGCCGAGCGTCGTGCCGGCGCGATCCGCCAGGTCGCGGGATGGCTGAACGCCGCGCTGGAGGCCGAGCGGGCCTCGCGGTCGTACGACCGCGTCTTCGTGCGCTACCAGGACCTGCTCGCCGACTGGCGTCCGGAGCTCACCCGTGTCGCCGACCAGCTGGATCTGCGGCTGCAGCCGCCGGCCGATGCTTCGCCGCACCCGGTCGAGGACTTCATCGACCCGGGTCTGCGTCGCGTCACGGTCTCCTGGGACGACCTCGACGTCCCCGTCGCCCTGGCCGACCTCGCGCAGCGGACCTGGGACGCCTTCGAGCCGCTCACGACGGGCGCGGACGGGGACCCGGCCGCGTTCGACCGCCTCCGCGAGGACTACGACCGCTACTTCACCGACGCGCTCGACCTCACCCAGGCCGCGCGCAAGGCAGGGGAGCGGGCCGCCCGCGCCGCGGGCGCCGAGCGTGCGCGCCAGGGGGCCGAGAAGGCCGCGACCCGTGCGCGACGCGAGGCCGAGTCCCGGACCGTACGGGCCCGCCTCCGGGCCGCGGCCCGTCGCATCCGCTCCTAGAACGGCGCCCGGGCCGTCGCGTCGGTGGGTCTGGACGGTGGTGCGCGCCGCCGGACCGGGGGACGTGGGTCTCGACATCGACGTGGGTCTCGACATCGACGGTGCTCGGGCAACGGGAATGTCGAGATGCCGGTCCACAGCGCCGCAATGTCGAGACGCATCCGGCTACGACTGCGACTGCGCCGCGATCGCGCGCCAGACCCGGTCGCGCGACATCGGCAGCTCGGTCATCCGGACCCCGACGGCGTCGCGGATCGCGTTCGCGAGGGCCGGAGCGACCGGGTTGTACGGGGACTCGCTCATCGACTTCGCGCCCTGGGGTCCGACCGTGTCGTACGTCGTCGCGAACAGCACGTCGGTCGACGGCACGTCCCCGATCTGCGGCACGTGGTACGTGCGCAGCACCGGCGTCCGGACCACTCCGTCGGCGCCGACCACGACCTCCTCGTAGAGCGCGGTGCCGATCCCTTGGGCGATGCCGCCCTCGATCTGCCCGCGGCACTGCTCAGGATTCAGGACCACCCCGGCGTCGGCGGCGTGCACCGAGCCGAGGATCCGGACCTCGCCCGACTCGACGTCGACCGCCACCTCGAACGCCTGGACGTTGAACGCCACCGAGCGCGGCGAGCCGTCGGCGTGCCCGCGCCCGACGAGTGG
Source organism: Mumia flava (assembly GCF_002797495.1). Taxonomy (NCBI): domain Bacteria; kingdom Bacillati; phylum Actinomycetota; class Actinomycetes; order Propionibacteriales; family Nocardioidaceae; genus Mumia; species Mumia flava. The sequence goes on from NZ_PGEZ01000001.1 coordinate 2,763,605, forward strand.
CCCGTCGTCCGTCGCGACGAGGTCGGCGAGCGGGACCCGCGTCGCGTCGACGACGACCGCGTCGGACTCGAGCCGAGCGGACCCCGGGTCGCCGCCGACCCGCGCCGCCGCTGCCGCGACCAGCTGTTCCGCCAGATCGCGCGCCGCCGCCTGCAGCGCGGCGCCGGCGACGACGATCCCGGTCGAGCCGAACGCGCCGGTGTCGTGGCCGACCGACGCGGTGGTGCCGTGCACGAGCCGGACCCGCGCGGTCGTGGTGGCGAGCGTCTGGGCCACGAGCTGGAGGTGGGTGGTCGTGCTCCCGTTGCCGAACTCGGCCGTCCCGCACCGCGCCTCGTACGTCCCGCCGGGCAGGAGCCGCACGGTGGCCTCGCCTCGATGTCCGCGGGGCGGGATCGTGTCGATCATCGCCAGCGCGACGCCGCGCCCGACCCGCCACTGCGGACCGGGCGGCGGCGCGTGGCTCTCGAGCCGGTCTGATGCGAGCCGCAGGCACTCGAGCGCACCGTGACTGCCGTACACGACGTCGTCGGGCTCCGTCGACCACGCGACCATCGGGTCGCCCGGCAGGACGACGTTGCGTGCACGCGTCTCGAACGGGTCGAGCCCGGCCCTGCGCCCCAGCTCGTCGACGACCTGCTCGAGGGCGAAGACGACCTGCCCCAGGCCGTAGCCGCGGAACGCCCCCGCGGGCACGGTGTTGGTGTAGACGGCCTCGCCGCGGACCCGCTTGGCGGCACAGCGGTAGATCGCGATCGACTCGTTGCACCCGTGGAAGAGCACCCCCGGCCCGTGGTTGCCGTAGGCGCCGGTGTCGGAGAGCACGTCGACGTCGAGGGCGCACAGCCGGCCGTCGGCGTCGGCGCCGGCGCGGACCCGGATCCGCATCGGGTGCCGGGTCGTCGTCGCCGTCAGCTGCTCGGTCCTCGACAGCTCGAGCTGGACCGGCCGTCCGGTCCGCAGCACCGCGAGCGCGACCAGGTCCTCGACCAGCATCTCCTGCTTGGCCCCGAACCCGCCGCCGACCCGGGTGGTCTCCACGCGCACGGTCGTCGGGTCGCGACCGAGCAGGAGCGCGAGCTCGTCGCGGACGAGGTAGGGAACCTGACTGCTGGTGCGCACCACGAGCGTCTCGCCCTCGAGCCAGCCGACGGCGCCGTGCGTCTCCAGGTGCGTCGCCTGCACGCGGCCGGTGGAGAACGTGGCCTCGACCAGGTGGGCCGCGCCGGCGAGCGCCGCGTCGACGTCGCCGATCTCGGAGTCGATCCGGGCGACGACGTTGCGGGCCGGATCGGCGATCCCGGCGTCGTCCGGCGCGTCCGCGTGCAGCAGAGGCGCTCCCGGCCGGCGTGCCGCCTCGGGATCGGTCACCGCCTGCAGCGGCTCGTAGCGCACGGCGACGTCGCGTACGGCTCGCTGCGCGTCCTGCGGGGTCTCCGCCACGACCAGGGCCACGCGCTGCCCGACGAAACGGACGCGGGAGTCCAGCACCCGGGTGTCGAGGGGGTCGTCGGTGCGGTGGTGGTGCCGGGCCGTGGAGAAGGCGACGTCCGGGACGTCGTGGTGCGTCAGCACGGCGACGACGCCCGGTCGGGAGAGCGCGGCCGCCGTGTCGACCTCGAGGATCCGGGCGTGCGGGTGGGGCGAGCGTACCACGGCCGCGTGCAGCAGCCCGGCGGGCGGGTCGTCGAGGGTGAACCGAGCCCGGCCGCGCACGAGGTCCGGTCCTGCGGCCGAGCCGATGCTCCGACCGACCGGACCCTCGACGTCGTCGGGCTCGGTGTTGCGTCGGCCCGCGATCGCGTCGCGGATCGCGCGGTACCCGGTGCAGCGGCACAGGTTCTGCTTGAGCAGCCGCTCGAGGTCGTCGCCGTCGGCCTCCGAGAGGCACGCGGCGGTCGTGACCATCCCGGACGTGCAGAACCCGCACTGGAAGCCCTGCGCCTCGCGGAACCGGCGCGCGACGTCGGCGGTGTCCTCGCCGGGGGAGAGGCCCGCGGCGGTGGTGACGTCGCGGCCCACGGCGCGCACCGCCGGGGTGATGCAGGAGTGCACCGGGACGTCGTCGAGGAGCACCGTGCAGGCGCCGCAGTCGCCGGCGTCGCACCCCTTCTTCACGTCGCCGCACCCGACGTCGCGCAGGAACGTCCGCAGGCACCGGCCCGCCTCGGGGTGTGCGTCGACCTCGGCGCCGTTGACCCGGATGCTCATCGCGCTGCTCCGACCTCGGCGACCACCTCGGCGCCGAGACGGCGCGCACAGTGCCGACGCCAGTCGGCCGCGCCGTACGCGTCGTCCAGCCACGCGCCACCGACGCGCTCGTCGACGCGCTCGGCGACCAGGTCCGCGTCGGCGTCGGCCGGCAGTCTCAGGACGAGTGGTCGGGGCACCGCAGCGGACACGGTCAGGACCGCCTCGTCACCGTCGCGCCGCGCGATCAGCACCGCGCCCGAGCGCCCCCGGGTGGCACGCGAGGCCCGGCGGAAGCCGACCGGCGCGGTGCACGAGGGGAGAGGGACCCGGAACGACCGGACCAGCTCACCCGGCCCCAGCGACGTCACGCCGTCGCCGATCACGAGGTCCGGGACGCGCGTCGTACGGCTGGTGCCGTCGGGACGCCAGACGAGCACCTCGGCGTCCAGCGCCGCGAGCATCGAGGTCATCGCGCCGGCGGGGAGGCCGAGGCAGACGTTGCCGCCGACGGTGGCGCTGCTCCAGACCTTGAAGCCGGCGAGCAGGGCGTCGAGGCACTGCCGGGCGAGCGCCGGGAGGGTCCACCCGTCGGGCAGCGCCGTCGGGCCGGCGGCCCTCACGCCCCCCGCCCGCAGCAGCGGCGCGGGGTCGCCGCAGGCAGCGGCCAGGGTCCCCAGCGTGCACGTCGCCGCGATCTCGAGACCGTCGTCGTCCACGACGAGTGCCGGCCAGTCCATCGCGGTCAGGTCCCGCAGCCGCCGCAGGCCGGGCTGCGGCTCGGAGAAGAGATAGGTGCCGCCCGCGAGCCACGCGTCGCCCGGCCGCACGTCGGACAGCTGACCGCGGTCGGTGACCAGCTCGTGCGCCTCCACGTCCAGGAGGTCCATCAGTACTCCGTCCGGCGGTCGGTGGCGAGCCAGGCGTCGAACGGACGGACCGCCCCCGCGACCAGGACCTGCCGGACCACCGTGCGGCTCCAGCCCTCGCGGGGCCGGGCCAGCTCCTCGTAGAACGCCAGGTCGTCGAAGCCGCCGCGCGCGGCGTCGTGCCGGTCGGCGGCGAAGTGGACCGCGTCGAGCCGCGCCCAGAGCGCGGCGGCCAGGCACATCGGGCACGGCTCGCACGAGGAGTAGAGGACCGCTCCGTCCAGCCGGAAGTCGCCGCGCTCACGGCACGCGGCTCGGATCGCCGTGACCTCGGCGTGCGCGGTCGGGTCCAGGTCACGGGTGACCCGGTTGCCGGCCTCGGCGACGACCCGGTCGCCGACCGCGATCACCGCCCCGAACGGCCCGCCGCCCTCGGCGACGTTGGACTCCGCGAGCGCGACCGCACGCTCGAGCAGGGCCCGGGTCGTACGGGTCGCCGCGGCCGGAGTCCCGGCCGTACGGTGGTCGGGCTGTCTGCTCGTCATCGCACTCTCCATCCGCACAGCATCGGAGACAGGCGTTAAGCCCCGACTCCATCCGCGTAACCCCCAGATTGCCGTACGTGCCCGTCCGTCATCCTCGCCTTGTCCGGATCACGGCTCACGAGGTCTCTCGACGAGGCGCCCGCGGGGTGCCGGGCTCGGGCTCGGGGCGCGCCTCCGAGGGTGCGTAGGTGCGGGTGCCGAAGTAGCACGCGACCCGGCTCATCACCCGCTCGGACCGCGACAGCAGCACGTAGCGCTTGCGTCCGCGGGACAGGCCGGTCGGACGGAAGTCGATCCGGTAGCCGGCGCGCGTCGCGATCCTCAGCAGGGACTCGGGCGAGTAGTAGGCCGTGTGGTCGTGGAAGAACGGGTAGCGGTCCTTGCTGAGCCTCCAGCCGCCGTAGACGTTCGTGCCGCACACCAGCAGCCCGTCCGAGGCCACGAACGAGAACAGGGTGTCGAAGTCGGCCCGAGGCTCACGGAAGTGCTCCACCACCTCGCTCGCGATCACCACGTGGAAGCGGCGACCCGACGAGGGGCGGCCCACGTCGACGAAGTCGGCGTCGTCGCGCAGCCGCACGATGTCGCCGATCGCCACGTGGTCCACGCCGTCGAGGCGGGCGATGTGGACGTTGTCGACGCTGCGGCCGGCGCCGTACACCAGGACGTCGACGGGGTCGCGGCGGGCGAGGATGTCGACCGCCATGCGCGCCATCTGGTACTCGCGGCCCGGCGTCTCGTGCGTGCCGACCCGGACGGTCCCCGAGGTCCTCACCCGGATCTCGTCGAGGTCGGTGACGTCGTGGTAGCTGCTGCGACCTTTCGGGATGCCGATGAAACCGCAGACCCGGCACTCGACGATCCGGATCGTGCGGTCGCTGAAGTGCGCCGACGTGATCGTCCGGCTCCGCACGCGCGGGGACCCGCACACGCGACACCCTCCGGGCGGCGTGCCCGTCCGGCGCGAGCGTGCAGCGCGACGCAGGGCGTCCAGGTAGGCGGGACGCGAGACCGGGTCGGTCAGGCCGGCGGCCACCCGGCGGATCCGCCCGGTGGCCGCGCGAACACCTCGGAACGCGTTCGGCATCGGTCGAGCCTAGCCGCTCGCGGTGCCGGCGGCGCGCCGGCGACGGAGTCCGGACACGTCCGCCGTCCCGCGCGCTTGGGCGGTCCCGTACGATGGTCGAGAACTCCGGGTGAGACGCATCTCTCCCGATCGAGCGGGCCTGGATTTGGCATCGCGGGGTCGGGTCTGTCAAACTTGGAAAGTTGCTCCGGTACGGCTGCTCTGCGGCCGAGCCTGGCCAGGAGGACGGCGATCGCGCCGAAGAGCGCGGCTGACGGACTGGGCCCAACCATCAAACTCCAGAGGTGTGACGGATACGCGCGTGCTCAGCGCGCGCGACACGCCCGACCTCGGGGGTCGGAGGGGAGCACAGCTTCACCTCGGACCTCGAGGTGGAGAGACCGAGGCAGGACGAAGAGAAGGACGAAGCGAGAGCATGGCGGGACAGAAGATCCGCATCAGGCTCAAGGCCTATGACCACGAGGTGATCGACACCTCGGCGCGCAAGATCGTCGACACCGTCACCCGTACGGGCGCCACGGTCGCTGGTCCTGTGCCGCTGCCGACGGAGAAGAACGTCTACTGCGTCATCCGTTCGCCGCACAAGTACAAGGACAGCCGCGAGCACTTCGAGATGCGCACCCACAAGCGCCTGATCGACATCATCGACCCCACGCCGAAGACCGTCGACTCGCTGATGCGCCTCGACCTGCCTGCCGGCGTCGACATCGAGATCAAGCTCTGAGGACCGATCACTGATGAGCAAGCAGAACGCACCCGTCGGGCTGCTCGGGCGCAAGCTCGGCATGACCCAGACGTGGGACGAGAACAACCGCGTGGTCCCCGTGACCGTGATCGCCGCCGACACCAACGTGGTGACGCAGATCCGCACGGCCGAGACCGACGGCTACACCGCGGTCCAGATCGGCTTCGGCGAGATCGACCCGCGCAAGGTCAACAAGCCGCAGTCCGGGCACTTCGGCAAGGCCGGCGTCACCGCACGCCGTCACCTCGCCGAGATCCGCACCGAGGCCGTCTCCGACTACGAGGTGGGCCAGGAGCTCAGCCCCGAGATCTTCGCCGCCGGTGACTTCGTCGACGTCACCGGCACCACGAAGGGCAAGGGCTTCGCGGGCGTCATGAAGCGCCACGGCTTCGCCGGCGTCGGTGCCTCGCACGGCGCGCACCGCAACCACCGCAAGCCGGGCTCGATCGGTGGCTGCGCCACCCCGGGCCGCGTCTTCAAGGGGCTGCGGATGGCCGGCCGCATGGGCTCGGACCGCGTCACCGCCCAGAGCCTGACCGTCCACGCCGTCGACACCGAGAAGGGCCTCATCCTGATCAAGGGTGCTGTCCCCGGGCCGAAGGGCGGGGTCGTCATGATCCGCACCGGCGTCAAGAAGGGAGCCGCGAAGTGACCGCGAACGTCCTCGACGTCGATCTCCCCAAGGACATCTTCGACGCGCAGACCAACATCCCGCTGATCCACCAGGTCGTCGTCGCCCAGCTCGCTGCCGCGCGCCAGGGCACCCACGACACCAAGACCCGCGGCGAGGTCGCCGGCGGCGGCCGCAAGCCGTACCGCCAGAAGGGCACCGGCCGCGCCCGTCAGGGATCGATCCGCGCGCCCCAGTTCGCCGGCGGTGGCACGGTCCACGGGCCGACGCCGCGCAGCTACGACCAGCGCACCCCGAAGAAGATGAAGGCCGCCGCGCTCCGCGGTGCCCTGTCGGACCGGGTCCGCAACGGCCGCCTCACCGTGGTCGAGAGCCTGATCGACGGCGACGTGCCGTCGACCAAGCAGGCGCTCGCCGCGCTCCGCGACATCACCGCCCGCCCGCGGGTGCTGGTGGTCGTCGACCGCGACGACCAGGTCACGGTGCGCAGCCTGCGCAACGTGCCGGGCGCGAACCTGCTGACGGCCGACCAGCTCAACACCTACGACGTGCTGCTCAGCGACGACGTGGTCTTCACCAAGGCAGCGTTCGACGCGTTCGTCGCGCTGCGCTCCAGCGGCGAGGCCGAGACCGTCAAGCTGAGCGCCGCCGCGACCGCGAAGGACGGTGACGACAAGTGAGCACGCTGCACAAGGATCCGCGCGACGTCCTGATCGCGCCGGTCGTGAGCGAGAAGAGCTACGGCCTGCTCGACGAGAACAAGTACACGTTCATCGTGCGGCCGGACGCCAACAAGACCGAGATCAAGATCGCCGTCGAGAAGGTCTTCGGCGTGACGGTCACGGCGGTGAACACCCAGAACCGCAAGGGCAAGACGCGTCGCACCCGCTTCGGCGTCGGCAAGCGTGCCGCCGTCAAGCGGGCGATCGTGAGCGTCGCCCCGGGCCAGAGCATCGACATCTTCGCTGCGCCGGGCGCCTGAGGGAACGAGGACTGAGTACGCATGGCAATCCGTAAGTACAAGCCGACCACCCCGGGCCGCCGTGGCTCGTCGGTGGCCGACTTCAGCGAGATCACGCGCTCGACGCCCGAGAAGTCCCTGACCAAGCCGCTGCCCAAGAAGGGCGGCCGCAACAACCAGGGCCGGATCACCACCCGGCACCAGGGTGGCGGTCACAAGCGCGCCTACCGCGTCATCGACTTCCGTCGCTACGACAAGGACGGCGTCCCGGCGAAGGTCGCGCACATCGAGTACGACCCGAACCGCACCGCGCGGATCGCGCTGCTGCACTACGCCGACGGCGAGAAGCGCTACATCATCGCGCCCGAGGGCCTGAGGCAGGGCATGAACGTCGAGGCCGGCCCGGCCGCCGACATCAAGCCCGGCAACAACCTGCCGCTGCGCAACATCCCGGTCGGCACGGTCGTGCACGCGATCGAGCTCCGTCCCGGTGGCGGCGCCAAGATGGGTCGCTCGGCCGGCGCTCGCGTCCAGCTCGTCGCGAAGGAGGGCACCCGCGCACAGCTGCGGCTGCCGTCCGGCGAGATGCGCTACGTCGACGTGCGCTGCCGCGCGAGCATCGGCGAGGTCGGCAACGCCGAGCAGTCGAACATCAACTGGGGCAAGGCCGGCCGCTCGCGCTGGAAGGGCAAGCGCCCGACCGTGCGCGGTGTCGCGATGAACCCGATCGACCACCCGCACGGCGGTGGCGAGGGCAAGACGTCGGGTGGACGCAACCCGGTGTCGCCGTGGGGTCAGCCGGAAGGCCGCACCCGCAAGAAGAAGGCCAGCGACAAGCTGATCGTCCGTCGCCGCAAGACCGGAAAGCGCTGAGGAAGAACCTGACATGCCACGCAGTTTGAAGAAGGGGCCGTTCGTCGACGACCACCTGCTCAAGAAGGTGGAGGCTCAGAACGAGGCCGGCACCCACCAGGTGATCAAGACCTGGTCGCGCCGCTCGATGATCCTCCCGTCCTTCATCGGCCACACCGTCGCGGTCCACGACGGCCGCAAGCACGTGCCGGTGTTCATCACCGACGCGATGGTGGGCCACAAGCTGGGCGAGTTCGCACCGACGCGTACCTTCCGCGGACACGTCAAGGACGACCGGAAGAGCCGCCGCCGCTGACGCGGGCGACAACGAGGGAAGAGTTCGAAGAGATGAGCACATTGGAGCGTAAGGGCGTCAGCGCCCGGCGCGAGAGCCTGCTCGGCGACGAGCCCGGCGCCTTCGCGGTCGCACGCTTCGTCCGCGTCACTCCGCAGAAGGCGCGACGGGTCGTCGACCTGGTTCGTGGCCTGGACGTGGACGAGGCGCTGGCGCTGTTGCAGTTCGCGCCGCAGGGCGCGGCGAGCGACGTCTACAAGCTGGTTGCGAGCGCGGTCGCGAACGCCGAGACCACCGAGGGCCTCGACCGTTCGACCCTGGTCGTCTCGACCGTGAGGGTCGACGAGGGCCCGACCATGAAGCGTTGGCGCCCCCGGGCGCGCGGCGCCGCCAACCGCATCCTGAAGCGCACGAGCCACATCACGGTCGTCGTGCAGCCCCGTGACGTCGTCGCGGGCCAGAACAAGAAGGGTGGGAACCGCTAGTGGGACAGAAGATCAACCCGCACGGCTTCCGTCTCGGCGTCTCCACCGACCACAAGAGCCGCTGGTACGCCGACAAGCTCTACGGCAGCTACGTCGGCGAGGACATCAAGATCCGTCGGATGCTGACCAAGGGCATGGACCGCGCCGGCATCAGCCGGGTCGAGATCGAGCGCACCCGTGACCGCGTGCGTGTGGACATCCACACCGCGCGTCCGGGCATCGTGATCGGTCGCCGCGGCGCCGAGGCCGACCGCATCCGCGCGGACCTCGAGAAGCTCACCGGCAAGCAGATCCAGCTGAACATCCTCGAGGTCAAGAACTCCGAGCTCGATGCGCAGCTGGTCGCCCAGGGTGTCGCCGAGCAGCTCGCGGGTCGCGTGCAGTTCCGCCGCGCGATGCGCAAGGCGCTGCAGTCGACCATGCGTGCCGGCGCCAAGGGCGTCCGGATCCAGTGCTCGGGTCGGCTCGGCGGCGCGGAGATGTCGCGCTCCGAGTTCTACCGCGAGGGCCGGGTCCCGCTGCACACGCTGCGTGCCGACGTCGACTACGGCTTCTACGAGGCCCGGACGACCTTCGGCCGGATCGGCGTGAAGGTCTGGATCTACAAGGGTGAGGTCGCCGGGACCCGCGCCGAGCGCGAGGCCCAGGCCGCTGCCCGTGCCGCCGCTCCGGGTCGCCAGCGCCCCGGTCGTGGTCGCCGTCCGGCGCGTGACGGTCAGCGCGCCGAGCGTCCCGCCCGTCAGCAGGAGCAGGCCGCCGAGGCCGCTCCCGCGAGCAGTGAGGCCGCTGCCGCTCCGGCGGACGCGGCCAACGGAACGGAGAGCTGAACCATGCTGATCCCGCGCAGGGTCAAGCACCGCAAGCAGCACCACCCGAAGCGTCGCGGCGCCGCCAAGGGCGGCACGTCGCTGGCGTTCGGAGACTTCGGCATCCAGGCGGTGGAGGGTCACTACGTGACCAACCGCCAGATCGAGTCGGCGCGTATTGCGATGACCCGTCACATCAAGCGTGGCGGCAAGGTGTGGATCAACATCTACCCCGACCGTCCGCTGACCAAGAAGCCGGCCGAGACCCGCATGGGTTCCGGCAAGGGTTCCCCGGAGTGGTGGATCGCCAACGTGAAGCCCGGCCGCGTGATGTTCGAGCTCTCGGGCGTCTCCGAGCCGGTGGCCCGCGAGGCGCTGCGTCGCGCGATCCACAAGCTCCCCATGAAGTGCAAGATCGTGACCCGCGAGGCAGGTGACTTCTGATGGCGAAGAGCACCACTGCTCACGACCTCCGCGAGCTGAGTGCCGACGACCTCGCGACCAAGCTGAGCGAGGCCAAGGAAGAGCTGTTCAACCTGCGCTTCCAGGCCGCGACCGGTCAGCTCGAGAACAACGCTCGGCTGCGTACGGTCCGCAAGGACATCGCGCGGATCTACACCGTCGTCCGGGAGCGCGAGCTCGGCATCATCGAAAGCGAAGAGGCATGACGAACAACCCCGCAGGCGAGCGCAACCGCCGCAAGGTGCGTGAGGGCCTCGTCGTCAGCGACAAGATGGACAAGACCGTCGTCGTGAGCGTCGAGGACCGCGTGAAGCACGCGCTGTACGGCAAGGTGCTCCGCCGCACCAGCAAGCTCAAGGCGCACGACGAGGCCAACGAGGCCGGCATCGGCGACCGCGTGCTGATCGCCGAGACGCGTCCGCTCTCCGCGACCAAGCGCTGGCGGCTCGTCGAGGTCCTCGAGAAGGCCAAGTAAGACGCCTTTCCAGGCATAGAAACCACTCGTTCCGTCAGGCTCGCGGCTCCACCGCGAGAACCGGCGAGACAACAGGAGAGAACCGATGATCCAGCAGGAGTCGCGACTCAAGGTCGCCGACAACACGGGTGCCAAGGAAATCCTGTGCATCCGCGTGCTCGGCGGCTCCGGTCGTCGATACGCAGGGATCGGCGACACCATCGTCGCCACCGTCAAGGACGCGATCCCGGGCGGGAACGTCAAGAAGGGCGATGTCGTGAAGGCCGTCATCGTCCGTACCGCGAAGGAGCGCCGTCGTCCGGACGGCTCCTACATCCGGTTCGACGAGAACGCCGCCGTCATCTTGAAGAACGATGGTGAGCCCCGCGGCACGCGCATCTTCGGCCCCGTCGGCCGCGAGCTGCGCGACAAGCGGTTCATGCGCATCGTCTCGCTCGCTCCGGAGGTGCTGTGATGAGCGACCGCAAGAGCCTCACGATCAAGAAGGGCGACCACGTGCGCGTGCTCGCCGGCAAGGACCGCGGTGTCGAGGGCAAGGTCATCGGGGTGTTCCCCGAGTCCGAGCGCGTCATCGTCGAGGGCGTCAACCGCATCAAGCGCCACCAGCGCGCGATCCAGCCCGGCGCGACCAGCAGCATCGTGACCAAGGAGGCGCCGATCCACGTCTCCAACGTCGCGCTGCTCGTCGAGGTCGACGGCGAGAAGGTCCCGACCCGGATCGGCTTCCGCCGCGACGAGGTCACGAAGAAGCGGCCCGACGGGTCCACGTACACGGCGCAGCGCAGCGTGCGCATCGCCAAGCGCACCGGAGAGGAGATCTGATGAGCGCCGAGACCATCGAGAAGGTCACGCCGCGGCTCAAGACGCGCTACCGCGAGGAGATCCTCCCGGCGCTGCGCGAGGAGTTCTCGCACGAGAACGTCATGCAGGTGCCCGGTCTGACGAAGATCGTCGTCAACATGGGCGTCGGCGAGGCCGCGCGCGACTCGAAGCTGATCGAGGGTGCGATCCGCGACCTGGCCGCGATCACCGGCCAGAAGCCGCAGGTCACCCGCGCCCGCAAGTCGATCGCGCAGTTCAAGCTGCGCGAGGGCATGCCGATCGGCGCGCACGTGACGATGCGCGGCGACCGGATGTGGGAGTTCCTCGACCGTCTGCTGACGATCGCGCTGCCCCGTATCCGTGACTTCCGCGGTCTGTCGCCGAAGCAGTTCGACGGCAACGGGAACTACACCTTCGGTCTCACCGAGCAGGTCATGTTCCACGAGATCGATCAAGACAAGATCGACCGGAGCCGCGGGATGGACATCACCGTGGTGACCACGGCGACCAACGACGAGGAGGGGCGCGCGCTCCTCAAGAAGCTCGGCTTCCCGTTCAAGGAGAACTGACATGGCGAAGACCTCCCTCAAGGTGAAGGCCGCGCGCAAGCCGAAGTACGCCGTGCGCGCCTACACCCGCTGCCAGCGCTGCGGCCGCCCGAAGTCCGTGTACCGCAAGTTCGGCCTGTGCCGGATCTGCCTGCGGAACATGGCTCACCGCGGTGAGCTCCCGGGCGTCACGAAGAGCAGCTGGTAATCCCAACTCGACCCTGATCGCCGCAGGTCCGCGCACGCGCGGAAACCGTGGCAGGAAAGTGGAAACACCACCATGACGATGACCGATCCGATCGCGGACATGCTGACGCGTGTCCGCAACGGCAATCAGGCCTTCCACGACGAGGTGAGCATGCCCTACAGCAAGCTCAAGGCCGGCGTCGCGGACATCCTGAAGCAAGAGGGCTACATCAGCGAGTACGCGGTGGCCGACCCGTCGGAGGGCGAGGTGAGCAAGACGCTCACGATCACCCTCAAGTACGGCAACCACCGCGAGCGGGCGATCGCCGGCATCCGCCGGATCAGCAAGCCCGGACTGCGCGTGTACGCCAAGTCGAACAACCTGCCGAAGGTGCTCGGCGGCCTGGGAGTGGCGATCATCTCCACCAGCCAGGGCCTCCTCACCGATCGCCAGGCCAAGAGCAAGGGCGTGGGCGGAGAAGTCCTCGCCTACGTCTGGTGACGGGAGGACGGAACAGATGTCACGCATTGGCAAGCAGCCGGTGACCGTCCCCTCGGGCGTCGACGTCGCCATCGACGGGCAGACGGTGACCGTGAAGGGGCCGAAGGGCACCCTGTCGCACACCGTCGCCGAGCCGATCGCGGTCAGCAAGGACGACGAGGGCCGCGTCGCGGTCGAGCGTCCGGACGACGAGCGCAAGAACCGCTCGCTGCACGGTCTGACCCGCACGCTGATCAACAACATGGTGCTCGGCGTCACCGAGGGCTACGAGAAGAAGCTCGAGCTCGTCGGCGTCGGCTACCGCGTCCTGGCCAAGGGCCCGGCCGCGATCGAGCTGAGCCTCGGGTTCAGCCACCCGGTGCCGTTCAACGCGCCGGAGGGCGTCACCTTCACGGTGGAGTCCCCGACGAAGCTCACGGTCACGGGCATCGACAAGCAGCAGGTCGGCGAGGTCGCAGCGAACATCCGCAAGCTGCGCAAGCCCGAGCCCTACAAGGGCAAGGGCGTCCGGTACGCCGGTGAGCACGTGCGCCGCAAGGCCGGGAAGGCTGGTAAGTAATGGCTATCGCTCTCAAGCACCGCAAGCACGAGGCGGCGCGGGTCGCGGGCCGTCGGCGTCGTCAGATGCGCGGTCGCAAGCGTGTCTCCGGCACGCAGGACCGTCCGCGCCTGGTCATCACCCGGTCGAGTCGGCACATCGTGGCGCAGGTCGTCAACGACCTCGAGGGCCGTACGCTCGCGTCCGCGTCCTCCATGGAGGCGGACCTGCGTTCGCTCGACGGTGACAAGACCGCCAAGGCGCGTCGGGTCGGCGAGCTGATCGCCGACCGCGCGAAGGCGGCCGGGGTCGAGAACGTCGTGTTCGACCGTGCAGGGAACAAGTACCAGGGGCGCGTCGCCGCCTTGGCGGAGGGCGCCCGCGAGGGCGGCCTCGCCTTCTAGAACAGACACAGTCTGAGCCAGACGAGAGAGAAGGACAGTCGAATGAGCGGAGCCCAGCGCCGCAGTGGCGGAGGGGACCGTCGGGGTCGCGGACGCGACTCGGCGGACAAGACCGCATACATCGAGAAGGTCGTCGGCATCAACCGCGTGGCGAAGGTCGTCAAGGGTGGTCGTCGCTTCAGCTTCACCGCTCTGGTCGTCGTCGGCGACGGCGACGGCATGGTCGGTGTCGGATACGGCAAGGCCAAGGAGGTGCCGACCGCCATCCAGAAGGGTGTCGAGGAGGCGAAGAAGGCCTTCTTCCGCGTGCCGCGTATCCAGGGCACGATCCCGCACCCGATCCAGGGTGAGAAGGCCGCCGGCGTGGTCATGCTGCGCCCGGCCGCTCCCGGTACCGGCGTCATCGCCGGGGGTCCGGTGCGCGCCGTGCTCGAGGCCGCGGGGATCCACGACGTGCTGAGCAAGTCGCTCGGCTCGTCGAACCCGATCAACATCGTGCACGCGACGATCGAGGCGCTGAAGATGCTCGAGGCGCCGGCCGACGTGGCGAACCGCCGCGGCCTGCCGGTCGAGCACGTCACGCCGGCCGCGATCCTCAAGGCACAGGCCGAGCCGAGCCCGTCGAGCACCGTGAAGGCGGGTGCGTGATGGCGTCGCTCGAGATCACCCAGGTGCGCTCGGGGATCGGGCGCAAGCAGAACCAGCGCGAGACCCTGCGCACGCTCGGTCTCAAGCGCATCGGTGACGTCGTGGTCCGCGAGGACCGCGTCGAGGTGCGCGGCATGATCGACACGGTCAGCCACCTGGTCGACGTCAAGACCGTTCAGGATTGAGGGGAGGTACCAAGATGACGCTCAAGCTCCACCACCTCCGCCCGGCGCCCGGCGCGAAGACCGCGAAGACCCGGGTCGGTCGAGGCGAGGCCAGCAAGGGCAAGACCGCCGGTCGCGGCACCAAGGGCACCGGCGCCCGCTACCAGGTTCCGGTCGGCTTCGAGGGCGGCCAGGTGCCGATCCACATGCGCCTGCCGAAGCTCGGCGGGTTCCGCAGCCCGTTCAAGGTCGAGTACCAGGTCGTGAACCTGACGCGCCTCGGCGAGCTGTTCCCTGACGGCGGCGAGGTCGACGCGGCTGCGCTCGTGGCCAAGGGCGCGGTCCGCAAGGGCCGCCCGGTCAAGGTCCTCGGCAACGGTGAGATCACCGTGGCCGTGCAGGTCAAGGCCGAGAAGTTCTCCGCTTCCGCCAAGAGCAAGATCGAGGCGGCAGGCGGCACGGCCACCGAGATCTGAGGAATTCCTCGGGTCCGTAGGCGACATGGCGGTCTCTGGCAGTACCTCACAGGGGTGCTGTTAGAGTCGCCATGTTTCGCATCCGACCATCAGACGAAGCAGCAACGGACATCGCCGGCGCTGTCCAGAGGAGGACCAGGTGCTCAGCGCCTTCGTGAACGCGTTCAGGACGCCGGATCTTCGCAAGAAGCTCCTGTTCGTCCTGTTCATCCTCGTGCTGTTCCGGTTCGGGTCGATGCTGCCGGCGCCGGGCATCGACGTCGAGAACGTCCAGTTCTGCCTCAACCAGGCGACGTCCGGTGAGGACGCGAACAGCCTGTTCAACCTGCTGAACGTCTTCTCCGGCGGTGCGCTCCTCCAGTTGACGGTGTTCGCGCTCGGCATCATGCCGTACATCACCGCGAGCATCATCCTGCAGCTGCTCACGGTCGTGATCCCACGGCTGGAGGCCCTCAAGAAGGAGGGCCAGTCCGGCCAGGCCAAGATCACCCAGTACACCCGCTACCTGACGCTCGGCCTGGCCGTGCTCCAGGCCTCCGGCATCGTCGCGATGGCCCGCTCCGGGCAGCTGTTCGGCGGCGTGTGCAACCGCGACCTCCTCCAGGACAACGACTCGGTCGCGCTGTTCCTGCTGATCGTCCTCACGATGGTCGCCGGCACCAGCATGATCATGTGGTTCGGCGAGCTGATCACCGAGCACGGCGTCGGCAACGGCATGTCGCTGCTGATCTTCACCCAGATCGTCGCCACCTTCCCCGGCACCATGTGGCTGCTCAAGCAGCAGCAGGGCTGGGCGGTCTTCGCCGTGGTGCTGATCGTCGGTCTCGCGGTGATGGCTGCGGTCGTCTTCGTCGAGCAGGCCCAGCGCCGGATCCCGGTCCAGTACGCCCGCCGCATGGTCGGCCGCAAGATGTTCGGCGGCTCGTCGACCTACATCCCGCTCAAGGTGAACCAGGCCGGCGTCATCCCCGTGATCTTCGCGAGCAGCCTGCTCTACCTGCCGGGTCTCGCCGCGAACTTCAACAGCGACAGCGCGTGGGCGGGCTGGGTGAACGAGAACTTCGTGACCGGCGACCACCCGCTGTACATGCTGACGTTCTTCCTGATGATCGTCTTCTTCACCTACTTCTACGTCTCGATCACCTTCAACCCGAAGGAGGTCGCGGACAACATGAAGAAGTACGGCGGGTTCATCCCGGGCATCCGGGCCGGCCGTGCGACCGAGCAGTACCTCGGCTACGTGCTGTCGCGGATCACGTTCCCCGGAGCGATGTACCTCGGCATCGTCGCCATGCTGCCGCTGTTCGCGTTCATCCTCGTCGACGCCAACCAGAACTTCCCGTTCGGCGGCACGACGATCCTCATCATGGTGGGCGTCGGGCTGGACACCGTGAAGCAGATCGAGAGCCAGCTCCAGCAGCGCAACTACGAAGGGTTCCTGAAGTGATGCGTCTTCTGTTCATGGGTCCTCCGGGAGCGGGCAAGGGCACCCAGGCGACGCTGCTCGCCGAGAAGCTCGGCATCCCGCACATCTCGACCGGCGACATCTTCCGGGCGAACGTGTCGGAGGGGACCGAGCTCGGGCGCAAGGCGCAGAGCTACATGGACAAGGGCGAGTACGTCCCCGACGAGGTCACCAACGCGATGGTGCGCGACCGCCTGGCGGCCGACGACGCCCGGGTCGGCTTCCTGCTGGACGGCTACCCGCGCACGGTCGACCAGGTCGACACCCTCGACGCGATCCTCGCCGACCTCGGTGAGTCGCTCGAGGCGGTCGTCGAGCTCGTCGTGGACCGCGAGGAGCTGATCGCACGGCTGCTCAAGCGCGCGGAGACCTCCGGCCGTACGGACGACACCGAAGAGGTCATCCGGCACCGGCAGGAGGTCTACGAGCAGACGACCCCGCTGTTGTCGGTCTACCGCGACCGCGGGCTGCTGGTGCAGGTCGACGGCGTCGGTGACGTCGACGACGTCCAGGCGCGGATCCTCTCGGCGCTCCCGCAGGGCGCCTGACCTCGCTGATGGGGCTGTTCGGCAGCGGGCTGGAGCTGAAGTCGCCCGACCAGGTCGCGGTGATGCGTCGCGCCGGGCTGATCGTCGCCGATGCGCTCGCCGCCGTGCGCGACGCGCTGCGGCCGGGGGTCACGACCGGCGAGCTCGACGCCCTGGCCGAGGACCTGATCCGCAGCCGCGGCGCCGCGCCGAACTTCAAGGGCTACCACGGTTTCCCCGGCACGATCTGCACGTCGGTCAACGACGAGGTGGTGCACGGCATCCCGGGGGACCGGGTGATCGCCGACGGCGACCTGGTCTCGATCGACTGCGGCTGCGTGCTCGAGGGCTGGCACTCCGACTCGGCGATCACGGTCGCGGTCGGGGACGTCTCCGAGTCGAGGCGCGAGCTGCTGCGGGTCTGCGAGGAGTCGCTGTGGCGAGGCATCGCCGCGGCTCGGCTCGGCGGACGCGTGGGTGACATCGGGTCGGCCATCGAGCAGTACGTCCGCTCGCAGCCGGGCGGCGAGTCGTACGGCATCGTCGAGGACTACGTCGGTCACGGGATCGGGACCGCGATGCACATGGCCCCGAACGTCCCCAACGTCGCCGCCGGCGGCCGCGGTCCGAAGCTGGTCGAGGGTCTGGTCCTCGCGGTGGAGCCGATGATCACTGAGGCGACCATCGAGACGACGGTGCTCGACGACGACTGGACCGTCGTGACCGACGACGGCGGCTGGGCGGCCCACTTCGAGCACTCGTTCACGCTCACGCGCACCGGTGCGTGGGTGCTGAGCGCTCACGACGGCGGACGCGCGCGCCTCGAGGCGCTCGGCGTCGCCTACGGCGGTCCCGACGCGGCGTGAGCCCGGTCGCACGACCGGCACCGGATTTGTCCCGGCAGGCTCGGCCTGGGTACTCTTGAGAGTCGGTCCACGACCGCGTGTCGCGCTGCCCTGCGGCTGGTGCCTCTCGAGTCTGCTCGAGGCGGGCGCTCGGGTGTGCGCACGTGCGTGTTCCGACGTGCCAGGGACGTACGACAGATTGCGGAGGACATGCCGAAGAAAGAAGGCGTCATCGAACTCGAGGGCTCGGTCATCGAGGCTCTCCCGAACGCCATGTTCCGGGTTGAGCTGACCAACGGCCACAAGGTTCTTGCGCACATCAGCGGCAAGATGCGTCAGCACTACATCCGGATCCTTCCCGAGGACCGCGTAGTGGTGGAGCTGTCCCCGTACGACCTCACCCGAGGTCGGATCGTCTACCGGTACAAGTGACCCGCCGTCGTGCGGCGGCCGCCTGGCGGCGACCGTCGTGCGTGTGGTCTGCCACCCGTCCGTACGAGAAGAGAGCTCGATGAAGGTTCAACCGAGCGTCAAGCCGATCTGTGACAAGTGCAAGGTGATCCGTCGCCACGGCCGCGTCATGGTGATCTGCGACAACCCGCGCCACAAGCAGCGGCAGGGCTGAAGCCCGACCCACCCAACGTGACCGCTCGTCCCGCCGACGGCAGGACGCCTCCCCCGGAACGGAGGCCGGGGCCCGACTGAGGCAGTCGGGATGCGTCACGCACAGACCTCCGCAGTGAAAGGAAGCCAATGGCACGCCTCATCGGGGTGGACCTCCCGCGCGACAAGCGCGTGGTGATCGGTCTCACCTACATCTACGGCATCGGCCGTACCAGGTCCGAGAAGATCCTTGCCGAGCTCGACATCAGCGAGGACCTGCGGGTCCACGAGCTGTCCGAGGACCAGCTCGTCGCGCTGCGCGACAACATCGAGGCCAACTACCAGGTCGAGGGTGACCTGCGGCGCGAGGTCGCCGCGGACATCCGCCGCAAGATCGAGATCGGGAGCTACCAGGGCCGCCGCCACCGCGCCGGTCTCCCGGTCCGCGGTCAGCGCACGAAGACGAACGCCCGTTCCCGCAAGGGTCCGAAGCGCACCGTCGCCGGCAGCAAGAAGAAGGGCAAGTGATGGCCGCGAACCGTCCGGGCGCGAAGAAGGTGCGCCGCAAGGAGAAGAAGAACGTCTCGGCCGGTCAGGCCCACATCAAGAGCACGTTCAACAACACGATCGTCACGATCACCGATCCGTCGGGTGCGGTGATCTCGTGGGCCTCGGCCGGCACCGTCGGCTTCAAGGGTTCGCGCAAGTCCACTCCGTACGCCGCGCAGATGGCCGCCGAGGCGGCCGGTCGCCGGGCCATGGAGCACGGGATGAAGAAGATCGACGTCTTCGTGAAGGGCCCGGGCTCGGGCCGCGAGACGGCGATCCGGTCGCTGGGTGCGGTCGGCCTCGAGGTCGGCACCATCCAGGACGTCACCCCCAGCCCGCACAACGGCGTCCGCCCGCCCAAGCGGCGTCGCGTCTGACCGCCGGCCACGCAGAGGAGTTCTTGACATGGCCCGTTACACCGGCCCCCTGACGAAGAAGTCGCGCCGCCTCGGTGTCGACCTCGTCGGTGGCGACGCCGCATTCGAGCGTCGCCCCTACCCGCCCGGCCAGCACGGCCGCGCGCGGATCAAGGAGAGCGAGTACCGCACCCAGCTTCAGGAGAAGCAGAAGGCGCGCTACACCTACGGCGTTCTCGAGAAGCAGTTCCGCAAGTACTACGAGGAGGCGAACCGTCGCCCCGGCAAGACCGGCGACAACCTCCTCCAGATCCTCGAGAGCCGCCTGGACAACGTCGTGTACCGCGCGGGCTTCGCGCGGACCCGCCGTCACGCACGCCAGCTCGTCGTGCACGGCCACTTCGTGGTCAACGGCCAGAAGGTCAACGTCCCGTCGTTCCAGGTCAGCCAGTACGACATCGTCGACGTGCGGCCGAAGTCGCTCGAGATGACGCCGTTCATCGTGGCCCGCGAGACGTTCGACTCCGACTCCGTGCCCGGCTGGATCACCAGCGTGCCGGAGAAGGGGCGGATCCTGATCCACCAGCTTCCGGTCCGCGACCAGATCGTCGTCCCGATCACCGAGCAGCTGATCGTGGAGTACTACTCCAAGATCTGATCGCTCGCGCCGGCCCGGTTCCCACCGGGCCGGCACCACCGCTCCACTCACCGTGTCCGTCAAATAGCGGGCGACGCGGAAAGGAAACCAGAACATGCTGATCGCACAGCGCCCCACCCTGTCCGAGGACGTCGTCGACGACTACCGTTCGCGCTTCGTCATCGAGCCGCTCGAGCCCGGCTTCGGCTACACGCTCGGCAACTCGCTGCGTCGCACGCTCCTGTCGTCGATCCCGGGTGCCTCCGTCACGTCGATCAAGATCGACGGCGTGCTCCACGAGTTCTCGACCGTCCCCGGTGCCACCGAGGACGTCACCGAGATCATCCTCAACCTGAAGAACCTCGTGGTCAGCTCCGAGCACGACGAGCCCGTCGTGATGTACCTGCGCAAGCAGGGCCCCGGAGACGTCACCGCCGCGGACATCGCGCCGCCGGCCGGTGTCGAGGTGCACAACCCCGATCTCAAGATCGCGACGCTCAACGACAAGGGCAAGCTGGAGCTGGAGCTGGTGGTCGAGCGCGGACGCGGCTACGTGTCCGCCGTCCAGAACAAGTCCGGCGACGAGGAGATCGGCCGCATGCCGGTCGACTCGATCTACAGCCCGGTCCTCAAGGTCACGTACAAGGTCGAGGCCACCCGAGTCGAGCAGCGCACCGACTTCGACAAGCTCATCATCGACGTCGAGACGAAGCGCTCGATCACGCCGCGCGACGCGGTGGCGTCGGCCGGCAAGACGCTCGTCGAGCTGTTCGGGCTGGCCCGTGAGCTCAACGTCGAGGCGGAGGGCATCGACATCGGCCCGTCGCCGGTCGACGAGGCGCTCGCGGCCGACCTGGCCCTGCCGGTGGAGGACCTCCACCTGACGGTCCGTTCGTACAACTGCCTCAAGCGCGAGGGCATCCACACCGTGGGTGAGCTGATCTCGCGCTCCGAGCAGGACCTGCTGGACATCCGCAACTTCGGTTCGAAGTCGATCGACGAGGTCAAGGCGAAGCTCCACGAGATGGGCCTCGGCCTCAAGGACAGCCCGGCGGGCTTCGACCCGACCGCGGTGGTCGACTCCTACGACGACGACGAGAGCTTCGCGGAGGACGAGCAGTACTGAGCCACCGGCTCCGCACTGTTCTCCGCACGACACCCAGGAGAAACTGCAATGCCCACGCCTACCAAGGGTCCGCGGCTCGGCGGGAGCCCGGCGCACCAGCGCCTCATCCTCGCCAACCTCGCGACCAGCCTCTTCGAGCACGGTCGCATCACCACGACCGAGGCCAAGGCCAAGCGCCTGCGGCCGTACGCCGAGTCGCTGATCACCAAGGCGAAGGTCGACACCGTCGCCAACCGCCGTCAGGTCGTCAAGGTCATCCGTGACAAGTCGATCCTGCACGAGCTGTTCACCGAGATCGCGCCGAAGTACGCGACCCGTCCCGGTGGCTACACGCGGATCACCAAGATCGGCCCCCGCAAGGGCGACAACGCCCCCATGGCCGTGATCGAGCTCGTCGAGGAGAAGGACTTCTCCGTGACGACGAAGCCGGCCAAGGCCGAGACTGCGGCCCCGGCCGAGGCGGACGAGGTCAAGGACGCGATCGCCGCGACCGAGGCCGAGACCGAGGAGGCCGCCGAGGCCGCCGCTGCTGAGGCGACGACCGACGAGGCTCCGGCCGCCGAGGAGACCGAGGCCGCCGAGGCGCCCGCGGACGAGGCTGCTGCCGAGAAGACCGACGACGCCGAGGCCGACAAGGCCTGACGCCGCTCGACCCGCCGTACGCCCGCTGTCGCTCGACGGCGGGCGTACGACACCCGAGGCCGGCGCCCCTGCGAGGGGTGCCGGCCTCGGGCGTTTGTCCTCGCCCCACCCCGACGCTCTAGGATGCTCCCGTGCTCATCATCGCAATCATCCTCTTCGGCATGCTCGCCGGCGCCGCCGCCCAGTTCATCGTCGGCCGGGCCTCGTCCGGTGTCGACTGGACCATGGCCTTCGTCGCCGGCATCGCCGGCTCGTTCATCGGCGGGCTGCTGATCAGCCTGATCTCCGGCGACGGTCTGGACATCCGGCCCAGCGGCATCATCGGCTCCATCGCCGGCGCGGTCATCGTGACGGCCGTCTGGACCTGGTGGCGCGAGCGCAGCACCGCCGGCCTGGGCTGAGCAGCCCGCGTACCCGTCGCGCCAGGACGACCGCCCAGGACAGCTCCTGCAGGAATGGGCGACCGGCCTCGGGACGTTGTCACCTGGTATGGCATCGGTGAAGCTCTCGGTCCTCGACCTCGTCCCCGTCCGTACCGACCAGACGACGGCTGACGCCCTCGCTGCGACGGTCGCGCTCGCCCAGACCGCCGACCGGCTCGGGTTCACCCGCTACTGGGTGGCCGAGCACCACAACATGCCCGCCGTGGCAGCGACGTCGCCGCCGGTGCTGATCGGCCTCCTCGCCGGCCGTACGGACCGGATCCGGGTCGGCTCCGGTGGGGTCATGCTGCCCAACCACGCCCCGTTGGCGGTGGCCGAGCAGTTCGCTCTGCTCGAGGCGGCCTATCCCGACCGGATCGACCTGGGCCTCGGTCGCGCCCCGGGTTCGGACCCGGTCACGTCGTGGGCGCTGCGCGGCGCCGCCGGCCGTGACGACACCGACGTCCAGCAGTTCCCGCAGTACCTCGACGACGTGATGGCGCTGATGGACTCCTCCGTCGGCGTGCGGGTGCCGATCCGCGGTCAGGACTACCGCCTGCGGGCCACGCCGGCCGCGACGTCGACCCCGCGCCAGTGGCTGCTCGGCTCGTCGACCTACTCCGCGCACCTCGCCGCGGCGAAGGGCCTCCCGTACGTCTTCGCACACCACTTCTCCGGCCACGGCACGGCCGAGGCACTCGCCATCTACCGCCGTGAGTTCCAGCCGAGCGAGACCACGCCGGCGCCGCGGACGTTCCTGACGGTCAACGCCGTCGTCGCGCAGACGCGGGACGAAGCCGTCGCGCTGGCGATCCCGAACCTCCAGTCCATGGCGAGACTGCGGACCGGGGCGTCGCTCGCCGCGCTCGACCTGGTGGAGGACGCGGAGAAGGCCGAGCTGACGGGGCAGCAGCTGGCCATGGTGGAGGAGGGGCTGGCCCGCAACATCGTCGGCGACCCGGCGCAGGCCGCGCAGGAGGTCCGCCGGCTCGCCGCGCAGTTCGACGTCGACGAGGTGATGGTGCACCCCGTCGCCTCGGCCCGGCAGGGAGAGGACCCGCGACGGTCGGACGCACGGGAGCGCACCCTGGCGCTGCTCGCCGAAGCGCTCGACGGCTGAGACGGTGGTCGCACTGCGTGACGTCGTCGACGTCGTCGTGTTCGACGTCCTCGGCACCCTGGTCGACGAGCCCAGTGGCCTGCGTGCCGCGATCGCGGAGGCGGTCCCGGCCGCGGACGACGCGGCCCTGGGGGAGCTCGTCGGGCTCTGGCAGACGGTCGTCGAGGACCAGCAGCTGCGGATCGCTGCGGGCGACCGTGCGTACGCCCCCAGCGACGTCGTCGACGCGGAGGCGGCGGAGGCGGTCGCGGCGCGGGCCGGTCTGGGTGACGTGGAGGTGGTCGCACGGCTGGCAGCCGCCGGACGCCGGCTGCCGGCGTGGCCCGACGCCGACGGAGGGTTGGAGCGGCTGGCGCGTCGGTATCCGCTGGTCGGGCTCTCGAACGCCAGCCGGGCGTCCCTGCTGCGGCTGGACGCGGCGGCCGGGCTGCGCTGGCACCTGGCGCTGTCCAGCGAGGACGCCGGCGCCTACAAGCCGGCCCCGGAGGTCTACGGGCTGGCCCTCAGCGCCGCGGCGGTCCCGGCGGAGCGCGTCCTGATGGTCGCGGCGCACGCGTGGGACCTCCGGGGCGCCCGGGCCGTCGGGATGCGGACCGCCTACGTCGAGCGACCGGTGGGCGACCCCCCGAGGACCGACGACGGGTTCGACCTCGAGGTCGGCGGTCTCGACGCCTTGGCGGACGCCCTCGGAGCGTGACGACACGGATGCGCGCCCCCCGACGTAATCGCGTTGACGCAGGTATGAGACTGAGCCCATGGGCCACGTCGACCTGAGCAGCATCCGCTACCACCTGCCGGACGGCCGGGTGCTGCTCGACGACGTCTCGTTCCGGGTCGGGGACGGGGCCGTGGTCGCGCTCGTCGGGGCGAACGGCGCGGGCAAGTCGACGCTCCTGCGGATCGTCTCCGGCGAGATCGACGCGCACGGGGGTGCGGTGAGCCGCTCGGGGGGACTCGGCGTCATGCGCCAGATGGTCACGCGGTCGATCGACGGTCTCGCCGTCGAGACGGTGCGGGACCTGCTGCTGTCGGTCGCGCCGCCGCGGGTCCGGGCGGCCGCGCGCGCGGTCGACGCGATCGAGCTCGAGCTGATGGAGCGCGACGACGAGCCGACCCAGCTGCGCTACGCGGCGGCGCTCGCCGAGTACGCCGACGCGGGCGGGTACGACGCCGAGGTGGTCTGGGACGCGTGCTGCACGGCCGCGCTCGGGACCGGGTACGACCGGGTGCGCTGGCGCGAGCTGACGACGCTGTCGGGCGGTGAGCAGAAGCGTCTGGTGCTGGAGGCGCTCCTGCGTGGCTCCGACGACGTCCTGCTGCTGGACGAGCCGGACAACTACCTCGACGTCCCGGGCAAGCGCTGGCTCGAGGACCAGCTGCGTGCGACCGCGAAGACGGTGCTGCTGGTGAGCCACGACCGGGCGCTGCTCGCGTCTGCGGCCACGCGGGTCGTCACGCTGGAGCTCGGCGCCGCCGGGGCGGTGGCGTGGACCCATCCCGGCGGCTTCGCGACGTACCACGAGGCGCGGACCGCACGCTTCGCGCGTCTCGAGGAGCAGCGTCGACGATGGGACGAGGAGCGCCTGAAGCTCCGCGAGCTGGTGCTGCTCTACAAGAACAAGGCGGCGTACAACTCGGACATGGCGGCCCGCTACCGCGCGGCGCAGACACGGCTCCGCCGGTTCGAGGAGGCGGGCCCGCCGCAGGCCGTCCCGATCGAGCAGCAGGTCTCGATGCGGCTGTCCGGCGGCCGTACGGGCAAGCGGGTCCTGGTCTGCGAGCAGCTCGAGCTGACCGGGCTGATGAAGCCGTTCGACCTCGAGGTGTTCTTCGGTGAGCGGGTCGGCGTGCTCGGCTCGAACGGCTCCGGCAAGTCGCACCTGCTGCGGCTGCTGGCGGGCGGTGGCACGCGCCCCGAGACCGAGCACCTGCCGGTCGGCGACGAGCCGGTCGACCCGGTCGCGCACACCGGCGTCGCGCGGCTGGGGGCGCGGGTCCGCCCGGGCTGGTTCGTCCAGACGCACGTGCGGCCCGGTCTGGTCGGCCGGACCCTGCTCGAGGTCCTGCATCGCGGGGAGGTCGGACCGAGCGGCCACGGTCGTGCCGGCATGGGACACGAGCAGGCAGCGCGGGCGCTGGACCGCTACGAGCTGGCTCGCGCGGCCGAGCAGCGGTTCGAGGCGTTGTCCGGGGGGCAGCAGGCGCGGTTCCAGATCCTGCTGCTCGAGCTCTCCGGTGCCACGCTGCTGCTGCTCGACGAACCGACCGACAACCTCGACGTGGAGTCGGCGGAGGCGCTGGAGCAGGGACTGGACGCGTTCGAGGGGACGGTGCTCGCGGTGACCCACGACCGCTGGTTCGCGCGGACGCTCGACCGGTTCGTGGTCTTCCGTGCCGACGGGACGGTCGTCGAGTCCGACGAGCCGGTCTGGGACGAGAGCCGGGTCGAGCGGGCCCGGTGAGCGCGGCCGCGTGGCTCAGCCGCGCCGCGTCGCGAGCACGCGGAAGCCCTTCGCGCTCGTGACCCGCTCGGTCGGCCAGCCCTGCTCGGTCAGCCATCGCTGGAGGGAGTCGGAGCCGAGGTTGCGGCCGACGACCATCCGCGCCACCCCGTCGGGTGCCAGTCGGTCGAGCCAGCGCAGCAGGAGCTCGTGCAGCGCCGCCTTGCCGATCCGGATGGGCGGGTTCGACCAGATCTCGTCGTAGGTCGCCTCGGACGGGACGTCGTCCGGTGCCATCACGGCGACCCGGTCGGCGACCCCGGCACGCTCCGCGTTGAGCCGGGCCAGCTCCCGGGCACGCTCGTTCGGGTCGATCGCGTGCACCGTCGCCTGGGGAACCTCCCGGGCGACCGGGACGGCGATCGCGCCCCACCCGCACCCCAGGTCGAGCACGGACCGTGCCTGCGACGGTGGCGCGCAGGTGCGCAGCAGGATCGCGGTGGCCTTGTCGAGGCCGTCGCGCGCGAAGACGCCCCCGGCGGTCGTGAAGGTGTAGGAGCGGCCCCAGACCTCCGCCGTCACCTCGCGCCGGTTCTGCGGCCCGCTGGGGGTCTGTCCGAAGTAGTGCTCGGTCATCGCGACCGCTCAGTCCTCGGAGTCGAGAGCGGAGTCGGCCTCGAGCGGGCCGCGGAAGCTGCGGGCCTCCTCGGCGCGGGCCGCGAGCCGTGCGTCGGCGGGATACTCGACCTCCTCCAGGGTGAGGCCGTGAGCCGGCATCACCTTGACGCGCGGGTCGCGGGTGCGTGCGCCGAGCACCCGGGCCATCCAGGCCGGCTCGTGGCGTCCCTCGCCGACCGCGGTGAGGGCGCCCATCAGCGAGCGCACCATCGAGTGGCAGAAGGCGTCGGCGACGACGGTCGTCTCGACGATCCGGGAGTCGGTCCGGCGCGTGGTGAGCTGCTGGAGCGTGCGGATCGTGGTGGCGCCCTCACGGCGACGGCAGAAGGCCGCGAAGTCGTTCTCTCCGAGCACGCCCACCGCTGCGTCGTTCATCGCGGAGACGTCGAGCGGCCGCGGGTGGTGGACGATGTGGTTGCGGTGCAGCGGGTCGGGCCCGCTCGGCAGGTCCCACAGCCGGTACACGTAGCGGCGTCGCATCGCGGAGAATCTCGCGTCGAAGCCCTCGGGTGCCGCGGCGAGCGCCCGCACGACCACGTCGTCGGGCAGGGCCCGGTCGAGCCGGCGGACCAGCGGCTCCGGATCGAGCTCGAGGTCGTCGGGCAGGTCGACGTGCGCCACCTGCCCGCGGGCGTGGACGCCGGTGTCGGTGCGTCCGGCGACCGTCAGCCGGGCGGGCTCGTCGAGCCGCAGCACCAGCGTCAACGCGTCCTCGACCGTCTGCTGGACCGAGGGGTGGTCGGGCTGTCGGGCCCAGCCGCGGTACGCAGAGCCGTCGTAGGCCAGGTCGAGTCTCACGCGCACCCGCACACCGTACCCGGCGGGGCGCCCGACGCGACGACGCCGTCCCGCCGCGTGCGGCGGGACGGCGTCGTACGGAGGGTGCCGGCGGTGCCGGTCAGGCCCAGCGCTGCTCGCGCGGGGTGAAGGTGAGCTGGCGGCCCCCGGTGTAGATCTGCTTCGGGCGGGCGATCTTCTGCTCCTTGTCGTCGACGAGCTCGACCCACTGGGCCAGCCAGCCGGCGGTCCGCGGGATCGCGAACAGGACGGTGAACATCTCCGGCGGGAACTGGAGCGCCTCGTAGATCAGGCCGGAGTAGAAGTCGACGTTCGGGTAGAGCTTGCGCTTGACGAAGTACTCGTCCTCGAGCGCGATCTTCTCGAGCTCCACGGCGATCTTGAGCAGCGGGTTGACCCCGGTGACCTCGAAGACGTCGTCGCAGGCCTTCTTGATGATCGTGGCGCGCGGGTCGTAGTTCTTGTAGACCCGGTGGCCGAAGCCCATCAGCCGCTCGTCGCCGGCCTTGACGCCCTCGATGAACGCGGGGACGTTGCTCACGTCGCCGATCCGGCGCAGCATCCGCAGGACCGCCTCGTTCGCGCCGCCGTGCAGCGGGCCGTACAGCGCGGCGATGCCGGCCGACAGCGAGGAGTACGGGTCGACCTGCGTGGACCCGACGGAGCGCACGGCGTTGGCGGAGGCGTTCTGCTCGTGGTCCGCGTGCAGGATGAAGAGGATCTCGAGCGCCTTGGCCAGCCGCGGGTCGGCCTCGAACTTCGGCTCGCTCATCTTGAAGAGCATCGCGAGGAAGTTCTCGGCGTACGACAGGTCGTTGTCCGGGTAGACGTACGGCTTGCCCTGCGCGTGCCGGAAGGCCCAGGCGCCGAGCGTCGGCATCTTGGCGATCATCCGCACGATCTGGAGGTGCCGGACCTCCGGGTCGCTGATGTTGCGGGCCTCGGGGTAGAACGTCGAGAGGCCGCCGACTCCGGACAGCAGCATGCCCATCGGGTGCGCGTCGTAGCGGAAGCCCTGCATGAGGGACTTGATGTTCTCGTGGACGAACGTGTGGAACGTGATCTCGTGCTCCCACGCGTCGTACTGCTCCTTGGTGGGCAGCTCGCCGTTGATGAGCAGGTAGGCGACCTCGAGGTAGTTGGAGTGCTCGGCGAGCTGCTCGATCGGGTAGCCGCGGTACTCGAGGATCCCCTTCTCGCCGTCGATGAACGTCACCGAGCTCCGCGTCGATGCGGTGTTGGTGAAGCCGGGGTCGTACGAGACGAGGCCGGGCTCGTCTTCGGTCTTGCCGATCTTGCCGAGGTCGGCCGCTCGGATCGCCCCGTCGACGATCGGAACGGTGTACTCCTCGCCGGTCCGGTTGTCGCGGATCGAGAGGGACTCGTCGGGGACGGCGGGCGTGGCATCTGTCACGGGGAGATCTCCTTGCGCCGTGCGTGCGCATCGCGTCGATGCGATTGCTCGAATCGTTGGCCCGAGGGTGATGGACCACCTTCCAACCTAAGCGGTCACCGTGATCGCGGTGAAGTCGGGTCCCAGGAATCGGTCGTCCGGGGATCTCTTGCCGCGCTCCCGTACACTGGACGGCGGTGCGCGGACGTACGTGCACCACGCCGCGCAGCGGCGAAGGATGACGGGGCCCGTTTTGACCGGGCGCCCGACCGCCCGTTATTCTTGTACGTCGTTGTGCCTCGGCCTGCCCGAGCGCTGCGGACCCCGCCTCCGGCGAGGGCACGCAGCCCGGATGCCGACGAGGTGCACCATCAGACCCCATCCATCGTGAAGGTAGAACTAGCGTGCGCACGTACAGCCCGAAGCCCGGTGACGTCGACCGCCGGTGGCACGTCATCGACGCAGAAGACGTGGTGCTCGGACGACTGGCCGTCCAGACCGCGACCCTGCTTCGCGGCAAGCACAAGCCGACGTTCGCCCCGCACGTCGACAACGGCGACTTCGTCGTCATCGTCAACGCCGAGAAGGTCGCCCTGACCGGCAACAAGCGTGAGGACAAGCTCGCCTACCGCCACAGCGGCTACCCGGGCGGGCTCAAGCAGGTCGCCTACGGTGACCTGCTCGACAAGGACCCGCGCAAGGCGATCGAGAAGGCGGTCTGGGGCATGCTCCCCAAGAACCGGCTGGGCCGCTCGCTGATGAAGAAGCTCAAGGTGTACGCCGGCCCGGAGCACCCGCACGCCGCGCAGCAGCCGCAGTCGTTCGAGATCAAGCAGATCTCGCAGTAGGCCCCAGGAAGTAGTGAGGATCAACGTGGCCGAGTCCAGCACCGACACCGTGACCGACGGCGAGTTCGCCGCGAACGCCGAGGGTGTCGCCTACACCTCCGAGAGCGCGCCGAGCGCCGAGTCTGCGGCGCGCTCGTCGATCATCGCGCCGGCAGCCGCCACCGGTCGCCGCAAGGAGGCCGTCGCCCGCGTGCGGATCGTCCCCGGCACGGGCGTCTGGACGGTCAACGGCAAGCCGCTGGAGGAGTACCTCCCGAACAAGCTGCACCAGCAGATCGCCAAGGAGGCCGTCGCGACCACCGGTCTCGGCGAGGCCTTCGACGTGATCGCCCGCGTCACCGGCGGCGGCATGACCGGCCAGGCCGGCGCGCTGCGCCTCGGCGTCGCCCGCGCCCTGAACGCGGTCGACGAGGAGACCAACCGTCCGACGCTCAAGAAGGCCGGGCTGCTCACGCGCGACGCCCGCGCCAAGGAGCGCAAGAAGGCCGGCCTCAAGAAGGCCCGCAAGGCCCCGCAGTACAGCAAGCGCTGATCGGCGGCCGCGCCGTGGGCCGGATCTTCGGAACCGACGGTGTCCGGGGGGTCGCGAACACCGACCTCACCGCGGAGCTGGCTCTGGACCTGGCGGCAGCAGCCGCCCACGTCCTGGGCGAGACCGGTGCCTTCGCCGACCAGCGGCCGACCGCAGTCGTGGCCCGCGACCCGCGCGCCTCGGGGGAGTTCCTCGAGGCCGCGGTGGTCGCGGGTCTCGCGTCTGCGGGGGTCGACGTCCATCTGCTCGGGGTCGTCCCGACCCCGGGTGCCGCCTATCTGACGGCGGCGCTCGCCGCCGACATGGGCGTGATGATCTCGGCGAGCCACAACCCGATGCCGGACAACGGCATCAAGTTCCTCGCCCGCGGCGGGCTCAAGCTCGACGACGCGATCGAGGACGAGATCGAGCGCCGGCTCGAGCAGCCCTGGCGTCGCCCGACCGGGGCCGCCGTCGGGCGGATCGGGGACAGCTCGACGGCGCTCTCGACGTACGCCCGCCATCTCGTCGGAGCGGCGGGGGAGCGGCTCGACGGTCTGACGGTCGTCCTCGACTGCGCGAACGGTGCGGCGTCGGTGGTCGGTCCGCGGGTCTTCCGTGAGCTCGGCGCCGAGGTCGTCGCGATCCACGCCGAGCCGGACGGGCTCAACATCAACGACGCCTGCGGCTCGACCCACCCCGAGGACCTGCGGGCCGCCGTGCTCGCCCACGGGGCGGACGCCGGGTTCGCCTTCGACGGCGACGCGGATCGCTGCCTCGCCGTGGACGCCTCCGGCGTGCTGGTCGACGGCGACCAGATCCTCGCGCTGCTCGCGACCGCGATGGCCGAGCAGGGGCGACTCGCCGACGGGACCGTGGTGGCGACCGTGATGTCCAACCTCGGCTTCGTCCAGGCGATGGAGCGCTCCGGGATCACCGTGGTGCAGACGGCGGTCGGCGACCGCTACGTGCTGGAGGCGATGCGTGACCACGGCTTCAACCTCGGTGGCGAGCAGTCGGGTCACGTGATCCTGAGCGACCACGCGACGACGGGCGACGGGGTGCTGACGGCCCTCACGGTCGCGGCACGGATGGTCTCGACGGGACGGAGCCTCGCCGACCTCGCCGGGGTGATGCGGCACCTGCCGCAGGTCCTCGTCAACGTGCCGGGCGTCGACAAGGCCCGCGCCGGGACGCATCCCGCGGTGGTCGAGGCGGTCGCGGACGCGACCGAGCTGCTCGGCGGCACCGGGCGGGTCCTGCTGCGGCCGTCAGGGACCGAACCGCTCGTGCGGGTGATGGTCGAGGCCGAGTCCGACGAGCAGGCCCGGGCCGTGGCGCACCGGCTCGCCGCGGTGGTCGAGGCCGAGCTCGCGCTCTGACCGCTCCGCAGAAACCCGGTGGCACCGGCGCTCCTCGGCGACCTAGCCTCAGGTCGTGAGCGTCCGCGAGATCGATCCGTCCGACGACGCCGCGCTGCGGTCCTACGTCGCGATCGACGCGGCGGACGCGCAGGCGCGGCCGTACGGCGCGGCGTGGACGTTCGAAGAGCTGCGCGTGACCGCGCGCAGACACGACCCGTGGGTCGAGCACCGGTGGCTGCTCGCCACCGACGGTGGCGCGCCGGTGGCGTCCGCCCACCTCGAGCTGCCGCTGCGCGACAACACCGACACCGTCTGGGTCTCGCTGGCGGCGGTTCCCGGGACCCGCCGCATGCTGGAGCGACTGTGCGACCACGCCTTCGCGATCGCGGCGGATGCGGGGCGGACGCTCGTGGAGGTCCAGGCGCTCGCGGATGGGGACGGGCAGCTGTGGGGCCTCCTCTCCGGTCGCGGGCTCGAGGTGGGGCTCGTGAACGCCCACCGGGTGCTCGACCTGCCGCCCGACCGCGCTGCCCTGGCGCGGATCGAGGACGAGACCGCACCCTGGCGGACGGCGTACGAGCTGCGGTCCTGGTCCGGGGCCTGTCCGCCCGA
The DNA here is from genome assembly GCF_002797495.1 of Mumia flava. Taxonomy (NCBI): domain Bacteria; kingdom Bacillati; phylum Actinomycetota; class Actinomycetes; order Propionibacteriales; family Nocardioidaceae; genus Mumia; species Mumia flava. The sequence continues at coordinate 2,795,233 of NZ_PGEZ01000001.1, forward strand.
CCTGGTCGAGGCGTGGGCGGGGTTGCGGGCGGTGCTCGTGCTGGAGGCGCCGAGCGGCGACCACGAGTACGAGGCGGAGGACTTCACGCCCGAGCGGATCCGGCACGAGGAGGCCGAGCTCGTCGCGCAGCAGCGGCAGTCGTTCGTGACGGTGGCCGTGCGCGACGGGACGGCGATCGCCCACAGCCAGCTGATCGTGCCCGGGACGGACCCCGTCAACGCCTACCAGTGGGACACGATCGTGCTGCCGGCGCACCGCGGGCACCGCCTGGGACTCGCGCTGAAGGCCCGCAACCTCGCCGAGGCGGCGGCGGCGCTGGAGCCGCGCCGGGTCCTGCACACCTGGAACGCAGAGGACAACGCGCCGATGATCGCGGTGAACGAGGCGATGGGGTTCCGCCTGGTCGAGCGGGAGGCGCTGTTCCGGCTACGCCTGTGAGCGCCGGAGCGACCCCGGGTGGCGCGTCAGGGAGCCGAGCGGCCCGTGGCGCGCTCGTCCGGCTCGGACGACGGCGTCACGATGCGCCGAGTCAGCAGGACGCCCCAGCCCGCCGCGAGGAAGAACATCACCAGGCCGTAGACGGCGGCCGGGACCGAGATCTCGGTGTCGTCGAGGACCTCGACGGCGACGTAGATCGCCAGCGTCGCGTTGTGGACGCCGATCTCGAACGACGACGCGATCGCCTGGCGGTCGCTGACCCCGGCAGCCCGCGGGACGACGAAGCCGACCACCAGGCTGATCACGCAGAACACGATCGCGACGACGCCGATCCGGGTCGCGTAGTCGACGACGTTGCCGCGCTGGTCGACGAGGATCCCGAGCACCAGCACGGCGAGGATCACGGCGGAGGCGGTGCGGACCGGCCGGTCGGCCGCAGCCGCGAACGCAGGACGCGCCCGACGCACGAGCATGCCGAGGGCGACCGGGACGAGGACCACCGCGAACACCTCCAGCACCTTCCGGAACTGCAGCGAGACCTCGTCGGACGCGTCGTACCAGGCGATCGCGAGGTTGGTCACCACGGGCAGGGTCACGATCGCGACGATCGAGTTGATGGCGGTCAAGGAGACGTTCAGCGCGACGTCGCCCCGGAACAGGTGGCTGAAGAGGTTCGCGCTGGTGCCGCCGGGCGACGCCGCCAGCAGCATCATCCCGATCCCGAGCGCCGCCGGGAGGTCGGCGACGACCACGAGGGCGAAGCACACGGCCGGGAGCAGCAGGAGCTGGCAGGCGAGTGCCACGACCACGGCGCGGGGATGACGGCCGACCCGGCGGAAGTCGTCGAGCGTCAGCGACAGACCGAGCCCGAACATGATGATGCCGAGCGCGACCGGCAGGCCGACCGTGGTGAGCGCTGAGTCCATCGCTGAACACTAGAGGTGACCCGGGCCACAGCGGAAGTGGTGTGCACCCGGGTGCGGCCTCAGAGCTTGCGCAGCCGGACCCACCGGACGGAGTGGTCGGCGTCCTTGCGGAGCACGAGCGTGGCGCGACCGCGGGTCGGCTCGATGTTCTCCTTGAGGTTGGGGCCGTTGATCGAGTCCCACAGCAGACCCGCCTGGGCGACCGCCTGCTCCTCCTCCAGCCCGGAGTACCGGGTGAAGTACGACTCCGGGTCCCGGAACGCGGTCTCCCGCAGCCGCAGGAAGCGCTCGACGTACCACCGCCGGATGTCGCGGCGGGTCGCGTCGACGTACACCGAGAAGTCGAAGAAGTCGCTGATCGCGAGGCCGGGTCGGCCGTCGCCGCGGGTCCGGGCGGGCTGGAGGACGTTGAGCCCCTCCACCAGGACGATGTCAGGCCGATTCAGCTGCACCGTCTCGTCGGTGCGGTCGTAGGTGAGGTGGGAGTAGACCGGGGCCTCGACCTCCTCGCGACCCGACTTCACCGCCATCACGAAGCGCAGGAGCGCCTTGCGGTCGTACGACTCGGGGAAGCCCTTGCGCTCCAGCAGCCCGCGGCGCTCCAGCTCCGCGTTGGGCAGCAGGAAGCCGTCGGTGGTGACCAGCTGGACGTTGCTGTGCTGGTCGTGCTTGGCGAGCAGCTCCCGCAGCAGCCGCGCCGTGGTCGACTTGCCGACGGCGACCGAGCCCGCGATCCCGATCACGTACGGGGTGCGCTGGGGCTGGGGCCGGCCGAGGAAGGTCTCGGTGCTGCGGTACAGGGCGCCGGCGAAGCGGACCCGCATCGAGATCAGCTGGGTCAGGGGGAGGTAGACCTGGCGGACCTCCTCGAGGTCCAGCTCGTCGCCGAGGCCGCGGACCTTGTCGATCTCGTCCTGGGTGAGGGGCTGGGGCGCGTCGCCCGCCAGGTCCGCCCACGCGCTGCGGTCCAGCTCGACGTAGGGGGAGGTGTCGCCGGAGCCCGGCTGCGTGACCGACATGGACCCATTGTTGCGGTCGGGTCCCGTACCCGACCTCGGTACCCTGGACTCCATGTGCGGAATCGTGGGATACGTAGGTCCTCGCCCGGCGCTCGACGTGATCGTCTCGGGCCTGCGGCGCCTGGAGTACCGCGGGTACGACTCGACCGGCGTCGCGCTCGTCGTGGACGGCGCGATGGCGGTCGCGAAGAAGCAGGGCAAGCTCGCGAACCTCGACAAGGAGCTGTCCAACCATCCCCTCCCCGCGTCCTCGACGGGGATCGGCCACACCCGGTGGGCGACCCACGGGCCGCCGAGCGACGAGAACGCCCACCCCCACGTGTCCGCCGACCACCGGGTCGCCGTCGTCCACAACGGCATCATCGAGAACTTCGCCGAGCTGCGCGCCGAGCTGCTGACCGACGGCTACGAGTTCGCCTCGGAGACCGACACGGAGGTCGTCACCCACCTGGTCGCGCGCGAGCTCGCGGCGGGAGCGGACCTGCCCGAGGCCGTACGCCGGGCCTGCCGCCGCCTCGAGGGGGCGTTCACGCTCGTGATCGCGGACGGCGCCGACCCCGAGCGGGTCGTCGGGGCCCGGCGCAACTCGCCGCTCGTCGTGGGCCGCGGGGACGGCGAGAGCTTCCTCGCCTCCGACGTCGCGGCGTTCATCGAGCACACTCGCGAGGCGGTCGAGCTGGGCCAGGACCAGGTCGTCACGATCACGCGGGACGCCATCGACGTCACCGACTTCGACGGCGCACCGGCTCCGACGACCGACTACCACGTGGACTGGGACGCCGCCGCCGCCGAGAAGGGCGGCTACGACTGGTTCATGCTCAAGGAGATCGACGAGCAGCCCCGGGCGGTCGCCGACACGCTGCTCGGCCGGCACGACGCGCGCGGTCGACTCGTGCTGGACGAGATGCGGCTGAGCGACGGCGAGCTGCGCGACATCGACAAGATCGTCGTGATCGGCTGCGGCACCGCGTCGTACGCCGGGCTGGTCGCGAAGTACGCGATCGAGCACTGGACGCGGATCCCGTGCGAGGTGGAGCTGGCCTCGGAGTTCCGCTACCGCGACCCCATCGTGAGCCGCTCGACGCTGGTCGTGGCGATCAGCCAGTCGGGCGAGACCGCGGACACGCTCCAGGCGATCCGGCACGCGCGCCACCAGGGCGCGAAGGTGCTGGCGATCTGCAACACCAACGGCTCGACGATCCCGCGGGAGTCCGACGCGGTGATCTACACCCACGCCGGTCCGGAGATCGCGGTCGCGTCGACGAAGGGGTTCCTGACCCAGATCGTCGCCTGCTACCTGCTGGGCCTCTACCTCGCGCAGGTCCGCGGCACGAAGTTCGGCGACGAGATCGCCTCGACGGTCTCCGAGCTCCAGCGGCTGCCGGAGGGGGTCCAGGAGGTGATCGGGGCCGCCGGCCAGGTCCGGACGCTCGCGCGCGACCTCGCCGACCACCGCACGTTCCTCTTCCTCGGGCGGCACGTCGGCTACCCGGTCGCGCTCGAGGGCGCGCTCAAGCTGAAGGAGCTGGCCTACCTGCACGCCGAGGGGTTCGCCGCCGGCGAGCTCAAGCACGGCCCGATCGCCGTGATCGAGCCGGGGCTGCCGGTCTTCGTGATCGTCCCGCCGCGCGGGCGCGACCAGCTGCACGAGAAGGTCGTCAGCAACATCCAGGAGATCCGGGCGCGCGGGGCGCGCACGATCGTCCTGGTCGAGCACGGCGACGACTCGGTGCTGCCGTACGCCGACGAGGTGATCCGGCTCCCGAAGGCGATGACCCTGCTGCAGCCGGTGCTCGCGGCGGTCCCGCTGCAGATCTTCGCCGCCGAGCTCGCGACGGCGCTCGGCCACGACGTCGACCAGCCGCGCAACCTGGCCAAGTCCGTCACCGTCGAGTGAGGTCGCCGCGATGCTGAGGGCGCACCGATGCTGAGAGCGCACACCGTCTCCGACGTCCGGGCGGCCGAGGCCGCCCTGATGGCGCGGACGGAGCCGGGTGCGCTGATGCACCGGGCCGCCGCCGGCCTCGCGGGATTCGTGCGCGAGACAGCGCCCCCGCAGGTCCCCGTGGTCTTCCTGGTCGGCACGGGCGACAACGGTGGTGACGCGCTGTACGCCGCAGCCGAGCTGGCGCGCGAGCGGGTGGTCGCGTGCGCCGTCGTCGACCAGTCCCAGGCCCACCGCGGCGGGATGGAGGCGGCGTACGCCGCGGGCTGCCGGTTCGTGGGCTCGACCCACGGCTATCCGGTCGTGGTCGACGGGGTGGTCGGCATCGGCGGCCGACCCGGGTTGCGCGGGCCGGCCGAGGGGTGGCGTGCCGAGATCGAGGCCGACCGGCCGTACGTCGTCGCCGTCGACGTCCCGAGCGGGGTCGACGTCGACGGCGCACGGGTGCCCGAGGCGTTCCTGCCGGCGGACGCGACCGTGACCTTCGGGACCTTCAAGAACGCGCTGCTGGTCGACCCCGCCGCGCAGTGGGCGTCTCGCGACGGGCTCGCACGGCTGGTCGACATCGGACTCGGCCCGTACCTCCCTCGGCCGTCGCTCGAGGCCCTCGAGGTCACCGACACCGAGATGCTGATGCGGGTTCTGCGACCGACGCTGGCGGGGCGTTCGGGTGGACCCGTGCACAAGTACACCCGCGGCGTCGTCGGCGTGGCAGCCGGATCGAGCCGCTACGCCGGGGCGGCGATGCTGTGCGTGGCGGGAGCGCGCGCCGGGGCTGCGGGCATGGTCCGGTTCCTCGGCGAGGACGACCTGGCCCGGCGGGTGGTCGACCGGTACCCCGAGGTCGTCGCCCACACCGATCCCGCCGAGGCCGGACGCGTGCAGGCCTGGGTGGTCGGGTCGGGCGGCGGCGAGGCGGCCGGAGCGCGGCTCGAGCGGGCCCTGGGCGACCGGGTCCCGGTCGTCGTCGACGCCGATGCGCTGGCCCACCTCCCGGAGACCGTGGAGGTCCCGGCACTCCTGACCCCGCACGCGGGTGAGCTGGCCACGATGCTGGGAGTCGACCGCGACGCCGTGGAGGCCGATCCGCTCGGGCACGTCCGGACGGCCGCGCAGCGCTGGCGCACGACCGTGCTGCTCAAGGGCGCGCGCACCCTGGTCGCGCACCCGGACGCCCCCGTACGGGTCAACCTGACCGGGACCCCGTGGCTCGCGACCGCCGGTGCCGGTGACGTGCTCGCCGGCCTCGCCGGATCGTTCCTCGCGGCCGGAGCCCACCCCCTCGACGCGGGGTCGCTGGCCGCCTTCGTGCACGGGGCGGCGGCCACCGCGGCCTCGGGCGGTGGGCCGGTGACGGCGGGAGCGGTCGCCGAGGCGATCGGACCGGTCGTCACCGCGTGGCGCAACGGCACGCTGGCGGCCTCGGCGGTCCGCGACTGGAGGACCGCGTGAGCGCTCCGGCCGAGGCGGTCGTCGATCTCGACGCGTACCGCGCGAACCTCGCACGGCTGCGAGGCGCTGCACCGACCGCGGCGCAGATGGCGGTCGTGAAGGCCGACGGCTACGGCCACGGGGCGGTGACGATGGCGCGTGCCGCCCTCGAGGCGGGTTCTGAGTGGCTCGGTGTCGCCACGGTGGAGGAGGCGGTGCGCCTGAGATCGGCCGGTGTCGACGGTCCGGTGCTGGCGTGGCTGTGCCCGGCGGGCGCGGACCTCGGCCCCGCGATCGACGCCGGGGTGGACGTCGCAGCGGGGTCGGTCGAGCAGCTCGACGCGGTGCTGGCCGCGCCCGCGAGACGGCGGCCTCGCGTCCACCTGAAGGTCGACACCGGGATGGCGCGAGGCGGGGTCCGGGGTGCCGACCTGAGCGCGCTGATCGCCGCGGCCGCCCGCGCGCACCACGGCGCGCGGATCGAGGTCGTCGGGATCTTCTCGCACCTCGCGTGCGCCGACGAGCCGGGCTCGCCGGTCAACGCCGAGCAGCGCACGGCGTTCGACGCGGCGGTGGCCGAGCTCGCCGCCGCCGGGATCACCGACGTGCTCCGACACCTCGCGAACTCCGCGGCGACGCTCGTCGACCCCGCCGCGCACCACGACCTCGTGCGGGTCGGGATCGCCACCTACGGGATCAGCCCGGGCGAGGCTCTCGGCGCGCCGGAGGACCTGGGCCTGCAGGCGGTGATGACGCTGCGCAGCGCGCTCGCGCTGGTCCGTCGCGTCCCCGCGGGGACGGGCGTCTCGTACGGTCACACCTTCGTCACGCAGCGGCCGACGACGCTGGGCCTGGTGCCGATCGGCTACGGCGACGGCGTGCTCCGGGCCGCCTCGAACACCGCCGAGGCGCTGGTGGCCGGCACCCGGGTGCGCGTCGCCGGCCGGGTGTGCATGGACCAGCTCGTGCTGGACCTCGGGGACCTGGACGTGCGACGGGGCGAGGAGGTCGTCCTGTTCGGCTCTGCGGGGCGGGGCGAGCCGACCGCGGAGGACTGGGCCCGGGCGGCGGGGACGATCGGCTACGAGGTCGTCACTAGGCTGGGGGGACGGATCGTGCACCGTTACCTCGGTGCACCCTGAGGAGGCAGGATGGATTGGCGCACCGTCGCCAAGCTGGGCGCCGTGGCCGCCGGCACCGCGATCGCGGCCGGCACGGCCGTCGGCGCGGTCGGGGTGGCCACCGATCGGCGACGGGCTCGCCGCCGCGCGCGCCGCGGCGAGGACGTGGCGTTCGGCAGCCTGCACGCCTCGGGTCGCCGGGTCGTCAGCGACGACGGCGTCGGGTTGCACGTCGAGGTCGACGACGGCCCGACCGACGCCCCGACGATCGTCTTCGTGCACGGCTGGGTCCTCGACCTGAACTGCTGGCACTACCAGCGCGCGGCGCTGCGCGGCGAGGCCCGGATGGTCTTCTACGACCAGCGGGTCCACGGCCTGTCCGACGACAGCCCGGCCGACGACTGCACCCTCGAGCAGCTCGGGCGCGACCTGCGTGCGGTGATCGAGGCGGCCGCCCCCGAGGGTCCGCTGATCCTGGTCGGCCACTCGATGGGCGGGATGAGCGTGATGTCGTTCGCCGCGCAGTTCGGTGACGTGATGGCCGAGCGGGTCGTCGGGGTGGTCCTGATGGGGACGAGCGCCGGCAACCTGGTGGGCCGGGCCACGCCGCTCGGCCGGATCTCGCCGCTGCTGCCCGCGCTGCTGCCCGTCCTCGGTCGGCGTCGGCGCTTCGACACGTTCGCGCTGACCCGCAGGTGGGCGGTCGGCCCCGACGCGGAGGCGGTCTACGCCGACATGACCGACGAGATGCTCGCGGCGGCGCGGCCGCGTGCGTACATCGACTTCGCGAGCAGCTTCCTCGACCTCGACCTGTACGCGTCGTTGGCAGCGATGCCGCACAAGCGTACGGTCGTGATCGGGGGGACGGCCGACAAGCTGACCCCGATGAGGCACTCCGAGCGGCTCGCCGAGCAGATCGACGACGCCGACCTCGTGGTGCTCGAAGGATCCGGACACATGATGATGCTGGAACGGCACGCCGACGTGACGGAGCGGCTCACCGAGCTGTGGGAGGACGCGCAGGCGTGACCACGACCGCGATGCCCAACTTCCATGCGTTGAACGTCTTCGACGCGACGCCCGACCGAGCTGCCGACGTGCTCGCCGTGATCCGCCGGTCGTTCGGCGCGCGGCCGCAGCTCGACCCGCCGTCGACCGCGATGGACGAGACCGAGGCGACCGTGCGCACGGCCCTGGAGACCGGCGGCGGCCTGATCGTGGAGCGGCGCGGCAAGCCGATCGGCGCCATGCTGTACGACGAGTCCCGCCCGGGCCTGCTCGGCTTCCGCCGGGTCGCGGTCGACCCCGACCACCAGGACCGCGGCGTCGCGTCGGCGATGGTCGGCGTCGCCGAGGACACCGCCGAGGAGCGCGGTCTCGACGGCGTGTGGCTCGACGTGCGCGCGGAGCTCCCCGAGAACGTCACGTTCTGGACCCGTCGCCGCTACCACCCGGTGACCCGGGACGGCAACACGATCGAGTTCGGCAAGTCGCTGTGGCTGGCCCGCGAGCTGCTGACCGCCGAGCACGCGCAGGAGTTCGGCCGGTCTCTCGCCGCCCTGCTGAGAGCCGGCGACCTCGTGGTGATGTCGGGGCCGCTCGGCGCGGGCAAGACGACGCTGACGCAGGGGATCGGCGACGGTCTCGGCGTCCGCGGGCCGATCACCTCGCCGACCTTCGTGCTGGCGCGGGTCCACCCGAGTCTCACGGACGGCCCGCCGCTCGTGCACGTCGACGCGTACCGCCTGAACGGCGCGATCGAGCTGGACGACCTCGACCTCGATGCGTCGGTCGACGACGCCGTGACGGTCGTCGAGTGGGGCAGCGGCGTCGCGGAGCAGCTCAGCGACTCGTGGCTGGAGGTCCGGCTCGAGCGTCGCGCCGCGACCGTGCTCGACCCTCTGGGGGCCGAGGCGCTCGACCGTGACGACGTCGACGACCACGACGTCCGGCTGGTCACCGTGAAGCCGCACGGCCCGCGCTGGGCGCGGGTTCCGTTGCGGTCACGGCTGCTGGAGCCGGAAGCCGTCGTCTCGTCGGTCGTGGCCCGCGGTCTGGGTGATGTCGGCGCAGGTTGACGGCGTAGGGTGGCTCCGATGCTGATCCTGGCGCTCGACACCGCGACCCCCGTCACCACGGTGGCGGTGCACGACGGCGCGTGCGTGCTGGCGTCGGTCGCCCGGCCCGGCGCGACGAGTCACGGCGAGCTGCTCGCGCCGGCGATCGAGCAGGCGCTGCAGGAGGCCGACGTCGACGGCCGTGACGTCACCGACGTCGCGGTGGGGGTCGGGCCCGGACCGTTCACCGGCCTGCGGGTCGGCGTCGTGACCGCGCGGACGCTCGGCGTCTCGTGGGGGGCGCGGGTGCACGGCGTCTGCACCCTCGACGTCCTCGCCTCCCAGGTGGCTGCGGCCGTGCCCGTCGACGGCCCGTTCGTCGTGGCGACCGACGCCCGCCGGCGCGAGGTCTACTGGGCCGAGTACGCCCCGGACGGTGCGCGGATCGCGGGGCCGGACGTGGCTCGTCCCGCCGACCTGGCGGGGCGCTTCTCAGCCGCCACGCGCTTCGTCGGGCGGGGCGCGCAGCTCTACGCCGACGTGCTCGATCCGATCGACGGCCCGGAGGATCCCGACGCCGCTGCGTTGGCCGCGCTCGTCGCGTCCGGCGCGGCGGTCGAGGTGGGGCTCGAGCCGCTGTACCTGCGTCGACCGGACGCCACCCCACCGGGTGAGCGGAAGCGCGCCTCGTGATCGCGCGCGCGTCCGCGGAGCACGCCGAGACGATCACCGAGATCGAGCAGGCATGCTTCGGCGCGGACGCGTGGAGCGCACCCCAGGTCACCGACGAGATCGGCCGGCCGACGCGGACCGTGCTGGTGGCCACCGTCGACGGCGACGTCGTCGGGTACGCGAGCGTGCTGGTGGTCGCCGGCACGGCCGAGCTCGTCCGGATCGCGGTGGTCCCGGCGCGGCGTCGGCGCGGGGTCGCGACGCGGCTGATGGACGCGGTGCTGCAGGTCGCCCACGACGCGGGCGCGGACGAGGTGCTGCTGGAGGCAGCAGCGGACAACGACGCGGCGCTCGCGTTGTACGGTCGACACGGATTCACCCGCACCACGGTGCGGCGGGGGTACTACCACGGGGGCAAGGACGCGGTGATGATGCGGCACCGGACGGTGCCGGAGAGGACGGTCTGATGTTCCGCGTGCACAGCGGGGCCCCCTGGGAGCAGCAGTACGGCTACGCGCGCGCCATCGCGTACGGCCCGAACGTCTCGGTGGCGGGCACGACGGCGACGGTCAACGGCAAGGTGATCGGGGTCGGCGACCCGTACGTCCAGACGATGGTGGCCTTCGGGATCGCGCTGGACGCGGTCCGGCAGTGCGGCCTCGACTCGGTCCACGTGGTGCGCAGCCGGATGTACATCACCGACATGAAGTACGCCGACGACGTCGGTCGCGCCCACCAGGAGCTGTTCGGTGGTACGCCTCCTGTGGCGACGATGGTGGAGGTCTCGGCCCTGGCCCATCCCGACCATCTGGTGGAGGTCGAGCTCGAGGCCTACGCCGAGCGCTGACGCACCGGCGGCCCTGACCGGACGGCGGCCCCGAAGGCCTGGCTAGGCTGGGCGGATGCGAGACCTCACGTACCCGCCGGTGGTGCTGACCGCCAAGACCCTGTTCCGGCTGCGCGGGTGGAGGTTCTCGATCACGGGGACCGAGCACGTCCCGCGGGCCGGTGGTGCCGTGCTCGCCTGCAACCACATCGGGTACGCCGACTTCGTCTTCGACGGCCTGGCCGCGCAGCCGGCCAAGCGCCTCGTGCGGTTCATGGCGAAGAAGGAGGCGTTCGACCATCCCGTCGGCGGACCGATCCTGCGCTCGATGCACCACATCCCGGTGGACCGCAGCGCCGGCGCCGACTCGCTGGACGCGGCGGTCGACTACTGCCGGCGCGGCGAGATCGTGGGGATCTTCCCGGAGGCGACGATCAGCCGCTCGTACGAGATCAAGGACGTCAAGAGCGGGGCCGTGCGGATCGCGGCGCAGGCGGGGGTGCCGCTGATCCCGGTCGTGGTGTTCGGGACGCAGCGCGTGACCACGAAGGGGCACGGCCTCGCGCTCCCGTGGCGGCTGCCGATCGCGATCTCCGTCGGCCCGCCGATGCACCCCGACGGCTCGGACCCCGACGCACAGACCGCGCAGATGCGCGACGCGATGGTGCGTCTGCTGGACGAGACGCTCCAGCGCTACCCCGACGACCCGGCCGGCCAGTGGTGGGCGCCGGCACGGATCGGTGGCACGGCGCCGACGCCGCAGGAGGCGCAGCGCCTGGACACCGAGGAGCGCGCGGCCCGCGCCGCCCGGAAGGCCGAGCGCGACGGCTGATCCCCTTCGCGCTGTGTGCCACCAGCCCGGAATCTGAGCGCGGAGACTCGTGCTGACGTCACACGGCGCGACGCCGACGGCTCAACGGCGGGGGGCGAACGTCGAGTACGAGTGCCCGGCCGGGTCCGCGAGCGCGTCGAGCGCGACGCGGTCCTCCTCGGACGGGATCCACTGCGCCGCCGCGGCGTTCGCGGCGATCTGCTCGGGTCGGGTCGCGCCGGCGATCACGCTGGAGACGGCCGGCTTCGCGACGAGCCCTCCGATCGCGACGTCCAGCATCGTGAGTCCCCGCTCGTCGGCGAACGTCCCGAGCGCCTCGATCCGGTCCCAGTCGGCCGCGGCGAGCCGCGCCGCCTGGGCGCCGTCAGCGAGCCGGCTCCCCTCGGGTGCCGCCTCGCCCCGGCGGTACTTGCCCGTCAGCAGGCCGTACGCGAGCGGGAAGTAGGGGATCAGTCCGACGCCCAGGTGCTCGCAGGCCGGTACCAGGTCGTCCTCGGCGGTGCGGTTGTAGAGCGAGTACTCGTTCTGGGCCGAGACGAACGACGTGGTCCCGGCGCTGCGGGCCGTCCACACCGCGTCGACCAGCTCCCAGGAACGCAGGTTGGAGCAGCCTGCGTAGCGGATCTTGCCGGCGCGCACGGCGTTGTCGAGGAACGCGAGCGTCTCGTCGATCGGCGTGACCCGGTCCGGCGTGTGCAGCTGGTACAGGTCGACGTGGTCGGTCCCCAGCCGCTCGAGGCTCGCGTCCAGCGCCCTGGTCAGGTAGCGACGCGAGGCGCGTGCGCCCCAGTCCGGGCCGTTGCGGCCCTGCATGTCCATGCCGCCCTTCGTGGCGACCACCACGTCGTCGCGACGCGACCCGAGCGCACGTCCCAGGATGACTTCGCTGGCGCCGAGCCCGTAGGTGTCGGCGGTGTCGAAGAAGGTGATCCCGGCCTCGAGCGCGGCCTCGACCACGGAGCGGGCCTGCGTCTCGTCGATCCGGGAGCCGAACGCGTTGCACCCGAGCCCGAGGACGGAGACCGACAGGCCGCTGTCGCCGAGCGGGCGGACGTGCATCTGAGTCATGCTCCCGACCGTACCGAGCCGCACCCGGAGCGGCGGTCGGGTTCCGTGTACCGGACGCGGCCGGCGCCTGGCACGATGGGGGAGTGAGTGCAGGTGAGCCGTTGGTCCTGGGGATCGAGTCGTCGTGCGACGAGACCGGCGTCGGGATCGTCCGAGGCCGGCGACTGCTGGCGAACGCCGTCGCGTCGAGCGTCGAGGAGCACGTCCGCTTCGGCGGCGTCGTCCCCGAGGTGGCGAGCCGGGCGCACCTCGAGGCGTTCGTCCCGATGCTCGAGAAGGCCCAGGCCGACGCGGGCGTCGCGGTCGAGGACGTCGACGCGATCGCGGTGACCTCGGGCCCCGGGCTGACCGGCGCGCTGCTGGTCGGGATCGCCGCCGCCAAGGCGCTCGCGATCGCCTACGACAAGCCGCTGTACGGCATCAACCACCTGGTCGCGCACGTCGCCGTCGACCGGCTGGAGCACGGCGAGCTGCCGAGCCCCACGGCGGCGCTGCTGGTCTCCGGCGGACACACCCACCTGCTGCTCGTCGAGGACGTCGCGACCGACGTCGTCATGATCGGCGAGACCATCGACGACGCCGCGGGCGAGGCGTTCGACAAGGTCGCGCGGCTGCTCGGGCTGCCGTACCCCGGGGGGCCGCAGATCGACCGCGCCGCCCGCGAGGGCGACGGCACGGCGATCGCCTTCCCTCGGGGCCTCACCGGTCCGCGTGACCTGGAGCGGCACCGCTACGACTTCTCGTTCTCGGGCCTGAAGAGTGCGGTGGCACGCCACGTCGAGCACGAGGAGCGGATGGGCCGCCCGGTCGCGGTGGCCGACGTCGCGGCGTCGTTCCAGGACGCGGTCTGCGACGTCCTGTCGGCGAAGGCCGTCAGGGCCTGCCTCGACCACGGTGCCGAGCACCTCGTCCTCGGCGGAGGGGTCGCGGCGAACGGCCGTCTCCGCGAGTACGTGCTGGACCGGGCCGGCGAGGCCGGCATCGAGGTCCGGATCCCCGCGCCGGTGCTGTGCACCGACAACGGCGCGATGGTCGCCTCGCTGGGAGCGGCGCTCGTGGCCCGCGGCGTCGCGCCGAGCGCGCTCGATCTGCCGGCGGACTCCTCCATGCCGGTCACCCAGGTCGTCGCCTGAGCGCTCGTCCGGCATACGGACAGGACGTGCTCTGGATCACAGCAATCTGCGCGAACCGGTTGCAACCCGTGGTTACACCAAAGTACGTTACTGCTCCGTAAACGTCGGTCTCACCGGCGTGGACTCGGTGGCCCAGCCGGGGCCGCCACTAGATCTGGAGGGGATCTGAGTGTCCGAACCATTGGTGCGAGCGAGGTTGCGCAGGCCGTTGGCGGCCTTCGCGTCCGGCGCTCTCGTCGCGGGGACGGCGTTGACCGCCACCGCGTTGGGAGCGGGGACGGCGTACGCAGCCGATCTCGATGAGAACTTCAACTACGACTGCAACGTGGTCGCAGCCGGCCTGCCGCTCGGGATCCACGACGTCGGTGTGCGTGCGCAGGTGACCGTGCCCGACGAGGTCTCGCCGGGCGAGGCGATCCCGCCCCGCGAGACGCAGATCACGCTGACCATGCCGGAGACGCTGCGCAACGCCACGTACGTGCTGCTGAGCGCGCGTCAGGCGGGCGGCTACTCCGACGACGCGAGCATCTCGATCACCGCTGAGGGTTACCCCGACACCCTCACGTACCCGATCGAGAACCTCTCGGCGCCGTTCAGCCCGGTCCCGCCGAACGTCGGCGACCTGTGGCAGATCCCCACGGTGGGAGACGTGCCGCAGATCGACGTGCCCACCGACGTCACCGTCCCGGGCTCGACCACGATCCACATGCCCGCCGCGTTCAACGTCACCGCGTCGCTCCTGAACGCGAACGGCGACCTGATCGGCGGCGAGGGTGCGGTCACGATGGCCTGCACGATCACCAGCGAGTCCGACGTCTTCGGCACGATCCCCGTGGTGCCGGGCAACAGCGACCCGACGGCCGGCGCGGTCACCGCGTCGACCGACGAGGACACGCCGGTCGACATCACGCTGGACGGGGCGGACGCCGACGGCGACCCGCTGACGTACAGCTACACCCAGCCGGCCAACGGCGAGGTGACCGGGACGGGTCCGGACGTGACGTACACGCCGGCCGCCGGGTTCGACGGTGAGGACTCCTTCGAGTACACCGTGGACGACGGCAACGGCGGCACGGCCACCAACACGGTGACCGTGACCGTGAGCAACGTCAACAAGGTGCCGGTCGCCAACGACGTCGCGGTCTCCACGGACGAGAACACCGCGGTCGACGTCGCGTTCGACGCCTCGGACCCCGACGGCGACGACCTGTCGTACTCGTACACCCAGCCGGCCAACGGCGAGGTGACCGGGAACGGCGCGAACGTCACGTACACGCCGGCGGCCGGGTTCGACGGTGAGGACTCCTTCGAGTACACCGCGGACGACGGCAACGGCGGCACGGCCACCGCGACCGTGACGGTGACCGTCTCGAACGTCAACGTGCCGCCGACGGCGGGTGACGTCTCGGCGAGCACCGACGAGAACACCCCCGTCGACATCACGCTCGACGGTGCGGACGCCGACGGCGACGCACTGACGTACAGCTACACCCAGCCGGCCAACGGCGAGGTGAGCGGCGACGGCCCGAACGTCACGTACACGCCGGCGAACGGCTTCGACGGCGACGACTCCTTCGAGTACACCGTCGACGACGGGAACGGCGGGACCGCGACCGGCACGGTGTCGGTGAGCGTCTCGAACGTCAACGTGGCCCCCACGGCCGGTGACGTCGCGGCCGAGACCGACGAGAACACCGCGGTGGACATCACCCTGGACGGCGCGGATGCCGACGGTGACGACCTGACCTACTCCTACACCCAGCCGGCCAACGGCGAGGTGACCGGTGACGGCCAGGACGTGACCTACACGCCGGCGGCGGGCTTCGACGGGACCGACACGTTCAGCTACACCGTCTCCGACGGTGAGGCCGAGGCGACCGCGACGGTCACGGTGACGGTGAACAACGTCAACGTGGCCCCGACGGCCGACGACCTGTCGGTCACGACGGCCGAGAACACCGCGGTGGACATCACCCTGGCGGGCTCGGATGCCGACGGTGACGATCTGACCTACTCCTACACCCAGCCGTTGAACGGCGAGGTGACCGGCGACGGTCCGAACGTGACCTACACCCCGGCTGCGGGCTTCGACGGCCAGGACGGCTTCACCTACACGGTCGACGACGGCAACGGCGGCACCGCCACCGGCACCGTCGAGATCACCGTGAGCAACGTCAACGTGGCCCCGACCGCGGGTGACGTGGCGGCCGAGACCGACGAGAACACCGCGGTGGACATCGCGCTCGACGGTGCGGACGCCGACGGTGACGACCTGACCTACACCTACACCCAGCCGACCAACGGCGAGGTGACCGGATCGGGTGCGAACGTCACCTACACGCCGGACGCCGGGTTCGACGGTGAGGACACGTTCAGCTACACGGTCTCCGACGGGCTCGCGCAGGCGACCGCGACGGTCACCGTGACGGTGAACAACGTCAACGTGGCGCCGACGGCCGACGACGTGAGCGTGACGCTCGCCGAGGACACCTCGGTCGAGATCACGCTCGCCGGCGACGACGCCGACGGTGACGACCTGACGTACACCTACACGGATCCGTCGAACGGCACCCTGTCGGGCGACGCTCCTGCGCTCACGTACACGCCGGACCCGGACTACAACGGTCCGGACTCGTTCGAGTACACCGTCTCCGACGGTGAGGCCGAGGCGACCGCGACGGTGAGCATCACCGTCACGCCGGTCTCGGACAACACGGCGCCCACCGCGGGTGACGTGACGGCGAGCACCGACGAGGACACCGCGGTCGACATCACCCTCGACGGGGCCGATGCCGATGGTGACGACCTGACCTACACCTACACCCAGCCCGCCAACGGCACGGTGTCGGGGACGGGTCCGAACGTGACCTACACGCCGGATGCCGGATTCGACGGCGAGGACACCTTCAGCTACACGGTGTCCGACGGCCTGGCCCAGGACACGGGCTCGGTCACGGTGACGGTGAGCAACGTCAACAAGGCGCCGACCGCCGACGACCTGTCGGTGACCCTCGCCGAGGACACCTCGGTCGAGATCGCCCTTGCAGGCGCGGACGCGGACGGTGACGCGCTGACGTACAGCTACACGCAGCCGGCCAACGGCGAGGTGACCGGTGACGGTGCGACCGTGACCTACACCCCGGCGGCGGACTTCAACGGTGAGGACTCCTTCGAGTACACCGTGTCCGACGGCCAGGCCGAGGCGACCGCGACGGTGAGCATCACCGTCACGCCGGTCTCGGACAACACGGCGCCCACCGCGGGTGACGTGGCGGCGAGCACCGACGAGGACACCGCGGTCGACATCACCCTCGACGGGGCGGATGCCGATGGTGACGACCTGACCTACACCTACAGCCAGCCGTCCAACGGCTCGGTGACGGGTGAGGGCCCGGACGTGACCTACACCCCGGCAGCCGACTTCAACGGTGAGGACTCCTTCAGCTACACCGTCTCCGACGGTCAGGAGGAGGCCTCGGCGACGGTGACGATCACGGTCGCGCCGGTCGACGACAACACGGCGCCCACCGCGGGCGACGTGGCGGCGGAGACCGACGAGGACACCGCGGTCGACATCGCCCTCGACGGGGCGGATGCCGATGGTGACGATCTGACCTACACCTACAGCCAGCCGTCCAACGGCTCGGTGTCCGGTGAGGGTGCGACCGTGACCTACACGCCGGCAGCCGGCTTCACCGGTGAGGACACGTTCACCTACACCGTCGACGACGGCAACGGCGGCACCGCCAGCGCCACCGTCACGGTGACCGTGAACGGCGTCAACGCCGCGCCGACCGCCGACGACGTGAGCGTGACGGTCGCCGAGGACAGCTCGGTCGACATCGTGCTCGCGGGCGCGGACGCCGATGGTGACGATCTGACCTACACCTACACCCAGCCGTCCAACGGCGAGGTGACCGGTGACGGTCCGAACGTGACCTACACCCCGGCGGCGGACTTCAACGGTGAGGACTCCTTCGAGTACACCGTGTCCGACGGCCAGGCCGAGGCGACCGCGACGGTCAGCATCACCGTGACCGACGTGGCCGACAACACGGCTCCGACGGCCGGTGACGTGGCGGCGAGCACCGACGAGGACGTCGCCGTCGACATCACGCTCGACGGCGCGGACGCCGATGGTGACGATCTGACCTACACCTACACCCAGCCGTCCAACGGCACGGTGTCCGGTGAGGGCCCGAACGTGACCTACACCCCGGCGGCCGACTTCAACGGTGAGGACACGTTCACCTACACCGTCTCCGACGGCCTCGAGCAGGCCACGGCGACGGTCACGGTGACGGTCGCGCCGGTCGACGACAACACGGCGCCCACCGCGGGCGACGTGGCGGCGGAGACCGACGAGAACACGCCGGTCGACATCACCCTCGACGGGGCCGATGCCGATGGTGACGACCTGACCTACACCTACACCCAGCCGTCCAACGGCACGGTGTCGGGCGAGGGCGCGGACGTCACCTACACGCCGGCTGACGGGTTCGACGGGACCGACTCGTTCACCTACACCGTCGACGACGGCAACGGCGGCACCGCCAGCGCCACCGTCACGGTGACCGTGAACGACACGATCGTCGAGAACACCCCGCCGACGGCTGGTGCCGTCTCGGCGACGACCACGAAGGACACCGCGGTCGGCATCACCCTGAACGGGGCGGACGCCGATGGTGACGATCTGACCTACACCTACACCCAGCCGGCCAACGGTGCGGTGTCCGGTGAGGGCCCGAACGTGACCTTCACGCCGGCGTCCGGGTTCACCGGGACGACGACCTTCACCTACACCGTCTCCGACGGCGAGGACGAGGCGACGGCCACGGTGACGGTCACCGTCAACGACACCAAGCCCGACAAGTGCGGGCCGCGTCCGGGCCACGGGGCCACCCTGTGGGAGCTCATCAAGTGGCTTGCCTGCAAGCTGCTGGGCCACCCGATCGGGCGCTGACAAGCATGAGCTCCACGTGAGCTGATGCACCGCCGGTGGGCGGGATCCTCCGGGATCCCGCCCACCGGTTCGTTCCACACTCTCCGTACCGATCTCGGGCGCTCGGAGCTCGCACCGAAGGGCCGTTCGCCGGTCCGAAGGAGATCGTCATGCGGATGCACACGACAGGGCGGGGGCGCCGTCCATCGGCCGTCGTCGCCGCGACAGCAGTCCTCGCCGGCTCGGGCCTGACCGGGATCCTCGCGTCGGGGCCGGCGCACGCCGCCGCTCTCGACGCGGACTTCGACTACGCGTGCAACGTCACGGCGGCCGGGCTCGCGCTCGGCGACCACGCGGTCGAGGTCAACGCGCGGGTGGACGTGCCCGACCGCGTCGATCCGGGCGAGATCCTCGCGCCGAGG
The DNA here is from genome assembly GCF_002797495.1 of Mumia flava. NCBI lineage: Bacteria > Bacillati > Actinomycetota > Actinomycetes > Propionibacteriales > Nocardioidaceae > Mumia > Mumia flava. The sequence goes on from NZ_PGEZ01000001.1 coordinate 2,814,066, forward strand.
ACGACCACGATCACGCTCACCCTGCCCGAGACGCTGCGCCACGCCACCTACTCGCTGTTGAACGCGCGCCAGGCCGGCGGCGCGTCGGACGACGCAGCGGTCACCGTCTCCGTCGACGGCGTCGACGGGGCGCAGAGCTACCCGATCGAGAGTCTCTCCGCGCCGTTCAGCCCCGTACCGTCCGACGCCACCGAGCCGTGGCGGATCGCGACGTCGGGCGACGTCCCCGCCATCACCGTGCCGGAGGCGGCGGATGCCCCGGGTGAGGCCCGGGTTCACATGCCCAGCGCGTTCAGCGTCTCCGCATCGCTCCTGGACGCGAACGGCGGACTCGTCGGAGGCGACGGTGCGGTCGCGATGGCGTGCACCTTCGACGGCGACTCGGACGTGCTCGGGACGATCCCGGTGGGCCACGGCGACCCGCCGCCCCCGAGCCGGCTGAGCTACGCCTGCGACGTGGTGGCCGCCGGGCTCGGTCTGGGAGCCCACGAGTTCGGGCTCGACCTCGCGCTCGCGCTCCCTGGATCCGCCGTCGCCGGCGCGGAGGTCGGGCCCGCCGAGGGCGAGGCGGTGATCGCATGGCCCTCCGCGCTCGTGCCGAGCCTCGGGCCGACGACCTCGATCGACGTCTCGATCGAGGACACCGAGGTCGCCCTGGGTGCCGAGGGCCTCGACACGCCCGTACGCATCGGGCTGACGGGGACGGGCGCGGGTTCGATCGGCTTCCCGACTCCGGACCTCCGGGTCGTCGTCCCGGTCGAGCTCGGAGCGTTCACCCTCCCGTCGGCCGATCAGCATCCCGACCTCGTGGTGCCCGGCGCGGCGTGGCTGGAGGGGCCGGAGTCGATGAGCGTCGACGGTCTGGTGGAGCTGTCCTCCGGCGGGACCGGGAGCATCCGTGCCGACTGCGAGCTTGCCTCCTCGGCCGGCCCGATCGCCACGATCGAGCTGCTCCGTCCGAACACCCCGCCCACAGCCGGGGACCTGTTCGTGACGACCGACGAGGGTGCCGCGGTCGAGATCGCGCTGGCAGGTGCGGACTCCGACGGCGACGACCTCGCCTACGCGTCCACCCAGCCCGCTCACGGGTCGGTGTCCGGTGACGGCGCGACCGTGACGTACACGCCGGAGGCCGGCTTCACCGGTGAGGACTCGTTCACTTACACGGTCTCGGACGGACGGGCGGAGGCGGTCGGTACGGTCACCGTGACCGTCGACGAGATCGTCGAGGCGCCCGAGGACCGCTGCGGTCCGCGCCCCGGCCCGGGCGCGTCCGTCTGGACCTGGCTGCGGTGGCTGGTCTGCACGCTGATCGACGGTGTCGGAGGTGTGTCAACCAGGTAAAACCCGAGGTGCAATATCTCACGAGTGGTATTGCAACTCACGGTTACGTATGCGACGTTGCTCACGGTGGCCGCCTGCCGAGGCGGCCACCAGGCACGGGGCTCAACGGGGGCCGCGTGAGATCTGGAGGGGATCACAAGTGTTCGAGACCACGAGACGACGGCAGGGACGGCGTTCGCTGTCGCTGCTCGCATCGGGGGCTCTCGTCGCGGGGACGGCGTTGACCGCCACCGCACTGGGGGCCGGGACGGCGCACGCAGCCGACTTCGACGAGAACTTCAACTACGACTGTGACACCGTCGCTGCCGGGCTGCCGCTCGGTATCCACGACGTCGGGGTGCGGGCCCAGGTGTCGGTGCCGGACGAGGTGGAGCCCGGCGAGGTCATCCCGACCCGGAAGACGCAGATCACGCTCACGCTGCCGGAGACGCTGCGCAACGCGACGTACGTCCTGCTGAGCGCGCGTCAGGCCGGGGGCTACTCGGACGATGCGAGCATCTCGATCACGGCCGAAGGCGTGCCGGACCCGTTGGTGTACCCGATCGAGAACCTGTCGGCGCCCTTCAGCCCGGTCCCGCCGAACGTCGGTGATCCGTGGCTGATCCCGACCGAGGGGGACGTGCCCCCGATCACCGTGCCGTCCCAGGCCGAGTACCCCGACATCGTCCTCCCGACGGACGCGGTGATCCACATGCCGGGGGCCTTCACCATCACCGCGTCGCTGCTCAACGCCAGCGGCGGCCTGATCGGTGGCGAGGGCGCGGTCACGATGGACTGCACCATCACGAGCGAGTCGGACGTCTTCGGTGCGATCCCGATCGTCGAGGGCAACACCGCCCCGACGGCCGGCGACGTGGCGGCGAGCACGGACGAGGACACGCCGGTCGACATCACGCTCGACGGCGCGGACGCGGACGGTGACGACCTGACGTACTCGTACACGCAGCCGTCCAACGGCTCGGTCTCCGGTGACGGTCCGGACGTGACGTACACCCCGGACCCGGACTTCTTCGGTGAGGACTCCTTCGAGTACACCGTGGACGACGGCAACGGTGGTACGGCCACCGGGACGGTGACCGTGACGGTCGCCGACGTCGCCGACAACACGCCGCCGACCGCGGGCGACGTCTCGGCGTCGACCGACGAGAACACCCCGGTCGACATCACGCTCGACGGGGCCGATGCCGATGGTGACGAGCTGACGTACTCGTACACCCAGCCGGCCAACGGCTCGGTCTCGGGCGACGGTCCGGACGTGACGTACACCCCGGCGGCGGACTTCGACGGTGAGGACTCCTTCGAGTACACCGTCGACGACGGCAACGGTGGTACGGCCACCGGGACCGTGACCGTCACGGTCAACGACGTCGCGGTGAACACCCCGCCGACCGCGGGCGACGTCTCGGTCTCCACCGACGAGAACACCCCGGTCGACATCACGCTCGACGGCGCGGACGCGGACGGCGACGAGCTGACGTACTCGTACACCCAGCCGGCCAACGGCTCGGTGTCCGGTGACGGTCCGGACGTGACGTACACCCCGGCGGCGGACTTCGACGGTGAGGACTCCTTCGAGTACACCGTCGACGACGGCAACGGTGGTACGGCCACCGGCACGGTCACCGTGACGGTGAGCGACGTCGCGGTCAACACACCGCCGACGGCGAACGACGTGGCCGCGTCGACGGAGCAGGACACGGCGGTCGACGTGACGCTCGACGGCGCGGACGCCGACGGTGATGCTCTGACGTACTCGTACACCCAGCCGTCCAACGGCTCGGTGTCCGGTGACGGTCCGGACGTGACCTACACGCCGGCGGCCGGGTTCTTCGGTGAGGACTCGTTCGAGTACACCGTGGACGACGGCAACGGCGGTACGGCGACCGGGACCGTGACGGTGACGGTGACCGAGGTGGTCGTGGAGAACACGCCGCCGACGGCCGGTGACGTGGCGGCGAGCACCGACGAGGGCGTGGCGGTCGACGTGACGCTCGACGGGGCGGATGCCGATGGTGACGACCTGACCTACAGCTACGAGCAGCCGGCGAACGGCTCGGTCTCGGGTGACGGTCCGGACGTGACCTACACGCCGGCGGCCGGCTTCTCCGGTGAGGACACCTTCACCTACACCGTCTCCGACGGTCAGGCCGAGGCGACGGGCACGGTCACCGTGACCGTGAACGAGGTCGTCGTGGAGAACACGCCGCCGACGGCCGGTGACGTGTCCGCCAGCACCGACGAGGGCGTGGCGGTCGACGTGACGCTCGACGGGGCGGACGCCGATGGTGACGACCTGACCTACACCTACAGCCAGCCGTCCAACGGCTCGGTCTCGGGTGACGGTCCGGACGTGACCTACACCCCGGCGGCGGACTTCACCGGTGAGGACACCTTCACCTACACGGTGTCCGACGGTCAGGCCGAGGCGACCGGCACCGTGACGGTGACCGTCGACGAGGTCACCGAGCCGCCGGCCGACAAGTGCGGGCCCAAGCCGGGCAAGCACGCGTCGATCTGGACGTGGCTCAAGTGGATCGCCTGCAAGCTGTGGGAGTGCCTCGGCCACGGCCCGAAGTTCGGGCTCCGCTGAGTCCGATCCTGAGCGCATGATGCGCGGCTGAGCGCCGGTGGCGAGGTCCTGAGGGCCTCGCCACCGGTGTCTCACGTCGAGGTCGTCCGCTCCACCAGAAACGCGCGCCCCTGCCCGTCGACCCGGGTGAGGACCACCGTGGCCGTGGTCGTGCCGCGCAGGCCGAGCCGCTTGACCAGCGCCGTCGGGTCGACCCCGACGCCGCGCTTCTTGACGGTCAGTGTCCCGACGTCGCGGGCGCGCAGCGCGGCACGCAGCGCCTTCTCGCGGTACGGCAGCTCGTCCAGCACCCGATAGGCCGTCGCGTACGGCGTGACGACGTGCTGCGGGGCCGACACGTACGCGATGTGCTCGTCGACGAGGCATCCCCCGACGATCGATGCCACCGCGGTCACGAGACCGGCCCGGATCACGGCATCGTCCGGCTCGTACCACCAGTCCTGGGGCTCGCCGACCACGGGCTCGACGGCATCGGCCTCGGTCAGCGTCGCCACGCGGTCCCCGTCGAGAAGCGTCGCCCGGCGGCGCGCTCCGGCGTACGGTCGTCCCCACAGGCACGCCTCGACCAGGTCGCCGCCGTCGCTGACCCACTCGGCCTCGACGCCGTCGGGTACGGCGCCGTGAGCGATCCCGGGCATCGTCTTGACGACGCCGCGCCCCGTCAGCAGGCCGGTGACGAAGTCCCACGGCGGGGAGAAGTCTCCCGGGTCGAAGGTTCGGCCCCGGGCGGTACGGCGTGCCGGGTCGACGTAGGTCGTGTCGTCGGGGTCGGGTACGACCCGGGTCGCGTCGCCCTCCTCGACCGTGGCCCGCAGTCCGAGGGCCTCGATGTTCGCGCGCGCCATGGCGGCCCGGAGCGGGTCCTGCTCGATGCCGCGCACGTCGGCGCCGGCTCGCCCGAACGCCACCAGGTCGGCCCCGATCCCGCACCCGAGGTCGATCACGACCCCGGGTGCGCAGCCGACGAGACGCTCGGCGCGGTGACGTGCCACCGTGGCGCGGGTCGCCTGCTCGAGGGCCTCCGGCGTGAACCACATCCGGGCGGCGTCGGGGCCGAGCTTGCGTTCGGCGCGGCGCCGCAGGGCGACCTGCGACATCGCGGCGGCCACGAGCTCGGGGCTGTGCCCGGCACGCCGCAGCGCCGTGCCGAGAGCGAGGTCGTCGGTGTGCGCGGAGGTCCTGATCGTCTCGATCAGGCTGCGACCGTCGTCGCCCTGCAGGCGCTCGAAGGTGGCGACGTCCATGGCACTCAGTCTCCCAGCCGGACCGGACGTGCGACGGATTGGCACTCTGGTTGACCGAGTGCCAGCCCCGACCTACGGTAGGCGTTAGCACTCTCGTATGGTGGGTGCTAAATGGTGCACTGCCGCACGATCCCCGCGACGGCGTGCGACGAGCACCTCGATTGGACGAATCCCCCCGACTCACCACCGGGGTCACACCGAAAGGGGAGGTCGACAAGTGTCGGTCACCATCAAGCCGCTCGAGGACCGTATCGTCGTCAAGATTCTCGACGCGGAGCAGACCACCGCATCCGGTCTGGTCATCCCGGACACCGCCAAGGAGAAGCCCACCGAGGGTGAGGTTCTCGCGGTCGGCCCGGGCCGTTTCAACGAGGACGGCGACGAGCGCATCCCGGTCGACGTCAAGGTCGGCGACAAGGTCATCTTCAGCAAGTACGGCGGCACCGAGGTCAAGTTCGACGGCGAGGAGTTCCTCATCCTCTCCGCGCGCGACGTCCTCGCGGTCATCGAGAAGTAAGACGACCGGGCGCCCCAGCCTCCGCCGTACGCGGCTGGCTGGGGCCCGACCACCACGGCCCGTGCGACGGGCCGGACGAGACACGAAGAGGAACCCATGCCCAAGATTCTTGAGTTCGACGAGGGCGCTCGTCGTTCGCTCGAGCGCGGCGTCGACACCCTGGCCGACACCGTCAAGGTGACGCTCGGCCCCAAGGGTCGCTACGTCGTGCTCGACTCGAAGTGGGGCGCGCCGACGATCACGAACGACGGTGTCACCGTCGCCCGTGACGTCGAGCTCGACGACCCGTTCGAGAACCTCGGCGCTCAGCTCGCCAAGGAAGTCGCCACCAAGACCAACGACATCGCCGGTGACGGCACCACGACCGCGACGGTCCTCGCCCAGGCGATGGTCCACGAGGGTCTGCGTGCCGTGGCCGCCGGGACCAACCCGATGGCGCTCAAGCGCGGCATCGACGCGGCCGTGGAGGCCGTCTCGAACCGTCTGCTCGAGCTCGCGCGCGACGTCGACGACAAGCAGGACATGGCGCACGTCGCCACGATCTCCGCGCGCGACCCGCACATCGGCTCGCTGATCGCGGACGCCTTCGACAAGGTCGGCAAGGACGGTGTCATCACCGTCGAGGAGTCCAACACCATGGGCACCGAGCTCGACTTCACCGAGGGCATGCAGTTCGACAAGGGCTACCTGTCGCCGTACATGGTGACCGACACCGACCGCATGGAGGCGGTGCTCGACGAGCCCTACATCCTGGTGAACCAGGGCAAGATCTCGTCGGTCAACGACCTGCTCCCGCTGCTGGAGAAGGTCGTCCAGGCCGGCAAGGCGCTGCTCATCATCGCCGAGGACGTCGAGGGCGAGGCGCTGTCCACCCTGGTCGTCAACAAGATCCGCGGCACGTTCACCTCGGTCGCCGTCAAGGCGCCGGCGTTCGGCGATCGTCGCAAGGCGATGCTGCAGGACATCGCGGTGCTCACCGGCGCCCAGGTCGTCACCCCCGACCTCGGCCTCAAGCTCGACCAGATCGGGCTCGAGGACCTCGGACGCGCGCGTCGCGTGGTCGTCGGCAAGGACGACACGACGATCATCGACGGCGGCGGCGACGACGCCGACGTCGAGGGCCGCGTGAACCAGATCAAGGCCGAGATCGAGTCCACCGACTCCGACTGGGATCGTGAGAAGCTCCAGGAGCGTCTCGCGAAGCTCGCCGGCGGCGTGTGCGTGATCCAGGTCGGTGCTGCGACCGAGGTCGAGCTCAAGGAGAAGAAGCACCGGATCGAGGACGCCGTCTCGGCGACCCGGGCCGCGATCGAGGAGGGCATCGTCGCCGGCGGCGGCTCGGCCCTCGTCACCGCGGTCGAGGTGCTCGGAGACGACCTCGGTCTGGTCGGCGACGAGGCGGTCGGCGTGTCGATCGTGCGCCGCTCGGCCGTCGAGCCGCTGCGCTGGATCGCCGAGAACGGCGGCGAGAACGGCTACGTCGTGGTCGCGAAGGTCCGCGAGACCGGTGACGGCTACAACGCCGCGACCGGCGAGTACGGCGACCTGGTCGGCCAGGGCGTGCTCGACCCGGTGAAGGTGACGCGCTCCGCGCTCGCCAACGCCGGCTCGATCGCCGCGATGCTGCTCACCACCGAGACGCTCGTGGTCGAGAAGCCCGAGGACGAGGACGAGGGTCACCAGCACTGACCTGCGTCCTGCTCCGCATCATGTCGGCCCGCTCCCGGTCACCGGGGGCGGGCCGACCTGATTTCGCCAAGCGCTGGCGCGTCGCAGCGAAGACGTGGGAACGTATCCTCAACCGACCGCTTCGCCCCCGGGAGCCTTCCTCGCGATGGACGCTCACTCCGACGTGGATCTCACCGAGCTCGCTCGCCGCGCGCTCGACGACGACCTCGTGATGGACCAGCTGATGCGTGCCGTCCGGGCTGCCGCGCAGCGCTACTGCCGGGCACGGCTGGCCGGGTACGGCGCGTCGCGCCAGCTCGCCGAGGACGTCGCCCAGGAGATCTGCATCGCCGTGCTCGAGGCCCTGCCGCGCTACCGCCACCAGGGCGTCCCGTTCGAGGCCTTCGTGTACGCGATCGGCAGTCGCAAGGTGGCCGACGCCCAGCGGACGCACCACCGGATGCCCGTCGTGCTGTTCGACGAGGTTCCGGAGACCGACTCCGTCCCCTCCCCGGAGCACGACGTGCTCGAGCGGCTCGAGGTCGAGGACGTGATGAGCCTGCTCGACTCGCTCCCGACCCGGCTGCGTGAGGTCCTCGTCATGAGGGTTGCGCTGGGACTGCCGGCGACCCAGGTCGGCCTGACCCTCGGGATGTCGGCGGGCGCCGTACGGATCGCTCAGCACCGGGCCCTCCAGCGGCTCCGCGAGCTCCACCTCAACCGTCGCGCGACCCGGGGGGAGGTGACGGCATGAGCGAGCACGATCCGCTGGAGCACACCGACCGACTTCTCGATGCGCTCGGGCGCGGTGAGCCGGTCGGCGACGACCCGCTGCTCGACGGCCTCGCGGCGTGGCGCACGCAGGTGATCGACACGGTGCCGACCTCCGTGGGCGAGGCGGCCGGGCCGGAGACCGACGTGGTGGTGCCGATCCGGTCGACGCGGCCGGGGCACCGGCGTTCTCCGGCGCCGGCACGGACACGTCGCGCTGCCGTCCTCGTGGGCGGCGCGGCCTGCGTCCTCGCGATGGGCGTGAGCCAAGCGGTCGCCGGCAACCCGGTGGCCCCCCTGCACTTCGTGGTCAAGCACGCCGTCGGCGTCGGTGAGGACATCGGGTCGCCGACGGCCGCCGACCGCCTCCCGTCGACCGCGACCCCACCCCCGACTGCTAGCCCGCCGCCTGAGCACCTCGCCGGACGGGGGTCGGCCGATGCGCTGAGCGTGGACGAGCCGGTGGAGGTGTCGCGCCAAGGCAGCCGGGAGGACCGACCCGGGTCCGGCGGGCCCGCGCGACCGGACCGCCCCTCCGCACCCACGCCATCGCCGGAGACCTCCCCTCCCGAGACGCAGCCACCAGGGACCTCGCCGACACCCGGAGAGGACCGGGAGGGCCCGCCGGAGTGGGAGTGGCCGGACTTCCCGTGGTGGTCGGACGACGACCCGGAGGCGGACGAGCCCGGCCGTGATCGTGACGACGACGAGTCCATCCGCGGCGACGACTCGGACCGCGATCGTGACGGTCGGGGACGCGGCGGCCGCGACCGTCACGACGACTGAGTTCCTCCGCGGTTCCGGCAGTCCGGTCTCGCTTCCCCGGTCGCTACGATGGGAGCAGTCGGGAGCACGAGGAAGGACGCCATGGATCTCAACGCTGCGGGTGTGCCGGAGATGTTCGCCCCGCTCGGGCTGACGTACGACGACGTCCTGCTCCTTCCGGGTGAGACCGATGTGATCCCCAGCGAGGTCGACACGACCTCCCGGCTGACGCGCGAGATCTCGCTGCGCGTCCCGCTGATCTCGGCGGCGATGGACACGGTGACCGAGGCCCGGATGGCGATCGCGATGGCGCGCCAGGGCGGGATCGGGATCCTGCACCGCAACCTCTCGGTCGCCGACCAGGCCTACCAGGTCGACCTCGTCAAGCGGACGCAGACCGGTGTGATCAGCAACCCGATCACGATCAGCCCGAAGGCGACGCTGGAGGAGCTCGACGAGGTGTGCGGCGAGTACCGCGTCTCGGGACTCCCGGTCGTCGACGGTGACGAGACCCTGCTCGGGATCGTCACCAACCGCGACCTGCGCTTCGTCCCGGTGGCCGAGTGGGCGACCCGCACCGTCGGCGAGGTGATGACGCCGATGCCGCTGATCACGGGCCCCGTCGGCATCGGCCGTGACGCGGCGGCGGAGCTGCTGCGGGCGCACAAGAAGGAGCGCCTCCCGCTCGTCGACGAGTCCGGGCACCTGCGGGGTCTGATCACCGTCAAGGACTTCGTGAAGTCCGAGCAGTTCCCCGACGCCAGCTACGACGGCGACGGTCGCCTGCTGGTCGGGGCTGCGGTCGGGTTCTTCGGTGACTCGTGGGAGCGGGCGGGTGCGCTCGTCGAGGCCGGGGTCGACGTTCTCGTCGTCGACACCGCGCACGGTCACGCGAAGGCGCTGCTGGAGATGGTGCGCCGGGTCAAGGCCGACCCGGCGATGAGCCACGTCCAGGTGATCGGCGGCAACGTCGCGACGTACGAAGGGGCGAAGGCGCTCGTCGAGGCAGGCGTCGACGCGGTCAAGGTCGGGGTCGGGCCCGGCTCGATCTGCACCACGCGCGTCGTCGCCGGGGTGGGCGTGCCGCAGGTGACGGCGATCCACGACGCGGCGCGGGCCACGAAGCCCGCGGGCGTCCCGCTGATCGGCGACGGCGGCCTGCAGTACTCCGGCGACATCGCGAAGGCCCTCGTCGCCGGCGCGGACAGCGTGATGGTCGGTTCGCTGCTGGCCGGCTGCGAGGAGAGCCCGGGCGAGCTCATCTTCGTCAACGGCAAGCAGTTCAAGAGCTATCGCGGGATGGGCTCGCTCGCTGCGATGTCGTCGCGCGGCAAGAAGTCGTACTCCAAGGACCGCTACTTCCAGGCCGACGTCACCTCCGACGACAAGATCGTCCCCGAGGGGATCGAGGGCCAGGTCGCCTACCGCGGACCGGTCGGCGCCGTCGCGCACCAGCTCATCGGTGGGCTGCACCAGTCGATGTTCTACGTCGGAGCCCGCACGATCCCGGACCTGCAGACGAAGGGTCGATTCGTCCGCATCACCGCCGCCGGGCTCAAGGAGAGCCACCCGCACGACATCCAGATGACGGTCGAGGCACCGAACTACGCGCGCGGCTGACGCGCACCCCGCGCCGGCTCCGCGACGTACGCCCCGCAGCGCACCCCGTACGCCTGCGGCTGAGGGTGGGCGCCGTCACTAGACTGCCTGCATGGACATCGAGATCGGCGCAGCCAAGCGCGGACGCAGGGCCTACTCGTTCGACGACATCGCGATCGTCCCGAGCCGGCGTACGCGCGATCCTGAGGAGGTCTCGACGGCCTGGCAGATCGACGCCTACCGGTTCGAGATCCCGGTGGTCGCAGCGCCGATGGACTCGGTGATGTCGCCCGAGACGGCGATCCTGCTCGGCAAGCTCGGCGGCCTGGGCGTGCTCGACCTCGAGGGCCTCTGGACTCGCTACGACGATCCCCGGCCGATGCTCGCGGAGGTCGCCAGGCTCGAGCCCGCCGAGGCGACGCTGAAGCTCCAGCGGATGTACGACGAGCCGATCAAGGCCGAGCTGATCACCGAGCGCATGCGGCAGATCCGTGAGTCGGGCGTGACGGTCGCGGGCGCACTGTCGCCTCAGCGGACCAAGCAGTTCGCGCAGACGGTCGTCGACTCCGGTGTCGACCTGTTCGTGATCCGCGGGACCACGGTGTCGGCGGAGCACGTGTCCGGCCAGACCGAGCCGCTGAACCTCAAGGAGTTCATCTACGAGCTCGACGTGCCGGTGATCGTCGGCGGGTGCGCGACCCACCAGGCGGCGCTGCACCTGATGCGCACGGGTGCCGCCGGTGTGCTCGTCGGATTCGGTGGCGGTGCGGCGCACACGACCCGGCAGGTGCTGGGGGTGGCGGTGCCGATGGCGAGTGCCGTCGCGGACGTCGCCGCGGCCCGTCGGGACTACCTCGACGAGTCGGGCGGCCGGTACGTCCACGTGATCGCCGACGGTTCGGTCGGGCGGAGCGGCGACCTGACGAAGGCCATCGCGTGCGGTGCCGACGCGGTGATGGTCGGCTCGCCGTTCGCGCGGGCCGAGGAGGCGCCGGGCAGCGGCTTCCACTGGGGCGCCGAGGCCTGGCACGCGGACCTGCCGCGTGGTCAGCGCATCGACCTGGGCCGGGTCGGGTCGTTCGAGTCGGTCCTCTTCGGGCCGTCGACCGTCCCGGACGGCACGATGAACCTGATCGGCGCCCTTCGCCGCGCGATGGCGACGACGGGGTACACGGAGCTCAAGGAGTTCCAGCGCGTCGCGGTCGTCGTCGAGTAGGGAGCGACCTGCTCGCCACCTCGCCGGTCGAGTCGCGGGAGTGATCGCGACGGTCACGATGTGTCATCGATTGTGATGCATTTCGTTACCGGAGGGTAGCCACCGGGTCTCCGGCGTTTTACAGTGATCTGCATGGCTGCCCACGATCCCCGCCGCTCCGACGTCTCGGCTCTGCCGGCGGACCCGGAGCACGACCCCACCGCGGCGTTCGCCCTCGATCCCGCTCGGGTCCGCACACTCACGGCCCGCCTCCGCGCGACGTCGGGCCGGTCGGTCACGACCGAGGCCCCGTTCACGGGTCAGCCGGTGGCGAGCATCCCGCTCTCGGACGTCGCCGACGTCGAGGCCGGGTTCGAGGAGGCCCGCACGGTTCAGCGGAGCTGGGCGCGTACGGAGCTGGACCACCGGGCATCGCTCCTGCTCGACCTGCACGACGCGGTGCTCGACCACGCGGACGAGCTGATGGATCTCGTGCAGTGGGAGGCGGGGAAGGCGCGGGCGCACGCGTTCGACGAGGTCCTCCACGTCGCGCTCACCGCCCGCTACTACGGCCGCACGCTGCGCAAGCACCTCGGAGGCAAGCGGGTCGCCGGTGTGTATCCGATGCTCACCCACGCCCGGATCAACCGCGTACCCAAGGGTGTCGTCGGCATCATCTCTCCGTGGAACTACCCGCTGACGCTCGCCGTCTCGGACGGGATCCCGGCCATCGCGGCGGGCAACGCAGTCGTGCACAAGCCGGACAGCCAGACGCCGCTGTCCGCGCTGGCTGCCGTCGAGCTGCTGGACGAGGTGGGCTTCCCGTCGCAGCTGTGGCAGGTCGTGTACGGCGCCGGCTCGGTGATCGGATCCGCGATCATCGACCGGGCCGACTACGTGTGCTTCACCGGCTCGACCGCGACCGGCAAGCGGGTCGCGGCCCAGGCCGCCGACCGCCTGGTGTCGGCATCCCTGGAGCTCGGCGGCAAGAACCCGATGCTCGTCCTCGCGGACGCCGACGTCGACCGCGCGGTCGAGGGCGCGATCCGCGGCTGCTTCTCCTCGGCGGGCCAGCTGTGCGTGTCGGTCGAGCGGTTGTTCGTCGCCGACGCGGTCTACGACCGGTTCGTCGCCAAGCTCGTCGAGCGGGTCTCGCGGATGCGGCTGGCCCCGACGATCGGGTACGGCGCCGACATGGGCTCCCTCGTCTCGCAGGCGCAGCTCGACACGGTCGTACGGCACGTCGACGACGCGGTGGCCCGGGGGGCCCGCGTCCTGACGGGTGGCCGAGCGCGCCCGGACATCGGCCCGTACTTCTACGAGCCCACCCTGCTCGAGGGCGTCGACCCGACGATGACGTGCTTCGCGGAGGAGACCTTCGGCCCGGTCGTCTCGCTCTACCGTTTCGGGGGCGAGGCGGAGGCGATCGAACGCGCGAACGACGGAGAGTACGGCCTGAACGCCTCGATCTTCACCCGCGACGCGAAGCGTGGCCGTGCCCTCGCCGGCCGGATCAAGGCGGGGACGGTCAACGTGAACGAGGGCTTCGCCGCCACGTTCGGCAGCGTCGAGGCGCCGATGGGCGGCATGCGTGAGTCCGGGGTCGGGAGGCGGCACGGCGCGGAGGGCATCCTGCGCTACACCGAGACGCAGTCGGTGGCGAGCCAGTCGCTGGTCCCGCTGGCCGCGCCGCGGTTCGTCGGCGACGCGACGTACGAGAAGACGATGATCGCCGCGCTGCGCGTGCTGAAGAAGCTGGGCCGCCGGTGAGCTCCGGTGCGACACCGGACTACGACGTCCTCGTCGTCGGGTCCGGTTTCGGCGGGAGCGTCACGGCGCTGCGGCTGACGGAGAAGGGCTACCGGGTCGGCGTCCTGGAGGCCGGGGCCCGCTTCGGCGACGAGGACTTCGCCGACACGTCCTGGGACCTGCGGCGCTACCTGTTCGCGCCCCAGGTCGGCTGCTACGGCATCCAGCGGATCAACGTCCTCAAGGACGTGATGATCCTGTCCGGAGCCGGGGTCGGCGGTGGTTCGCTGGTCTACGCGAACACCCTGTACGAGCCGCTCGAGCCGTTCTACCGCGATCGGTCGTGGGGTCACATCACGGACTGGAAGTCGGAGCTCGCGCCGTACTACGACCAGGCCAAGCGGATGCTCGGCGTGACGACCTACCCGTTCGTGTCGCCGGCGGACAAGGTGATGCGTGAGGTCGCCGAGGACATGGGCGTCGGCGAGACGTTCCACCCGACGCCGGTCGGGGTCTTCTTCGGTGGGCCGGGGGAGCGGGTCGCGGACCCGTACTTCGGCGGTGCCGGCCCCGAGCGCGCCGGCTGCCTGAACTGCGGCGAGTGCATGACCGGCTGCCGCCACAACGCGAAGAACACGCTGATGAAGAACTACCTCTATCTCGCCGAGCAGGCGGGCGCGCAGGTGCACGACCTCACCACGGTGACGGCCGTACGGCCGCGGTCCGGAGGTGGGTACGCGGTGGAGACGCGCCGTACGGATCGGCGTCGGACGGTCGCGCGGACCTTCACTGCGGACCAGGTGGTCTTCGCCGCCGGGGCGCTCGGGACGCAGAAGCTGCTGCACCGGATGCGCAGTGACGGCGTGCTGCCCCGGGTCTCCTCACGCCTCGGCGTGCTGACCCGGACGAACTCCGAGTCGCTGCTCGGCGCGATCGCCTCGGGGAACGACGTCGACTACTCCGAAGGCGTCGCGATCACATCGTCGTTCCATCCGGACGAGGTCACCCACATCGAGCCCGTACGGTACGGCAAGGGCTCGAACTCCATGTCGCTGCTCCAGACGGTGCTGACCGACGGAGACGGCCCACGGCCTCGCTGGCAGACCTGGCTGAAGGAGATGTGGGGACAGAAGCGCAACATCGCCAAGCTCTACGACCTGAAGCACTGGTCGGAGCGGGTCATCATCATGCTGGTGATGCAGACCGTGGACAACTCGATCACCACCTACGTCAAGCGGTCACGGCTGACCGGCCGGCTGCGGATGACGTCGCGCCAGGGCGAGGGCGAGCCCAATCCGTCGTGGATCCCCAAGGCCAACGAGGCCGTGCGGCGGACTGCTGAGAAGGTCGACGGCTGGCCAGGCGGCACGATCGGGGAGCCGTTCAACATCCCGCTCACGGCACACTTCATCGGCGGCTGCGCGATCGGCGACTCGGCGGTATCCGGGGTGATCGACCCGTATCACCGGCTCTACGGGCACGAAGGGCTGCACGTCGTGGACGGTGCCGCGATCAGCGCGAACCTCGGGGTGAACCCGTCGCTCACGATCACCGCCCAGGCGGAGCGGGCGATGGCGATGTGGCCGAACCGCGGTGAGACCGATCCGCGCCCCGCACTCGGCGGCGCATACCGCCGGGTCGACCCGGTCGCTCCGAAAGCGCCGGTCGTCCCCGACGAGGCTCCCGGCGCCCTGCGTCTCCCCATCGTCGACATCACCTGACGCCCCGCCCCCGCGGGCCGGTCGTCGTGCAGGCATCTGCGTCCCCGGGAGACGGAGCGCGAGAACGTGCCTGCGAAGCGCGCCACGTGTGGGTGGCTGCGCAGGCACGTGCGGCACGGTGGCACGTACGCAGGCACGACCCCATTCCCTCGCGGACGTCGCCGGTGACTCGCGGCCCAGCCAAACGTGACTCGCGACCCCACCAGCGGCGACTCGCGGGTGTCTCGACGGGCTCGACCGACGGACGGGCGGCACCGTCGGGGCCGATAGGATCGCGGGGTGTCCGAGATTCCCGATCACGACCTGGTCCTCGTCGTCGACTTCGGTGCCCAGTACGCCCAGCTGATCGCGCGGCGTGTCCGGGAGGCGAAGGTCTACTCCGAGATCGTCCCGCACACGATGCCGGTCGAGCAGATGCTCGCCAAGAACCCGAAGGCGATCATCCTCTCGGGCGGTCCCTCCTCGGTGTACGAGCCCGGCGCGCCGGCGCTCGATCCAGGGATCTTCGCTGCGGAGACGCCGGTGTTCGGGATCTGCTACGGATTCCAGGCGATGGCTCTCGCGCTCGGCGGAGATGTCGCGAACACCGGCAAGCGCGAGTACGGCCGGACGGACGTCGGTGTCTCCGATCCGGGGGTGCTCCTGGCCGGCCTTCCGGCCACGCTGCGGTCCTGGATGTCGCACGGCGACGAGGTGGTCCGGGCGCCGGAAGGCTTCCGTGTCACCGCGTCTTCTCCTCGGGCGACGGTCGCGGCGTTCGAAGCGCCCGAGCGCGGTCTCGCGGGCGTCCAGTGGCACCCCGAGGTGATGCACTCGGAGCACGGCCAGCGGATCCTCGAGCACTTCCTCGTGGACATCGCGGGGTGCCGTCAGACCTGGACGATGGTCAACATCGTCGACGAGCAGGTCGAGCGGATCCGGGAGCAGGTCGGTGACGCGCGGGTGATCTGCGCGCTGTCCGGTGGTGTGGACTCCTCGGTCGCGGCCGCACTCGTCCAGCGAGCCATCGGTGACCAGCTCACCTGCGTGTTCGTCGACCACGGGTTGCTTCGCAAGGACGAGGCCGCCCAGGTCGAGCGGGACTACGTCGCGGCCACGGACGTGAACCTCAAGGTCGTCGACGCCGCCGACCAGTTCCTCGGCCATCTCGCCGGGGTGACCGACCCCGAGGAGAAGCGCAAGATCATCGGGCGCGAGTTCATCCGGACGTTCGAGGCGGCCGAGATCGAGATCTTGCAGACTCCCGGCACTCCCGTGCGGTTCCTGGTGCAGGGCACGCTCTACCCCGACGTGGTCGAGTCGGGGGGAGGCGAAGGCGCCGCGAACATCAAGAGCCACCACAACGTCGGAGGCCTGCCGGAGGACCTCCAGTTCAGCCTGATCGAGCCGCTGCGGACGCTCTTCAAGGACGAGGTCCGGCAGGTCGGGGAGCAGCTCGGACTCCCTCCGGCGATGGTGTGGCGGCATCCGTTCCCGGGCCCCGGGCTCGCGATTCGGATCGTCGGCGCGGTGGACGCCGAGCGGCTACGGATCGTCCGCGAGGCCGATGCGATCGCGCGTGAAGAGCTCACGGCGGCCGGTCTCGACCGTGACGTCTGGCAGTTCCCGGTCGTCCTGCTCGGCGATGTCCGGTCGGTCGGCGTCCAGGGTGACGGGCGGACGTACGGTCACCCGATCGTGCTGCGTCCGGTCTCCAGCGAGGACGCGATGACGGCGGACTGGAGCCGGCTCCCGTTCGAGCTGCTCGAGCGGATCTCGACACGGATCACCAATGAGGTCCCCGAGGTCAACCGTGTCGTGCTCGACGTGACCAGCAAGCCTCCGGGCACCATCGAGTGGGAGTGAGCACCGTGCCGATCATCCCTGACACGAAGGACTGGACCTGGGCGACGCGCCAGCCGTGCGAGGAGTGCGGGTTCGACCCCACGGCGCTCGATGTCGTACGGACGGGCGACCGGGTCCGAGCGAACGCGACCGGGTGGGCCGAGGTGCTCGCACGACCCGATGTGGTGGTACGCCCGGACGACGCGACGTGGTCGCCGCTGGAGTACGCCTGTCACGTCCGCGACGTGCTCACGCTGTTCCGTGAGCGGCTCGCACTCATGCTGGGCGAGGACGATCCGCTGTTCGCGAACTGGGACCAGGACGCCACCGCCGTCGAGCAGGACTACGGCGCGCAGGATCCGGCCGAGGTCGGAACGGCCCTGGTGCGGGAGGCCGGACTGACCGCGGCTGCGTTCGACGCTGTCCCCGATGATGCGTGGGGTCGGACGGGGCGGCGCAACGACGGAGCTGTGTTCTCCGTCGCCACCTTTGCTGCGTACTTCCTGCACGACATCGAGCACCACGCGTACGACGTCCGTCGCGTCTGAGCCTCGGCTCCCGGCGCTTGGGCCTGGCCCCGCCCTCGCATGCGTCTCGGGCCCCGGGCCGACGCCTGTGTGGGCGTGCGAACGGGCCCGTCGGTGTTCTCCGGCGGGCTGTTCAGTGGTGCTGGCGGCGGGTCGACGCGGGCGCTGGCTGATCGGTCTAGGTGCGGGCGTGGATGCGGGGGCGGAGCTTGTCGGGCTTCGTCCAGGGTGCTGGATCCTCGGGGGTGCGGTCGGGAGGATCGGATCTGCGCAGCTGCGGGGGCGGTGCCTCGGATCGTGGTTGGGCGAGCGTTGTCGCCACGCGGGCCGTGACTCGTGTCGTGACGGTGCTGGTCGTGCTGGATGTGTTGGTGCAGGCCGCGGTGGCGCGGGCCGTCGTTCTCGCTCGGTTGCCGGTGGCGGTGCCGGTGGCGGTGCCGGTGGCCGGTGTGCGCACGGGCGGCGGGGTGACCGGTGTGTGTGCGGGTGTGGGGGTGAGGCCGGCGTCGCGGGTGAGGCGGCGGAGGAAGGTGCGGATCTTCTCGCGCTGGATGCGTGCGTGGTCTTCGAGTCGGCGTTTGTGTCGGGCGCGGTTGGTGGTGGTGAAGGTGAACCCGCGGTGGCCGTCGGGTTCGATGGTGAGGGTGCCGGTGTGGACCCGGGCGTGGCAGCGGGGGCAGAGGCCGATGATGTTGTGGAGGTCGGTGGGGCCGCCGTCGCGGGTCCACCAGGCGACGTGGTGGAACTCCAGGACGGTGTGCGAGCAGCCCGGGTTGGCGCAGCGGCCGTGTTGGCGGGCGCGGACGGCGCGGCGTTGTTTCTTGGTGGCGAGGCGTTGGGTGCGTCCGACGTTGAGGACGTCGGCGATCGGGGTGGGGCCGGTGGTGGTGCCGTTCAGCAGCAGGGCGGTGCGGTCGGCGTCGCAGCTGAGGTAGCCGTACAGGTCGGTGCCGATGGTGCCCCAGCCGTCGAGGCGGGGCGGGCCGGCGCCGATCTGTCCGGCGAGCCATTCGGCTTCGACGTGGAGGTGGAGCTGGGGGCGGATGCCGTGGTCGGTGGGCAGGCCGTGGGTGAGCGCGGTGTCGATCAGGTCGGTGAGGGTGTCGAGGCGGCGTTGGGCGGGGGTGCGGGTGTCGTCGGCGTCGCGTGGTGCGGCGGTGGTCTTGAGGAGCTCGGCGAGGCGCATCCCGCCGGCGATGTCGAGGAACCCGGTGAGGTGGAACCCCTCGGTGGTGCGGGACAGGGTGAGGTCGTGGCGGTCCATGCCTCGGGCGTAGGCGTCGTCGAGCTCGTCGGTGTGGGTGATGCCGTGCAGCTCGGTGATCGCGGCCTTGAGCTCCTCGGGGCTGTTGGTGCTGGCGAGCTCGACCATCGGGGCGGCGGCCAGGCTCATCAGGTCGGTGCCGAGCTTGGTGAGGCCGGTGGTGAACTTCTCGACGTGCTCGATGCGGATCCGGCCGTTGCGGGAGGCAGTGGCGACGTCGGGGAGCAGGCGCAGGGTGCGCCCGGCGGCGGCGCGGGCGCGGGCGCGGGCGGGGGACAGGCGGAGGTGTTCGGTGGCCCAGCCGGCGACCGAGGAGGAGCCTTCGGTGTCGTGGGCGCGGGTCTCGCGCATCTGGTCGAGGCCGGCGGCCTCGAGGCCTTCGAGCTTGTCGGTGGCGGCGCGGGTGCGTCGGAGCAGGTCGCACAGCTGGGGGTCGGTGGCGAGCCCGATCGGTTGGTCCTGGAGGCGGGCCACGGCCGCTTCCAGGTCTCCGATCGCGCTGCTATCGAACATGTGTACGACTATACGAAGTGCTGCTGACAGTTTCTGCGCGGGCAGGGGTGGGGTCTCGATCGTCGCTTCGCTCCGCCTCGACCACCGGGCAGGGGTCGCTTCGCTCCGCTTCGACCGCCGGGCAGGGGTCGCTTCGCTCCGCCTCGACCAACGGGCAGGGGCCGCTTGGCTCCGCCTCGACCAACGGGCCAGGGCCGCCTCGACCACCGGGCAGGGGCCGCTTCGCTCCGCCTCGACCAGCGGCCGAGCGCGACCCCGCGCGGGGCGACTCGTCAGTCCTGCTCGTAGATGTCCGGGATCCCGCTCTCGTCGAGGTCCTCGGTCTCCTGCACGTGGATCCGGCGGTACACCCGGTTGCGCGCCCGCAGCACGATGGCCGCCAGGATCGCGGCGAGGAGCGAGCCTTCGAGGACACCGATCTTCACGTAGTCGTCGTGCTCGGTGGCGTTGCCGAACGCCAGCTCGCCGATCAGCAGCGAGACGGTGAATCCGATGCCGGCGAGCAGTGCGACGCCGATGACGTCGACCCACGCGAGGCTCGGATCGAGATTGGCGTGGGTGAACTTCGCCATCAGCCAGGTCGCACCGAAGACGCCCAGCATCTTGCCGACCACGAGGCCGAGGAGGATCCCGTAGGTGATGGTGGAGCGGTTGGCCTCGGCCAGCCCGCTGAGCCCGCCCACGTCGACGCCGGCCGCGAAGAACGCGAAGATCGGCACCGCGACGCCGGCCGAGATGGGGCGCCACTGGTGCTCGAACCACTCCGCGAGCCCTGGCCCGGCCTCGGGACCGCCGGCCTTCTTGCTGCGCAGCACGGGGACGGTGAAGCCGAGCACGACGCCGGCGATCGTCGCGTGGATGCCCGACGCGTGCACGAGGGCCCACGCGACTGCCGCGAGCGGGAGCAGGAGGTACCAGTGCCGCACCCGCCGCTGGACGAGGACCGCGAAGATCGCGATCGGCACGATCGCCGCGAGCAGCCACACGATCTCGAGGTGGTCGGTGTAGAAGAAGGCGATGATGCAGATGGCGAGAAGGTCGTCGACGATCGCGAGCGTGAGCAGGAACGTCCGCAGTGCCGTCGGGAGGAACGACCCGAGCACGGCGAGCACGGCGAGCGCGAACGCGATGTCGGTCGCCGTCGGGATCGCCCAGCCGCGCAGAGCGCCCTCGGTGCTCGACGCGGCGTTGATCGCCACGTAGATCACAGCCGGCATGACCATGCCGCCGACCGCAGCGACGATCGGGATCGCCGCCCGGCGCGGGTCGCGCAGGTCGCCGGCGACGAGCTCGCGCTTGAGCTCGAGCCCGGCGACGAAGAAGAAGATGGCGAGCAGGCCATCGGCGGCCCAGGTGCCGAGCGACAGATGCAGGTGCAGGGACTCGGGACCGATCTCGAAGTCGCGGAGGTCGGCGTACGCGTCGCCCCACGGCGAGTTCGCCCAGATCAGCGCGACGACGGCGGCGCCGATCAGCAGGAAGCCGCCGACGGTCTCCTTGCGGAGCAGGCTCGCGATCCGCGAGGACTCCGGCCAGGTGCCGTGCGAGAGGATCGGTGGGTTGGTCACGGGTCTCCTTCGGGGTCGCCAGGATGGCGCCGACCAGACTTCCCGGCACACCAGGTGCCAAGTTTAACGACGCCGCGGCGGTCCGCCGCTCCACCCCACATCGCGGACCCGCCCCGTACGGCGTGCCGGTCGTGAGGCGTACGTCACGCGCCGCCCTCGCCGGCGAATATTCGTTCGCGTCGCGTTGTCCGCAATGTCTAGCCTTGCTCCTCGTGAAGAACCTTCCGCTGACTGATCCCGGGACGCCAGACATTCGCTCAGCGGCCCGGTATCTGCTGTGGATCCTCCGGTCCCAGGGGTGGGTTCTGGTCCTCGCGATCACGTTCGGCGTGACCTGGATGCTGGCGCAGGCGCTGGTGCCGGCGGTGCTGGGTTCGGCGATCGACGCGGTGGTCGCGGACGGGTTCGACCGCGCGCTGCTCGGCTGGACCGCCCTGCTCGTCGTGCTGGGTCTCGTGCAGGCGTTCGCCGGCATCACGCGGCACCGCCTGGTGGTGCAGATGTGGCTGGACTCCGCGTACCGCACGGTCCAGCTCGTCAGTGCGCACGCGGGCCGCCTCGGCGCGGACCTGCACCGGCGCCTGACCCACGGCGAGGTCGTGTCCGTCGGTGCCACCGACATCGCGAACATCGGCAACGCCGTCGACGTCACCGCCCGGTTCGCGGGCTCGGTCGTCGCCTACCTGGCGGTGGCCGCGATCCTGCTGCGGACCTCGGTCACGCTCGGCCTCGTCGTGCTCATCGGCGTGCCGCTGCTCATGCTCGCGACCGGGCCGCTGCTCGGCCGGCTCCAGCAGCGCAACGCGCAGGCGCGGGCGCTCCAGGGCGAGCTCAACACGCTCGCGAGCGACATCGTCGCGGGGCTGCGGGTGCTGCGGGGGATCGGTGGCGAGGAGATGTTCTCGCGTCGCTACCGCGCCGCATCGCAGGACGTCCGTCGGGCGGGCGTGAGCGTGGCGCGGGTGCAGTCGGTGCTCGACGCGCTCCAGGTGCTGCTGCCGGGCGCGTTCGTGGTGGTCGTCGTGTGGATCGGAGCGAGGTTCGCGGCGGCCGGGCAGATCACGCCGGGCGAGCTGGTCGCGTTCTACGGGTACGCGACGTTCCTCATGCTGCCGCTGCAGACCTTCACCGAGGCCGCGAACAAGGTCATCCGCGGTCACGTCTCGGCGCGCCACGTCGTACGGATCCTCGGGCTGAAGCCCGCGCGGACCGAGCCCGACGCGCCGCTGTCGCCGACCGACGGCGACGTCGTCGACCCGCGGACCGGGTTCGTCGCGGCCCGCGGTCGCGTGACGGCGCTGGTCGCGGACGACCCGACGCTGCCGCAGCAGGTCGCCGACCGGATCGGCGGCTACGTCGCGCCCTCCGTGCCGCTCACCGAGGACCTTCTCACGGCCCCGTACGACGTGGCCGCGACGTACCGCCAGACCCCGACGTACGGCGGGGTGCCGCTCGACGCGATCGCGTACGACGAGCTGCGCCGCCGGATCGTCGTGAGCGACACGGGGGCCGTGCTGTTCTCCGGGTCGCTGCACGACGCGCTCGACGTCGGCGGGCGGCACGACCGGGACGCGCTGCTCGACGCGATGCGGGTCGCGGCCGCGACGGACGTGCTCGACGGCCTGGACGACGGGCTCGACTCCGAGCTGACCGAGCGGGGCCGCTCGCTGTCCGGTGGGCAGCGCCAGCGCGTCGTGCTCGCCCGGGCCCTGCTGAGCGAGGCCGACGTGCTCGTGCTCGTCGAGCCGACCTCGGCGGTCGACGCGCACACGGAGGCGCGGATCGCCGCGAACCTGAGCCACGAGCGGGCCGGGCGGACGACCGTCGTCCTGACCACGAGCCCGCTCCTGCTCGAGACCGCCGACGAGGTCGCGTTCCTGTCCGGTGGACGGGTGCGGGCGACCGGGTCGCACCGCGAGCTGATGGAGACCGTTGCCGGCTACCGGATGGTGGTCGCCCGCCAGGAGGAGGATGCCGATGTCGTTGCGTGAGACGCTGCCGGTCGCGTCCTCGGCCACCCTGCGCCGCTACGTGCGGACGATCGCGGGCGACCACCGCGCCGACCTGGTCGGGATCGTGCTGCTGCACGCGACCGCCGCCGGCGCGGGCCTGGTGGTGCCGTGGCTGATCGGTGAGCTCGTGCAGAGCGCGACGGAGACCGGGTCGATCTCCTCGATCGACCGGATCACGCTCGTCGTCGCGGGCTGCCTGCTCGCGCAGACGGTGCTGACGCGGTTCGCGCGGCTGCGCTCGGCGACGTTCGGGGAGAGCGTGCTGGCGCGGCTGCGGGAGGACTTCGTCGACGAGTCGCTGCGGCTGCCGATCGGCGCGGTCGAGCAGGCCGGCACCGGTGACCTGCTGACCCGCACGTCGCGCGACGTCGACACGCTCGGCTGGTCGGTCCGCTACGCGCTGCCGGAGACGCTGGTCGCGCTGGTGACCGCCGTGTGCACGATCGTGGCGGCGCTGCTCGTCGGCGGCTGGGTCGGGTTGGCGCTCGTTGCCGCGGTGCCGATCCTGGCGATCGCGACCCGGTGGTACCTGGCGCGCGCGAAGGACGGCTACCTGCGCGAGCACGCCTCGTACTCCCGGATCAACACCACCCTCGCCGAGACCGTCGAGGGCGCTCGCACGGTGGAGTCGCTCGACCTGCACGACGAGCGTCGGCGCCGCCTCGACGACGACATCGCCGAGTCGTACGCCGCGGAGTCGTACACCCGGCGGCTGCGGACGGTGTTCTTCCCGTCGGTCGAGATCGGCTACCTGGTCCCGGTGGTCGGCACGCTGCTGATCGGGTCCTGGCTGTACGCGCAGGGCACGATCTCGCTGGCCGAGCTGACGGCGGCGCTGCTGTACGTGCGGTTCCTGATCGACCCGGTCGACCGGTTGCTGAACTGGATGGACACCCTCCAGGTCGG
Source organism: Mumia flava (assembly GCF_002797495.1). NCBI lineage: Bacteria > Bacillati > Actinomycetota > Actinomycetes > Propionibacteriales > Nocardioidaceae > Mumia > Mumia flava. Next base: position 2,837,843 of record NZ_PGEZ01000001.1, read on the forward strand.
CGTCACCTCGCTCACCCGTCTGCTGGGTGTCGGTGAGGTGCCGGACGACCGCCCGGTCGACGGGCGGACGCTGGGCGACGACACGCGCGTACGGCTGGACGCGGTGCGGTTCGAGTACCGTGCCGGTCGCGAGGTGCTGCACGGGGTCGACCTCGACGTCGCGCCGGGGGAGCGGCTCGCCGTGGTCGGGCCGTCGGGTGCGGGCAAGTCGACGATCGGGCGGCTCGTGGCCGGGATCTCGGGGCCGAGCGCCGGCTCGGTGACGGTCGGCGGCGTACCGACCACCGAGGTCGACCTGGCCGAGCTGCGCAAGCACGTGGTGCTGCTGACGCAGGAGTACCACGTGTTCGTCGGGACGCTGCGCGACAACCTGCTGCTCGCACTCGACGGTACGGACGCCGGCGACGCGGTCCTGCGGCACGCGCTCGACGCCGTGGACGCGCTCGACTGGGTCGACCGGCTCGAGCACGGTCTGGACACGGTGGTCGGGTCGGGCGGTCACGCGCTGACGGATGCGCAGGCGCAGCAGGTCGCGCTGGCGCGAGTCGTGCTGGCCGATCCGCACACGCTCGTGCTCGACGAGGCGACGTCGCTGATCGACCCACGGGCCGCGCGGCACCTCGAGCGTTCGCTGGGTGCGGTGCTGGAGGGGCGGACCGTGATCGCGATCGCGCACCGGCTCTCGACCGCGCACGACGCGGATCGGGTGGCGGTGGTCGAGGACGGCCGGATCAGCGAGCTCGGGTCCCACCACGAGCTCGTCGAGCGCGACGGGCCGTACGCCGCGCTCTGGCGGTCCTGGCACAGCTGACGCGCGTCTGCGGTGACCGGCCGTGACACGCCCCGCGTGCGCCCGTCGCCCGCCGTGCGTCCGCGCCTCCTAGCATGGAACGCGACGCCGACCAGGAGACGACGATGTCGAGACGGGCCGAAGGCCCCGCCGTGGTGGCCCATCGCGGGGCCAGCGGGTACCTCCCGGAGATGACCCTGGAAGCGTTCGACCTGGCGATCCGGCAGGGCGCGGACCTGGTCGAGACCGACGTGGCAGTCACCGGTGACGGCGAGCTCGTGCTGCGGCACGACCCCGAGCTGAGCGCGACCACCGACATCTCCGAGCGGCCCGACCTCGCCGCCCGACGCCGTACGCGCGTAGTCGACGGTGTCGAGGCCGAGGGGTGGTTCTGCGAGGACCTGTCGCTGGACGAGGTCCGGACGCTGCGGGCGCGGGAGCGGTTCCCGGAGCTGCGGCGGCGCAGCGCGCGGCTCGACGGTTCGTTCCTCGTGCCGACTCTGCGCGAGTTGATCGCGCTGGTCCACGGCCACAACGCCGACCGCGCGGTGCGGGGACGGCGGCCGGTCGGGATCTGCGTCGAGATCAAGCACCCCTCGTACTGGCGTCAGCAGGGCCTCGCCGTCGAGGAGCCGCTGCTCGAGCTGCTCCGCGAGACCGGGATGGACGGGCCGCTCACGTGGGTCGAGGCGAACGAGCTCGCCACACTGGAGCGCCTCGCCGGTGCCTCCGACGTGCGGCTGATCCAGGCGATCATGAGCGAGGACCGGCCGTACGATCTGGAGGTCGCCGGCGACACCCGGACGTACGCGGACCTGCTGAAGCCCGAGGGCCTCGCGTGGTCGGCGCGGCACGTGCAGGCGCTCGGCGTGGCCAAGGAGTACGTGCTGGCGCGCGGGCCGGATGCGTCGACGCTCGGACCGACGACCCTGGTCGACGAGGCGCACGCGGCGGGGCTCGAGGTGATGGTGTGGACGTTGCGGCGGGAGAACGAGTTCCTCCCGCGCGAGCTGCGGCGGCGGTTCGGTCCGGGGACCCGCGGCCGGATCGCAGCGGAGATGCGGGCCTTCTGCGAAGCCGGGGTGGACGGTGTGTTCACCGACCACCCCGACCTCGTGGTCCGAGCCCGCAACCGGTGGCTGCGGGCCCAGGCCCTGCGTCCGCAGACGCTACGCGCTCGGGGGCGGTGACGTCTGGTCGGTGACCCCGGACCAAGCCGTGGCAGGCGGGTCGTTCGGCATCAGCAGCCACGCGACCAGGTAGATGACGATCATCGACCCGAACCCGATCACGGTGAGCACCACCGTCACCAGCCGGACCACGGTCGGGTCGACGCCGGCGTAGCGGGCGACGCCGCTGCACACACCTCCGATCCAACGGTCGTCTCGCGGTCGGGTCAGCTGCTTGTCGCGGCTCATCGTGCGTCTCCTTCGTCGTCGCGTCGGGTCAGGTCGTCGAGGTGCAGGGTGTCGTCGCGTGCGTCCGCGGGCGGGTCGTACGGCGGTGCGTCCATGGCGTCGTCCGCGGGCAGGTCGCCCGGTTCGTACGCCGCGTCGTCTGCGGGCAGGTCGCCCGGTTCGTACGCCGCGTCGTCCGCGGGCAGGTCGTACGCCGCGTCGCTGTCGGTCACCTCCGGGGTCGGTGCGTCGACGGCGGCGTCGTACGGTGCCTCCACCACCGGGGCAGGCCCGGCGGCGACGGCTGAGCGGCGTGCGCGGCGGCCGGCGGCGAGCGAGGCGATCAGCCCGACCGTACCGGCGACCAGCAGCACCGCCGGACCAGCAGCGGCCACGGGCACCGGGTCCGCGCCGGCGATCCACAGGCCCCACACGGTCAGGATCGCGACCAGGACGACGAGGGCCGTCAGGGCGACGGGGTCGAGAGGGTGGCGCTTCACGGCTGGATCACCTCCACGGATCCGAGAGTCAGACTGAGGTCGAGGGTCAGATCGGGCGCATCGGTCGTCCCCGTGGTCCTGTGCACCTCGAGGTCGGGTCCGCCGGTCTCGGTCCCGAGGACCGCGGCGTGTCCGAGGCGGACGTCGGCGTTCGCGTCGACGTCGAGGTCGTCGGGCAGCAGGATCCGGATGTGGCCGATCCCCTGGTCGACCTCGAGCGTGCGCCCGTCGAGCGACTCCAGGTCGGCGATGTCGCGCAGGTCCAGCACGGTTTCGCCGATGCCGAGCTCGTAGCGGTCGTCGAGCTGGGACGCCACCACCGGTGCCTCCCGGACCGAGCCGGCGTCGAACGTCGGTACGGCCGCCGTCGCGCCGAGCACGCCGACCGCGAGGATCGCGGGCAGGATCAACGGGCGGGCGTTGCCGTACACCGTGCCGACCAGCATCCCCAGCGCGATCACGCCGGTGACGATCGCCGGCAGGACCGAGGGTTCGAAGCCGTCGTTCGCGCTCCAGCCGATGGCCGCCACGCCGCACGCGATCGCGGCGAGGGAGAGCGTGGCCAGGGTCAGGGTGCCGGAGTCGTGCCGCGGGTTGCGCGGCTTCGGCGGCGGAGGAGTCGGGGGCACGGACGGTGTGGGCGGTACGGGCGGGGCTGGGGGTCCCGGCGGCACCGGCGCGTCCGTCCCGGACGGGCCGGCCGGCGTCGTGACCGACGCAGCCTGGGCGGTGCCGTACGACGCGGCGCCGGTCGCCGAGCCGGTCGCCGAGTCGTACGGCGGCCCGTACGGCGGGGTCACGGCCCGCTCCCCGTACGGCGGGGCCGCTGCGGGACCGTACGCACCGCCCGCGCCGTACGGCGGGGTGCCCGGTGCGGGCGGCTGCGTGGGCGTCTGCGACGAGCGCGAGCCGGCGCTGCGGATCACGATCCAGACCAGGACGAGGACCGCGACGAGCCAGAGCCAGTCGAACGACCAGCCCCAGCCGGGACCCCAGGTCCAGCTCAGCGCGATCACCGCTGCGACGCCGAGGCCGACGAGGCGGACCTGTGGCTCGGAGTCGCCGAGGTTGAACCACCGCTTCGCCAGCGACTCACCGGTCCGCTCGTCGGGGAGCAGGACCCACGCCGCGCCGTACGCGATCGCGCCGCCGATCCCGAGCACGGTGAGGACCGCGAACAGGATCCTCGGGATCACCGGGTCGATGCCCAGCCAGCGGCCGATGCCCTGGGAGACGCCGGCCACCATGCGCGGGTCCGAGCGGTGCAGGCGTGTGACCGAGCCGATCGCGCCATCGATCTGGGCCGAGCCCGCCGGAGGGGTCTGGTCGGTACGACCGTCGGAGGACGGCTGTGTGCCGTCGGCGGGGCCGTCGGTCGACCCGCCGGACGCGGGTGTCCCGGACTCGGGTGTCGGAGGGCCGCCGGGGGCAGCCGAGCTGTCGTTCATGCTTCCATCGTGGCCGCGCAGGGCGGCCCGGACCATGGGGGACAACCCTGAACGCCACCGGAGCCCGGGGGCCGGGGTTCGGGGTCACGACCGGCGGTTCCCTGCTGTTCCCGCGCGCGCGGACGTGTGACGATCGACGACGTGACTGCGACTCCCGCTCCTGGCCCGGCGCCGACGACGGCGCCGTCGGCGACGCCGAAGCTCGTCCGCTCCCCGCAGCCCCGGGTCCTCGGCGGCGTCGCGCAGGGTCTCGCGGACCACCTCGGCGTCCCGGTGCTGTGGGTGCGGCTCGTGTTCGTGATCACGACACTCTTCCAGCTCGCGGGTGTGCTCGCGTACCTCGGGTTCTGGATCTTCGTCCCCCTCGGCGACCGCGCCGAGGCGCCGGGACTCGAGTCAGCCCGCCGCCGCGGGCTGCGTACGGAGTCCGACGGCCGCTCGCCGAGCAGCCGCGACACCCTCCAGACCGTCGCGCTCGTGGTGATCGGACTGGGCGTGGCGTGGTTCGTGTGGGCGGGCAGCGGCGCGCTCGCCGGGGTCCTGCTGCCGCTGATGCTCGGGATCGCCGGGGTCGCGCTGATCTGGCGGCAGGCCGACGACCGCTCCCTGCAGCGCTGGGTCAGCACGACGTCCGGCTGGAGCGCGATGGCCCGGATCGTCGCGGGCGGGCTGCTCGTGCTCGTCGGGTACGGGGTGCTGGTCGCGCAGCTCGGCGGCCTCTCGTCGGCGACGCAGCTGCTGGCCGCGTTCGTGCTCGCCCTGCTCGGCGCCGCGCTGATCCTCGGCCCGTGGATCGTCCGGCTCGTCAGCGACCTCGACTCCGAGCGGCGCGAGCGGGTCCGTTCCCAGGAGCGCGCCGACGTCGCCGCACACCTGCACGATTCCGTGCTCCAGACGCTCGCCCTGCTCCAGAAGAACGCGAGCGACCCGTCCCTCGTCGCCACCCTCGCCCGGCGCCAGGAGCGCGAGCTGCGGGACTGGCTGTACGGGGAGCCGCCGCCCGCCGAGGCGAGCCTGCGCAGCGCGCTGGGTGCGGACGCGGCCGACGTCGAGGCGACGTACCGCGTGCCGATCGAGGTCGTCGGCGTCGGCGACGTCGAGTCGTCACCGGACGTGGAAGCGTTGCGCGCGGCCGCGCGCGAGGCGATGACGAATGCCGCGAAGCACTCCGGCGCCGACCGGATCGACGTGTACGTGGAGGTCGGTGGCGCGGAGGCGGAGGTGTTCGTACGCGACCGCGGTCGCGGGTTCGACCCGGAGGCGATCCCCGAGGACCGGCTCGGGATCCGCCGCTCGCTGGTGGAGCGGATGGAACGCCACGGCGGTCGCGCCGTCGTACGCTCGGGCGTGGGCGAGGGCACCGAGGTGCGGCTCGTGCTGCCGCTGGAGGGCTCTGCGGAGGGGTCTCGATCGTTCGCTCCGCTCACGCCTCGACCAGCGGAAGATGAGGCACCGGTGGTCGAGTCCGAGCGGAGCGAGGATCGAGACCGGATGGACGGGGAGGCACCGGTGGTCGAGTCCGAGCGGAGCGAGGATCGAGACCGGACCGGTGAGGATCGAGACCCGAACGAAGGGGAGGCACGATGACCGCGACGGACCTGCTGCGAGTGGTGCTGGTCGACGACCACGCGATGTTCCGGACCGGCGTGCGCGCCGAGCTCGGCGGCGCGGTCGAGATCGTCGCCGAGGCCGGTGACGTCGACGAGGCGGTCGCCGCGATCGAGCGGCACCGCCCCGACGTCGTGCTGCTCGACGTGCACCTCCCCGGCGGCGGGGGCGCCGAAGTGATCCGCCGGGTCGGGACGCGCGTGCCGGAGACGAAGTTCCTCGCGCTCTCGGTCAGCGACGCCGCCGAGGACGTGATCGGGGTGATCCGGGGCGGCGCCCGCGGGTACGTCACGAAGAACATCACCGGCGCCGAGCTGGTCGACGCGATCCGCCGGGTCTCCGGGGGTGACGCGGTGTTCTCGCCGCGGCTCGCCGGGTTCGTCCTGGACGCGTTCGCGGGGACGATCGAGGTCGCGCAGGTCGACTCCGACCTCGACCGCCTGACCGAGCGGGAGCGGGAGGTGATGCGGCTGATCGCGCGCGGGTACGCGTACAAGGAGGTCGCGAAGGAGCTCTTCATCTCCGTCAAGACCGTCGAGACGCACGTGTCGAGCGTGCTGCGCAAGCTCCAGCTGTCCAGCCGGCACGAGCTCACGCGCTGGGCGAGCGACCGCCGGCTGATCTGACGTCGGCGCCGTCTGCCCGTCACGTTCGCACCTCGCGCCCCACCTCGTACGCAGCGACTGCCCGCGACCGGCGGTAGGTCCGCGTCCACGCCGGATCGCGTCGACGACTCGCGCCCCCGCCACAGACGACTCGCGCCCCCGCCACAGACGACTCGCGACCCCGCCACAGACGACTCGCGGTCAGACGGTGACGCGGTCCTCCTCGGCCCGCTTCGCCGCCTCGCGCTTCGCCCGGCGCAGCGCCTTGGACTCCGGCGAGTTGCCGACGAGGTACGGGTCGTCGGGCTTGCGGCCCATCACCGAGAGCTGGTGCACGACGCTGCCGAGCTGCTTGGAGAGCCGGCCCGTGTTGTACGTCAGGCCGTACTTCTCGACCAGCCGGTGCACGTCCTTCGCGACCTCCGGGTAGCGGCGCGCCGGGATGTCGGGGAAGAGGTGGTGCTCGATCTGGTAGCTCAGGTTGCCGGTCATCACGTGGAAGAGCGGGCGGCCGGTGATGTTGGCGGAGCCGAGGAGCTGACGGAAGTACCACTGGCCGCGCGACTCGTTCTGCGCCTCTTCCTCGGTGAACGTCTCGACGTCGGCGGGGAAGTGGCCGCAGAAGATCACGAGGAACGTCCAGATGTTGCGGATGACGTTCGCGACGAGGTTGCCGCCGAGGACCGCGAGCGGGACCCACCAGGCCGTGAACGGGACCAGCGGGAGCGCCAGCGCCGGGAAGAGCACGTAGTCCTTGAGCATCTGCCGGCGGACCTTCTGCAGCGCGCGCTTCTTGCGGGCGGTGAACTCGGCCTTGCTCATCCGGCCGCCGAGGTACTCGTCGAGCTCGACCCCGTGGTACATCACGCCCCACTCGAAGAACAGCATGAGGAGGAACGCCAGCGGCAGGTTGAAGCGGTGGCTCGGGTACCACGGCTGCTCGGCGTCGACCCGGAACAGGTTGTAGCCGATGTCGCGATCCATCCCGTGGATGTTCGTGTACGTGTGGTGGATGTAGTTGTGCCCGTGCTTCCAGTCCTCGGCGGGCGCGACGTTGTCCCACTCGTAGCGGCGCCCGTCGACCAGCGGGTCGTTCATCCAGTCGTACTGGCCGTGCATCACGTTGTGCCCGATCTCCATGTTCTCGAGGATCTTGGAGATCCCGAGCAGGACGATCCCGGCGACGAAGACCGGCAGCACGAACGGGAAGAACATCGCGATCCGCCCGACGACGTCGAGCGCGCGCTGGACCTTGATGACGCGGCGGATGTAGTCGGCGTCGGCCTGGCCGAGGTCGTCGAGGACCCGCTGGCGGACGTCGTCGAGCTCGCGGCCGAACTCGTCGAGCTGCTCGGCGGTCATCCGGTCGAGCCCGACGGTCGCGGTCTGGCCGGCGTCGCCGACGAGGGGGAGCGGGGCACGGTTGTGGTCCGAGGCGTCGTACGCCTCGACCGTGGTGCGACGGCGGTGGTGGTGGGACATCGGGACCTCCAGGAGGGCTGGACGTACGGGAGGGAGCGTGGGCGGTCAGAGGGCGACGTCGACGTCGCCGACGGGGACCTGGACGCAGATCTTGACGGTCTCGTCGGTGTCGGCACTGATCTCGCCGGTGATGACGTGCCGGACGGCGCCGTGGTTCTTCTTCACGGCGCAGGTGTTGCAGACGCCCATCCGGCATCCGTACGCCGGGCTGAGGCCGGCGGCCTCGGCCTGCTCGAGGACGGTGGCGCCGGTGTTGTCGGCGGCGGTGCCGGAGTCGGCGAACGTCAGCGTGCCGGTCGCGTCCGCGGCGTCGAGGTCGACGGCCGGCACCTTGAAGTACTCCGCCCGGAGCCGGTCGGCGGCACCGAGCGCGTCGTACGTCTCGCGCACCGACGCGATCAGGCCGGCCGGCCCGCAGACGTACGTGAGCGTGCGGTTGGGGTCGACACCGAGCCGCCGCAGGTGGTCGAGGTCGAAACGGCCGGTCAGCTCGGCGCCGGGCTCCGGCTCGCGGGTGTAGACGCGGACGATCCGTACGCCGGCGTCGGCGAGCTCGTCCAGCCCCGCCAGCTCGTCCAGCTCGTCGCTGAACAGCTCGTCGGAGCGGGCGCGGGCGTAGTGCAGGAACGTGACGCGGCCACGGTGCCCGGACTCGTGCAGCGTCCGCAGCATCGACATCACGGGCGTGATCCCCGACCCGCCGCTGAGCAGCAGCAGATCGTCGGGTACGACGTCGGGGAGCACGAACTCGCCGTCGGCCTGGGACAGGTGCACGAGCGTGCCCGGGACCAGGCCCTGGTTGAGGAACTGCGACACGTACCCGTCCGGGTGCGCCTTCACCGACACGCTGAACCGGCCGTTGCCGCGGCGCCGGCCGTGCGCCGAACTGGAGACCGAGAACACCCGGACCCGGCGGCGCCCCTCGACCTCCACCCCGAACTCCACGTGCTGGCCGGGACGGAACCCGCGCCACGCGCCGTTCGGCGCGAGGACGACCGTGGTCGCCACGTCGGTCTCGCGCACGACCTCCACGACGCGCGCGCGAACCTGGTGGACGGTGAGCATCGGGTGCACCAGGTCGAGGTAGTCGTCGACCGAGCGCGGGGACGCGAGCGCCGCGACCGGACGCGACGCCAGCGCCTTGCGAGTGATCCCCATGATGGTTCCGAACTTTGAGTGAACGGGTGTGCACAGACAACCTACGCCACCGTAGGTTGATCTCGGAAGGGGGTCCGGCTGTGAAGTCCACCACCGCCGGGGCGTCGTGCCGATGTCGGTGGCAGACGATAGGACGGGACCATGACTTGCGGATTCGTCCCGCCGTACCTTCTCGACCGGATCGCCGCGAGCGCGCAGTCGCTCGACGATCCCGCCCTGCGCACGCGCTGCGCGCGGACGCGCCGCGACGACCTCGCGCTGCGGGCCGCGCGGGCGACGGCCGGGCCCGACACTGCCCTCCCGCAGGACGTCGACGGCACCAAGGCGGTCTACAGCGCCGGTGGCTCGACGATCCTGCCGGGCGCCCTGGCGCGGGGTGACGACGCGCCACCGACCGGTGACGCCGCGGTCGACGAGGCGTACGACGCCACCTCGGTGGTGCACGAGACGTTCGCGGTGGTGTTCGGACGCGACTCGGTCGACGGCCGCGGCAGCCCGGTGACGGTGACCGTGCACTACGGCCAGGACTACGACAACGCGTTCTGGGACGGCTCGCAGCTCGTGTTCGGTGACGGCGACGGGCAGGTGTTCGGCCGCTTCACGGATCCGCCGGACGTGCTGTTCCACGAGTTCACCCACGGCGTCACGCAGTTCAGCGCCGACCTCGTCTACCGCGACCAGCCCGGCGCCCTGAACGAGTCGATGTCCGACGTGTTCGCCGCCGTCACGACCCAGCGCGCGCTCGGCCAGGACGCCGCCGACGCCGACTGGCTGATCGGGCGCGGGCTCTTCCTCCCCGGGATCCAGGCCGAGGCGCTGCGCTCGATGAGGGCGCCCGGCACCGCGTACGACGACCCGCTGCTCGGCTCCGACCCGCAGGTCGCGTCGATGGACGACTACATCGAGACCGACGAGGACAACGGCGGCGTGCACCTCAACTCGGGCATCCCGAACCACGCGTTCTACCGCGCCGCGACCGCGCTCGGCGGGCGGAGCTGGGAGGTCGCCGGTCCGGTCTGGTACGCGGCGCTGACCGGCGGAGCGGTCGGGCGCACGACGGACTTCGCCGGGTTCGCGCAGGCGACGGTGGACGCCGCCGCAGCAGGGTTCGGGGCAGACGTCGCCGGCGTGGTCGCCGATGCGTGGGCCGCCGTCGGAGTCGCTCCGGTGCCCGGTTCGGTGGCGCCGGTCGCGCCCGTCGGCGGGACGGTCACGGTCGTTCGTACGGGCGGGTTCGCGGGGATGCAGCGCGAGGGGGTTGTCGATCTCGAGCGTGACCCCCGTGGACCGGAGGTGGCGAGACTGGTGAGCGGTCTCGAGGGTCTCGATCCCTCGCTCCGCTCGGGCCTCGACCAGGGTGGTGGGGGTGACCGCTCGGGCCTCGACCAGCGTGGTGGGCGTGACCGCTCGGGCCTCGACCAACGGGGTGGGCGTGACCGCTCGCGCCTCGACCAACGGGGTGGGGGTGACCGGTTCGTCTACGCGATCACCCACGCCGGCCGCACCGTACGCGTGGGCGAGGCTGATCTCGACGACGGACTCGCGCGGCTCGTGCGCCTCGTGCTCGGCGACTGACCCGCGGAGCAGGGGGGGTCAGGATCCCGCGAGCACCGCGGCCTGGAACGCCACGATCTCGTCGGCGCATCCCAGCAGGAGGGTGGTGCGTCCGGCGCGGACCTCGCGGGTCATGAGGGCGTCCGCCGCGGCCGCCAGCGCGTAGGTGACGTCGCTGCTGGGCAGCGGGCGGTCGGGGTGGTCGGCGTGGGCGAGCTCGGCGAGCCGGGACAGGCCGCGGGCGCTGAACCCGAGGATCATGTCGCGCTGGTCGAGCAGGCGGTCGCCGGCGCTGAGCAGCTCGACCAGGAAGGCGGTGGCGGACGACGGTGCGCCGGCGAACGCCGTGAGGTAGCCGGTCACGCCGGCGCGGTGCTGCACGCGCCACGACTGGTCGGCGTGCTGTGCGACGTGCTCCGCGATGATGTCGAGCAGCCGGCGGCTCGCGTTCAGGTGGGCGGTCGCGAAGGCGTCCTCCTTGTTGGAGAAGTGCTGGTAGAACGCGGTCCGCGACACACGAGCGCGTGCCGTGACGTGCTGCACGCTGGTCGCGGCGTACCCGCGCTCGGCGGTCTCCTCGACGATCGCGTGCAGGATCCGGCCGCGCTGCGATTCGGCGACCTCCGCCGGCGGGAGCGCCGAGCGGCCACGGGGAAGGGGCGTACGTGGCGGAAGGGTGGCCCACTCGTGGATCCGCGCGGGCTGGAGACCGCTCGCGGGTCTCGGCGGGTCGGACGGATCGGGGTCAGACGGCTCCATCCGGGCAGATTCGCCCGAATAGTTGGACGCCCGCCCTTGTCCCATCGGAACCATACCTGTACTTTTGCATCTCAGAACGCCTTGCGAAAGAGGCGAGCATCGGGTCGGGCCCGTGCATGCGACGACCAACACCCCCCGGGGTCGTCGACGCACGATGCCCGGCCCGATGTGCTTGTCACGGGTCTGCCCGCTCGCAGCCGTCGGCAGGCGTGCCCCGTCGGGGCACACGCAGTGACGGTCGCGACCCGCACGTCGGGGTCGATTCGCACTAGCCTGGGTCGCATGGAGGCTCAGCCGTACGTGATCGTGCTCTTCGGAGCGACCGGCGACCTGGCCCGACGCAAGCTGCTCCCCGGCCTGCTGCACCTCTACCAGGCCGGGCTGCTGCCGCAGGCGCGGATCGTGGGGACCTCGCTCGACGACGTCGACCTCGACAAGTTCCGTACGCTCGCCCGCGACGCCGTCGACGAGTTCAGCGACTCCGACCCGCCGCAGGACCAGTGGGACGCGTTCGCGGAGCTGTTGCGGTGGGCCCCCGGCGACGCCGGACCGGAAGGGCTCGCGACCGCCGTGCACCGGGCCGAGGCCGACCTCGGCGGCGAGCCGCAGGTCCTGCACTACCTCAGCGTCCCCCCGAAGGCTGCGCTGTCGGTCGTCCAGGAGATCGAGGAGGCCGGTCTCGCACCCCGGTCGCGGATCGTGATGGAGAAGCCGTTCGGCACCGACCTCGAGACCGCCCGCACCCTCAACGCCGCGCTGCACGAGGTGTTCCGCGAGGACCAGATCTTCCGGATCGACCATTTCCTGGGCAAGGAGGCCGCCCAGAACATCCTCGCGTTCCGCTTCGCCAACGGTCTGTTCGAGCCGATCTGGAACCGCAACCACATCGAGCACGTCCAGATCGACGTCCCGGAGACGCTGGGCCTCGGCGGGCGGATCGGGTTCTACGAGCAGACCGGCGCGTACCGCGACATGGTCGTCACGCATCTCTTCCAGGTCCTCGGCTTCGTCGCGATGGAGCCACCGACCGCGCTCGCACCGCACGCGATCACCGAGGAGAAGAACAAGGTCTTCCGGTCGATGGAGCCGGTGCAGCCGACCGACGTCGTCCGCGGCCAGTACGCGGGCTACCGCGAGGAGCCCGACGTCGCCGACGACTCCGACACCGAGACGTTCATCGCGCTGCGCTGCTTCATCGACAACTGGCGCTGGGCCGGCGTCCCGTTCTACCTGCGGACCGGCAAGAAGCTCGCCGAGGGTGCCCGGATCATCTCGATCGCCTTCCGCGAGCCGCCGAAGAGCATGTTCCCGGAGGGGTCCGGCGTCGGGTCGCAGGGACCGGACCACCTGACCTTCGACCTCGCCGACCGCGCGCGGCTGTCGTTGTCGTTCTACGGCAAGCGACCCGGGCACGGGATGCGGCTCGACAAGCTGTCGATGCAGTTCGCGTTCCACGAGGCGCCCGGCGCCGAGGGTGCGCTCGAGGCGTACGAGCGGCTGATCTACGACGCGATGCGCGGTGACCACACGCTGTTCACGACCGCGCAGGGCATCGAGCGGCTCTGGGAGATCTCCAGGCCGCTGCTCGCGACGCCACCGCCGGTGCGGATCTACCAGCCCGGCTCCTGGGGCCCGAACGCCATCCACCAGCTGATCGCGCCGAACGCCTGGCGGCTGCCGTTCGAGCGTCCGTGGCGGGAGAGCACGAACCTGCCCTGAGGCCCCGGGTGCCAGGATGGGCACCGTGCAGGTTCGGCTGCTCGGCCCCTTCGAGATCACCGACGGCGACGGTCGCAGCATCGACGTCGGGGGTCCGCGCAACCGCGCCCTCGTCGCCCGGCTCGCCCTCGCCCTCCCGCACGCGGTCGCGATCGAGACGCTCATCGACGACCTCTGGGGCACCGAGATCCCCCAGCACGCGCACAACGCCCTGCAGTCCGTCGTGTCGCGGACGCGCGCCCGCCTCGGCGACGGGGCGATCACCGTGACTGCCGGCGGCTACCGTCTGACCTGCGAGAGCACCGACGTCGACGTTCACCGCTTCACCCGGCTGGCCGGGCAGGGGCGCTCACGTGACGCGCTCGCCCTCTGGCGCGGCGACGCGCTCGACGGGATCGGTGATGCGCCGTACGTCGCGACGTCCGCTGCCGGGCTGGACGAGCGGCGGCTCGCGGTGCTGGAGGACCGGGTGGAGTCCGACCTCGGGTCGGGGGACTACGAGGTCGGGGGACTGGTCACCGAGCTGCGCGCGCTGGTCGCCGCCCACCCGTACCGTGAGCGCCTCGCCGTCTCGCTGGTCCGGGCGCTTGCCGCCTCCGGACGCCAGGCCGACGCGCTCGCAGCCTACGAGCAGATGCGCAGCCGCCTCGCCGACGACCTCGGGCTCGACCCGTCCCTCGCGGCGCAGCAGGTGCAGGCCGCCGTGCTGAGGGGCGACGCCGACGTGGCGGCGCCGCGACGCGCTGCGCTGGCTGGCGAGGGGGTGCGTACGAACCTGCGGCCCGCGCTCACCAGCTTCGTCGGGCGCGACGACCTCGTCGAGCACGTCCGCGCGCTGTGCTCCGCACGACGGCTCGTCACGGTCGTCGGCCCCGGCGGTGCGGGCAAGACACGGCTCGCGACCGAGGCGGCCTCCGGGGCCGTCCCGGACCCGGCCGACGGTGCGTGGCTGGTCGAGCTCGCCTCGGTCACGGACCCGGACCAGCTCCTCGACGCGATCGTCGCTGCGCTCGGCCTGCGCGACGTCGCTGCGATCGAGCGCGGGTCCGACCAGCGCCCGACCGCCCGTCGGCGGGTCGTCGAGACCCTTGCCGCCGGGCGTCCGCTGCTCGTCGTCGACAACTGTGAGCACCTCGTCGCCGACGTGGCCGTCCTGGTCGAGGACCTGCTGCGCGACCTGCCCGGCCTCACGGTGCTCGCGACCAGCCGGGAGCCGCTGGCCGTCCCGGCGGAGACGGTCGTGTCGCTCGGCCCGCTCGCGGTCGCGCCCGGCGGGGCGACACCGGACGAGGCGCTGGGGTACGGCGCGGTCGACCTCTTCGTCCAGCGGGCCCGCGCCGCCGCGCCGTCGTTCGTGCTCGACGCCGCTGCGCTGCCGGCCGTGCTGGAGATCTGCCGTCGGCTCGACGGTCAGCCCCTCGCGCTCGAGCTCGCCGCCGCACGCCTGCGGACGTTGACGCCGCAGCAGGTCGCCGCGCGGCTGGGCGACCGGTTCCGACTGCTCACCGGCGGGAGCCGTACGGCCCTGCCGCGGCACCGTACGCTGCGCGCGGTCGTCGAGTGGAGCTGGGACCTGCTGTCCGACGCCGAGCGCGACCTGGCCGAGCGCGTCGCGGTCCTGCCGGGCGGCGTGACGGCGTCCGCGGCGGCCGCGCTCGCCGTGATCGACGAGGCCGACGCGCTCGACCTGCTGGGTGCGCTGGTCGACAAGTCGCTGCTGGTGCCCGTCCCCGCACCCGACGACACCGAGCCGCGGTTCCGGATGCTCGAGACGATCCGCGAGTACGGCCAGGACCGGCTCGCCGACCGACGGATCGGCGACGAGGTGCGCGGACGGCACCTCGCGTACGCTCTGCAGCTGGCCCGGGCGCTCGAGCCCACCCTGCGGACCCGCGACCAGGTCGCCGCCCTCGCCACCCTCGACGCGGAGCGCAACAACCTCGTCGCTGCCCTGCGCTACGCCGTCGAGCGGACCGACCGGATCTCGGCCGTGCGCCTGGTCGCGGACATCGGCTGGTACTACTCGCTGCGCGGGGACCACGCCGAGATCTCCGACTGGGCGCGCCGCGCCCTCGCTCTCGACGGTGATGCCGATCCCACGAGCGAGTCGCTGTGCCTCGCGCTCCGCGTGGTGGGGCTGCACGACGACCCCGACCGCAAGGAGTCCCTGGCCGCGTCCGCTGCGCGTCTGCGCGAGCTGCGCGAGGCCGACGGGTTCGACCGCGACCACCCGCTCGCCGCGCTCGTCCAGGTCGGCGTCGACGTCTTCGCGGAGGGTTTCGCCGACACCGCGACACCAGGACGACCCCAGCTCGGCGAGGCGGCGTCGGCCTCGATCGCGGCGGCGGTCGGCTCGGGCGACCCGTGGCTGCGTTCGGCGGTGCGCTTCATCGAGCTCAGCTGGTACGACAACGCCGGGGTCGTCAGCGACGACGTCACCGAGCTGCTCGACGCGATCGGCGGATTCCGCGAGGTCGGCGACCGGTGGGGGCAGGCGATGGCGGCCTCGGTCCTGGCCGTGTCGTGCGAGCGGCGTGGCCGCCTCGACGAGGCACGCCGCTGGATCGACGACGCGATCGCGCTCCTCGTCGAGGTCGGGGCCGTCGACGACGTCCTCCAGCTGCGGACCCGTCGCCTCGGGCTCGACCTCGTGGCGGCCGGCCCCGAGGACACCGACCGGCTCCGGGCGGAGCTCGCGACGATCGCAGCCGACGCTCGCCACCAGGGCCGCCCGGACGCTGCGCGGTACGTCGGCGTCGCGGAGGTGGACCTCGAACGACGTCTCGGGGACACGGAGGCCGCCGAGCGCGCGGCTGCCCGGCTGCTCGAGGCGCTCGGCCCGTCCCGGATGCCCGGGGCGCCGCAGGTCCGGGCGATCGCGCTGCTGTCGACCGCCCTGGTCCTGCTGCGTCGCGACCCCGCCGCCGCACGGACTCAGCTGGCCGAGGCCGCCGCCGCAGCCCGGGACGTACGGGACATGCCGGTGGTCGCGATGGTCGGGGTCGGGCACGCCTGGCTGGCCGAGCGGCTCGGCGACGACGTGCTGGCCGCGCGGCGGCTCGGTGCGGCCGACGCGGTCCGAGGCGGGCCCGACGCGGCGAACCGCGATGCGAGCGATCTCGAGCAGCGGCTACGGGCCCGGATGGGGGACGCCGCGTACGACACCGCGTACGGCACGGGTCGGGCGCTGCGGCGGACCGCGGCACTGGCGCTCGCCAGCCCGGTACCCGCGGACGGCCCAGGTGCGGGGCCGGACAGGACCGAGGTCGACGAGGCCGGTGGGGCCGCGGACCCCACCGACGCTCAGGCCTTTCGCCGGTAGGCGCCGACCGCCAGCGGCGCGAACACCGCCATGATCAGAGCCGCACCACCGAGCGAGACCGCGATGTCGGAGACGGCGGCGCCGCCGGTGAAGAGGCCGCGCACGGCATCGGTGAGGCTGCTGAGCGGGTTGACGTTCACGAAGGCCTGGAGCCATCCCGGCAGAGTGTCGGGGTCCACGAACATGCTCGAGCCGAACGTCAGCGGGAACAGGACCAGGAACGCGATCCCCTGCACCGCGCCGGACTGGCGGACGATCATCCCCAGGAACACCGACACCCAGCACAGCGCCCACGCGAACAGCAGGACGAGCAGCATCCCGGCGACCACGGAGGCCGGGTTGGTGTCGGCGCGGAAGCCGATCACGTACCCGAATGCGAGGGTCACGACGATCGACGTGCTGTAGCGGACGCCTTCGGCGAGGACCGCGCCGACCAGGGGAGCGGAGCGTGGGATGGGCAGGGAGCGGAAGCGGTCGAACAGGCCTTCCTTGATGTCGTCGTTCATGTTGACGCCGATGCTCACGGTGCTGAGCAGCACCGTCTGCACCATCAGACCCGGGAGGACGAACTGCAGGTAGTCGTGGGTCGAGCCACTGATCGCGCCGCCGAACAGATAGACGAACACGAGCGTGAACAGGATCGGCTGGAGCGTGACGTCGATCAGCTGCTCGGGCGTGCGCACGATCGTGGAGATCGAGCGGCGGGCCAGCACGAGGCCGTGCCGGACCAGGGGGAGCGGTCGGGGCGCGGTGCGGCCCGGAACGGCGGTGAGGGTGGTCATCGGACCAGCTCCTTGTCGTGGGGTTCGGTCGGTGCTTCCGCGGTGGCGCCGGGCGCGCCGTGGCCGGTGAGGGCGAAGAAGACCTCGTCCAGGTCGGGCAGCGCGAGCCGCAGCTCGGAGACCGCCACGTGGTGCTCGTCGAGGGTGCGGACCACCGTGGGGAGGGTCGCGTCGTCGACGACGGGCACGGCGACGACACCCGTGCCGATCTCCTCCGCGCTCCGGCCCGCGACCCGCTCGAGCGCCTCGGTGACGGCCGGCAGGTCGGACGGGTTCGCCGGCCGGACCTGGAGGGTGCGGCCGCCGACGAGCGACTTGAGCTCGTGCGGGGTGCCCTGCGCGATCACGCGGCCCCGGTCGATCACGGTGATGGCGTCGGCGAGCGCGTCGGCCTCCTCGAGGTACTGCGTGGTGAGGAGCACCGTGGTGCCGGCACGGGTCAGGTCGCGCACGATCTCCCACATGTCCTCGCGCTTGCTCGGGTCGAGCCCGGTGGTGGGTTCGTCGAGATAGATCACCTGTGGACGGCCGACGAGGCTCGCCGCGAGGTCGAGGCGGCGTCGCATGCCGCCCGAGTACGTCCGGGCGCGGCGCCCGGCGGCCTCGGTGAGCCCGAACTGCTCGAGCAGCTCGTCGGCCCTCGCCTGCGCGTCACGGCGGCTCAGGTCCAGCAGCCGGCCGAACAGCACGAGGTTCTCGCGACCCGACAGCTGCTCGTCGACCGATGCGTACTGCCCGGTGAGCCCGATCGAGCGGCGGACCCCGTCCGGGTCCCGGGCGACGTCGTGACCGGCCACCGAGGCGCGGCCGGCGTCGGCGCGCAGCAGGGTGGCCAGGATGCGGACGGCGGTCGTCTTGCCGGCGCCGTTGGGGCCGAGCACCCCGAGCACGGTGCCCTCGGGAACCAGCAGGTCGACGCCGTCGAGAGCAGTGGTGTCGCCGAACCTCTTGACGAGACCTTCGGCTTCGATCGCGTGTGTCATGCCTCCACGGTCGCGACCGGTGCTGTCAAGGTGCTGTCAGCGGCCTGTCAGTCCCACAGGTCGCCGACGAGGCGCTGGGCCTCCGTCCGTCCGAGGCCGAGGCGGCGGACGTCGGCGACGTAGTCCCGTGCGGCCCGTCGCGCAGCCTGCGCGGCGTCGCCCTCGAGGACAGCGCTGCGCACGTAGGTCCCGCGCCGGCCGCGGGTCTCGATCACGGCGTCGGCCTCGAGCGCGCGGTAGGCCTTGGCGACGGTGTTCACGGCCAGCCCCAGCTCGTCGGCGAGCCCACGGACGGTCGGCAGGCGCGACCCGCCGGGGAGGGACCCGGTCGCCACGGCCGCAGCCACCCGGCGGCGGACCTGCTCGTACGGCGGCTCGTCGTCGGTCGGGTCGACGACCAGTCCGGGGATCGACGACGTCACGGTGCCTCCTCGACCACTCGCTCGGAGCACCAGCGTACGGCCCCGGGGTGCCGGAGCCTTCTCCATCGTCCGGCGGTGCGGGGCCCGCGGTGTCGGGCCCCGGTCGTAGGCTGGGACCCACGATGAGCCTTCCGTTCCCCGTGCCCTCCGACCGTGCCTCCGACGCTGCCCGCGACCGTTCGAGAGGAGCCTCGGATCCGGCGGCGCCGTCGCACGCGCGACTCAGCGACGAGGAGATCGAGGCGAAGCGCGCGGCCGAGGCGGAGCGCCTCCTGGCCGGCCTGAACGATCCCCAGCGCGAGGCCGTCACACACACCGGGGGCCCGCTGCTCGTCGTCGCCGGTGCCGGTTCGGGCAAGACCCGGGTGCTCACCCGGCGGATCGCCTGGATGATCTCCCAGTACCGCGTGCACCCCGGCTCGATCCTCGCGATCACCTTCACCAACAAGGCGGCGGCCGAGATGCGCTCGCGGGTCGCCGAGTTCGTGGGCGGACGCTCGAGGCTGATGTGGGTGAGCACGTTCCACTCCGCGTGCGTGCGGATCCTGCGCAAGGAGGCCCAGCGCTTCGGCTACACCTCCACGTTCACGATCTACGACGCAGCCGACTCCAAGCGCCTGATGACGCAGGTGTGCCGGGACTTGGAGCTGGACCCCAAGCGGTTCGCGCCGCGCTCGGTGCTCGCCTGGGTGTCCAACCTCAAGAACGAGCTCGTCGATCACGAGACCGCGGTGGCGAAGGCCGCGAACGACTCCGAGCGGACCTACGCCGCGGCGTACGCGACGTACCAGGAGCGGTTGAAGGCATCGAACTCGATGGACTTCGACGACCTGATCATGACGACGGTCCACCTGCTCCAGGCGTTCCCCGACGTCGCCGACGTGTACCGGCGGCGGTTCCGTCACGTCCTCGTCGACGAGTACCAGGACACCAACCACGCCCAGTACGTCCTGATCCGCGAGCTGTGCAACGAGCCGGACTCCGACCTGCTCGTCGTCGGCGACTCCGACCAGTCGATCTACGCCTTCCGCGGCGCGAACATCCGCAACATCCTCGAGTTCGAGGCCGACTTCCCGTCCGCACGCACGATCCTGCTCGAGCAGAACTACCGCTCCACGCAGCACATCCTCGACGCCGCGAACGCCGTGATCTCCCGCAACGAGGGCCGCAAGAAGAAGAACCTCTGGTCCGCTGCCGGCAAGGGGGAGCTCGTGACCGGCTACGTCGCCGACGACGAGCACGCCGAGGCCCAGTACGTCGCCGACGAGGTCGACCGGCTCACCGACGAGGGTGAGGCGAAGCCCGGCGACGTCGCGGTGTTCTACCGGACGAACGCCCAGTCCCGTGTGTTCGAGGAGGTGTTCATCCGCGTCGGCCTCCCGTACCGCGTCGTCGGGGGCGTGCGCTTCTACGAGCGCAAGGAGATCAAGGACGCGATCGCGTACCTCCGGGTGCTGGTCAACCCCGCGGACTCGGTGTCGCTGCGCCGGATCCTCAACACCCCGAAGCGCGGGATCGGTGACCGCGCGGAGGCCTGCGTGGCGGCGTACGCCGACCGTCAGCGGATCACGTTCTGGGAGGGTCTGCAGCAGGCCGAGGAGGCGCCCGGGATCGCGACGCGCTCCCTGAACCAGGTCCGCGGCTTCGTCGAGGTGGTCTCCGGGCTGCAGGACATGGTCGCCGCGGGAGAGCCCGTCGACGCGGTGCTCGAGGCCACGCTGGCGCGGTCGGGCTACCTCGACGAGCTCGAGCACAGCACCGATCCGCAGGACGAGGCCCGTACGGAGAACCTCGCCGAGCTCGTCGCCGTGGCGCGTGAGTTCGTCTCCGACGCGGCGACGCTCGCGGACCTTCCGGCCTCCGACACCCCCGCTGGTCGAGGCGCGAGCGAGGTCTCGTCTCCCGGTGGTCGAGGCGCGAGCGAGGCCGCGTCTCCCGGTGGTCGAGGCGCGAGCGAGGCCTCGTCTCCCGGTGGTCGAGGCGCGAGCGGAGCGAGCGATCGAGACCCCGCGCCGGTCGAGCCTGCCGAGACCTCCGACGACGTTCTCGAGCCGGGCTCGGTCGCGTCCTTCCTCGAGCGCGTCTCGCTGGTCGCCGACGCCGACTCGATCCCCGACTCCGGCGACGGGATGGTCACGCTGATGACGCTGCACACCGCGAAGGGGCTGGAGTTCCCGGTGGTGTTCCTGACCGGCCTCGAGGAGGCGGTCTTTCCCCACATGCGGTCGCTCGGCGATCCGAAGGAGCTCGAGGAGGAGCGCCGGATCGCGTACGTCGGGCTGACGCGCGCGGAGCAGCGGCTCTATCTCACCCGGGCCCTGGTCCGTTCGGCCTGGGGAGCGCCGTCGCACAATCCGCCGTCCCGCTTCCTTTCCGAGATCCCCACCGACCTGGTCGACTGGAAGCGCACCGAGGCCGACACGACGACCTGGTCGGGCGGGTACGCCCCGCCGTCGCGTCGTTCCGCGCCGATGCGTGCCGCCTCGGCCGACCAGGCCAGCCGGGCGAAGCGTGACGTGCCGAGCCTGAGTCCCGGCGACCGGGTCACGCACGACACCTTCGGCCTCGGCACGGTGGTGGCGTTGGAGGGTGCGGGGGACCGCGCGGTCGCGTCGATCGACTTCGGTTCGGAGGGCGTGAAGCGTCTGCTCCTCCGCTACGCGCCCGTCGACAAGATCTGACGCGACTCGCGGGCCCGCCGCGAGTGACTCGTCAGGGGAAGACGTGGTGCTCGTGCAGCGCCGGCAGGGGGTCGACCGGAGTGTCGGCGGTCGGCCGTACCTCGAGGTGGAGGTGCGGGCCGGTCGTGTTGCCGGTCGAGCCGACCGTCCCGATGGTCTGACCCGGCTCGACGGACTCGCCGACGCTGACCGAGATCGACGACTGGTGGCAGTACCAGATCTCCGTGCCGTCCTCGAGCGTGAGGACGGTCTTGTTGCCGTACGCGCCGTCGTAGCCGGTCTCGGTGATCGTGCCGCGCGCGATCGCGACCAGCGGCGTGCCCGACGGTGCGGCGAAATCGAGCCCCGTGTGGACGGTCGACCACAGCGAGCTGGACTGGCCGAAGCGTGCCGTGAGGCGGTAGCCCGTCAGCGGGATCACCCACTGGTTGCGCTCGATCTGCTCGGAGCGGTGCTCGGCCTTCGCGGCGAGCTGCTCGAGCGACGCCTGCAGCTGCTCCGCCTGGGCCTCGACCTGCTTGTCCAGCATGGCCCGGTCGAAGTCACGGGTGACGTCGGGGTTGTTCGGGTCGTACCGCTTCGACGCCGCGCCGTCCACGCTGGCCGACAGGGCCTGGTAGTCGACCGCCTCGATCACGGGCGGCTTCGCCGAGGACAGGGCGACGGCGCCGACACCGGCGATCACCAGCGCCGCGGCGCCGACCAGCGCCGGGGCGGGGAGCCGTCGGCGGGTGCGGACGCGGGTCGAGCGCGAGCCGGGCGGGACCGGCCGTCGGCTCGAGCGGCTCTCACCGGAACGGCGCTCGGTCACGGTCGTGCGGGGGCCGACGGCGTCGATCTGCGTCGTCGCGTCGGACGGGATCGGGGGGAGCTCGGCGGCCCGCTTGCCGCGGTAGGCGGACGAGCCGGGAGCCGGAGACTGCGCCGGCTCGGTCGGGGTGTCCCGCAGGGCCGCGCGGTACGGGGAGGCGGGGGCCTCGGACCACGACGCGCTCGACCGGGAGGTCCCGCGCTCGGGCGGGGTGGCGCCGGAGGGGCGTACGGAGCCCTGGTCGGCCTCGGACGTGCGCTCCGCACGGGGCTCGTCCTGGGGCTTCCCTGCGCTGCGACGGCCGATCGATCCGGTCTCGTCTGCGGAGGTCGCCGGGCGAGAGAAGCGCTTCCTCGGCTTCTCGGCGCGGCGCTTCGGCGCAGGGCGCGACGTCACGAGCTGGACCTCCGTGGGGGTGGACAACGACTGCCGACCCTAACGGATGCGCCCCCGTTTCCGAAGGAGTGGCATTCCGACAAGGGTGCTGGATGTTGGGCGCGTGGTCAAGGTCCTCGGGAAATCCGCTGGCATGATCGGAAGGGAACGAGAAGATGTGACCTTCACGACAAGTTGGACAAATCAGAGTGACAAGTAGGTAACAACGTGCGCATCGCTCTTCACGGCCCGCTCGATCAGGTGGCAACGTACGCGCGCGCCTCGCGCGACGACGGCCACGAGGTCGTGCTCGTCGGTGCGCTCGAGACCGCCGAGGCGCTCGCTGCGGTGGCCGTCCAGGAGGACGTCGACGTCGTCGCGCTCGCCGGTACGGGCGGGGGCCCGGGCGCCGACGCTGTCAGGGCGGCCCTCGACGCGCTCGGCGCCGAGGACGTCGCCGTGCTCGACCTGAGCACCGACCCGCTCAAGCCGCCACGCGGCGCCTGATCACCTCGGCGGTCCGCTCCGGGTGCGTCCAGACCATCCAGTGACCGGCGTCGACGTCGACCCGGTCGAGCTCGGGCACGCGGCGCGGGAGGTCCTCGTACAGCTCCGGCGACAGGAAGTCGTCGCGGGTCGGCACGACGAGGGTGACCGGCACGTCGGTCGGCTCCGGAGCGAGCCCCCCGAGCTGCCGGAACGCGTTGGCGCGGTAGAGGTTGACGCCGTTCGAGGCGTTGCGCGCCAGATCGGGCCCCCACGGGTCCCCGCCGTACCGGTCGAAGCGCTGGCTGCGCCGGAGCACGCTGCGGATCGTCTCCGAGGCCCGGTCGAACCCGGCCTCGGGCAGCCGCGGCACCTGGAACGCCCCGACGTACCACGACTTCGCCAGCTGCCGGCACAGCACGCCGAGCCGGCGGTCGCGCCACGCGGCCCGCAGGAACCCGCCGTACAGCCGCAGGTCCGGACCGCTGATCGACGTGAAGGACGCCAGCCTCCCCGTCAGGCGCGGGTCCTCCGCGGCGGCGAAGACCCCGGCCCAGAGCTGGACCGAGCCCCAGTCGTGCCCGACCAGGTGCACGGGCTCGCCGTCCGGTCGTACGGCGTCGATGACGGCGGCGAGATCGTCGACCAGGCGCTCGATCCGATAGCCGTCGACGTCGCCGGGCACCGAGGAAGCGCCCGCACCACGCACGTCGTAGCGGACGACGTCCAGGTCGGAGAGCAACGGCACCGCGCGGTCCCACACGCTGTGGTCGTCGGGGAAGCCGTGAACCAGCACGACCGTCGGCCCGGACGGATCCCCGTCGCGGTAGACCGCGAGAGTCGCGCCACGGGAGTGCACACTGATCGGAGTGCCGTCGGAAGCCATGCGCTGAGCCTAGGGCCGAGACCCCGGTACTGATGTGACGAGGCTCACGAGACTACTCTCGCGAGAGGTTGTCGAGAGGTTGTACGGCAGCGTACCGAACTGGTTAGGACGGCATCACCGTGGATCTGATGGAGTACCAGGCGAAGGAGCTCTTCGCCAAGCACGGGGTTCCCGTGACGCTCGGCGTCGTGGCGAACACCCCGGAGGAGGCGCAGCAGGGCGCCGAGGACCTGGGCGGCGGCGCAGTCGTCGTGAAGGCTCAGGTCAAGGCCGGTGGCCGCGGCAAGGCCGGTGGCGTGAAGCTCGCGAAGACTCCGCAGGAGGCCCGCGACCGCGCCGACGACATCCTCGGGATGGAGATCAAGGGACTCACGGTCAACCGGGTCCTGATCGCTCCTGCCGCGTCGATCGAGGACGAGTACTACTTCTCGTTCCTCCTCGACCGCTCGAACCGCCGCTACCTGTGCATCGCCAGCGTGGAGGGCGGCGTCGAGATCGAGGAGGTCGCCAAGACCAACCCCGACGCCGTCAAGCAGATCCCGATCGACCCGTCCACCGGTGTCGACGCCGCCAAGGCCCGCGAGATCGCGGAGACCGCAGGCTTCCCCGCGGAGCTGCTCGACCAGGCCGCGACCACGATCGAGCAGCTGTACCAGGTGTTCGTGAACGAGGACGCGACGCTCGTCGAGGTGAACCCGCTCGCGCGCCTGGCCGGCGACAAGCTCGAGGCCCTCGACGGCAAGGTCTCGCTCGACGAGAACGCCGACTTCCGGCACGCGGACCACGCCGCGTTCGAGGACAAGGAGGCCGCCGACCCGCTCGAGGCCAAGGCGAAGGCGAAGGGCCTCAACTACGTCAAGCTCGACGGCCAGGTCGGGATCATCGGCAACGGCGCGGGCCTCGTCATGTCGACCCTCGACGTCGTCGCGTACGCCGGTGAGGCGCACGGCGGCGTCAAGCCTGCGAACTTCCTCGACATCGGCGGCGGCGCGTCCGCCGAGGTGATGGCCAACGGCCTCGACGTGATCCTGCACGACCCGCAGGTCGTCGCGGTCTTCGTCAACGTCTTCGGCGGCATCACCGCCTGCGACGCGGTCGCCAACGGCATCGTCGGGGCGCTCGACCTGCTCGGTGACGAGGCCTCCAAGCCGCTGGTCGTGCGGCTGGACGGCAACAACGTCGAGGAGGGTCGCCGTATCCTCAACGAACGCAACCACCCGCTCGTGACCCTCGTGGACACGATGGACGGCGCCGCCGACCGCGCCGCCGAGCTGGCGAACGCATAAGGGGCGAGGTCACATGTCGATCTTCCTGAACAACAACTCCAAGGTCATCGTCCAGGGCATCACCGGCGGTGAGGGCACCAAGCACACCGCGCTGATGCTCAAGGCCGGCTCCGACATCGTCGGCGGCGTGAACGCCCGCAAGGCCGGGACCACCGTCAGCCACGTCGACGCCTCCGGCGCCGACGTCGAGCTGCCCGTCTTCGGCTCGGTCTCCGAGGCGATCGAGAAGACCGGCGCGAACACCTCGGTCGTGTTCGTGCCGCCGGCCTTCACCAAGGACGCCGTCATCGAGGCGATCGACGCGGGCATCGAGCTCCTCGTCGTCATCACCGAGGGCGTCCCGGTCCAGGACACCGCCGAGTTCTTCGCGTACGCGCAGGAGAAGGGCACCACGCGGATCATCGGCCCGAACTGCCCCGGCATCATCACGCCGGGCGTCTCGCTCGCGGGCATCACGCCGGCGACGATCTCCGGGTCGGGCCCGATCGGTCTGGTCTCGAAGTCGGGCACGCTGACGTACCAGATGATGTTCGAGCTGGCCGACTACGGTTTCTCGACCGCCATCGGCATCGGGGGCGACCCGATCATCGGGACCACGCACATCGACGCGCTCGCCGCGTTCGAGGCCGACCCCGAGACGAAGGCGATCGTGATGATCGGCGAGATCGGCGGCGACGCCGAGGAGCGGGCCGCGGCCTACATCGCCGAGAACGTCACGAAGCCGGTCGTCGGGTACGTCGCCGGCTTCACCGCGCCGGAGGGCAAGACGATGGGCCACGCCGGCGCCATCGTGTCCGGCTCGTCCGGCACCGCCGAGGCGAAGAAGGAGGCGCTCGAGGCAGCCGGCGTCAAGGTCGGCAAGACGCCGTCCGAGACCGCCGAGCTGATGCGGGCGATCCTCAAGGACCTCGGCTGAGCGTCGAGACCCGGCTCGGCTGACCCCGGGCCCGCCTGAACGACGACGGCGCCCCGACCTGCGGGTCGGGGCGCCGTTCGCGTCGTTCGGAGGCCCGTCGTTCGGGGTCCCGGCGTACGCGGTCCCGGCGTACGGGGCGGGCCCACGTCGTACGGGTGCGTCAGCCTGGGGAGTTCGCGAGCCGCTGCCCGGCGCGGTCGGCGAGCTGGGCGAAGGTCCGGTTGCCGAGGTCGACCCTGCGGTTGCCGGCCTGCGCGACCTCGGCGACGAGGTTGCCGCGCCGCACCAGGGCGAGATGGTAGTAGAGCCGGCCCTTCGGCCCCGTCTCGAACTCGATCCGCCAGGTCCGCCCCCGGTAACCCGGACCGGACACGCGCTGCGTGGTCCGCACGCTCGCCGACTCGACGCGGTTGTCGCACTTGCGGATCCGCTTCTGGAGCTTCGCGACGTACGCCTGGGCCTGCTTGGGGTTGCCGAACCGGGCGACGGTCTCGGCGACCGAGAACGGCCGCGGAGCCACCTTGTCGTTCGGGATCACGTACACCCGCGACCGCGCGCGGTCGAGACCCTTGGCCTCCTTGGGGGCGAACGTGGCGTTGTCGCAGAGCGTCGCTGCCGGGTTCGGGCGCGGCGCGGACGGATCGGTCCCGCCCCACGGCTGGCTCTGCCCGTCGAGACTGGGGAGGTCGACGAGGGCGAGGTAGGTCGCGTGCTTCGACGTCGGCGGCAGCGGTGCGCGGGTCGCCTTCGCGCCCGAGCGCGGGCAAGGGCCGGCCGCGTCGGCGCAGATCAGGCGGGTGCCCTCCGTGAGCGCGTTCGCGAACGGCTGGGTCGGTGCCGCACCGTTGCGGGCGTCGTGGAGCAGGAAGGTCGTGGCGACGCCGGTCTGGCTGATGCCCACCGTGATGGTGCTCGCGGGCGAGCCGGAGTCGCGCAGCCGCAGGATCGTGGTCCGGCCCTGCGCTCCCGCGACCCGGCTGGCCTCCAGCAGACGGATCCCGGGGACCGAGCAGTTGGCGAACCACGAGACCTGCCGGCCGTAGGCCTGCCGGGCCTGGTCGGCGTTCTGGGCGACCTCGATGGTCTGCGTGACGGTCTGCGGCTTCTCCTGCGCCTCGAACTCGCGCATCAGCCGCGCGGCCGGGT
Organism: Mumia flava; assembly: GCF_002797495.1. Lineage (NCBI taxonomy): Bacteria > Bacillati > Actinomycetota > Actinomycetes > Propionibacteriales > Nocardioidaceae > Mumia > Mumia flava. The sequence goes on from NZ_PGEZ01000001.1 coordinate 2,864,959, forward strand.
TCTTCGTGGCCCACCGCTGGGGTGCGCAGGCGGTCAGCGGAGTGTCGTCGACGGTGTCGGCCTGCTGGCTGTCCGCCGCGGCGCTCGCGTCGTCGGACGGCTGGTCGGCGACGTCGGACGAGGACGCGACCGTCGTCCAGCTCAGGCCCGGTGCGATCGTCGAGACCTCGGTCGCGGTCATCAGGGAGCCGCTCGTGATCGCTTCGCCGGGGGCGGCGTCGGCGACGGAGGCCTCGCCCACCCGATCGCGCTCCTGGGCCGCGGCCTGGCTCATCGGCTCGGTCGGGGCGACGGCGACGCCGGCGGCGACGACCGCGGCGCACGCGGCCGCCACGACCACGACCGTGTTGCGTCGTGAGCGGCGACGGGCGATGCGGCGGATGTGCGCGGGGCGCGGCAGCTCGATGCCCTCGGACACCTCGGCCAGACCGAGGAGGCGTCCCTCGAGCTGTCCGATGCTCTGGCCGAGGTCGGCCTCGAGGCTCGCGACGGCCTCCTGGGTCGCGGCGACCGCGGCCTCGTCGGTCATCTGGACCTCGCGTGCGGCCGAGGAGAGATCGAGCTCGCCGAGCGTCTGGAGCACCACGAGGCGACGTCCGCGCGCCGGCAGGGCCGCCATCGCCTCGAGCAGCTCGACGTCGCTGTCCTCCTCGTGGCGGCGACGCCAGGGGTGCGTCCCGCGGGAGACCCGGGTCCGGTGGAAGGCCTCGGAGCGGACCTCGGCGAGCGGATCGGTGGTGCGGACCTTGGCCCACCGTCGCCAGGCGTGCTCGTACGCCTCCGCGACCGCGTCCGCGGTGGCGACCCGGTCGCCGCTGACGGCGTAGGCGAGGTGGGTGACGTAGCGACTGGTGGAGTCGTAGAACGTGTCGAACTCGTCCACCTTCGGCATGACCCGGGGCTCCTCGATCGCTGTGCTGGTCGGTCGTCGGTGACGGCAGACCCGCGGCGCCCCCGTCGGCGTGCCTCCGTCCTGGCGCTCAAGGCTACAGGGACCATGGTCGCGATGACCTCCACGCTTGCGCGACCCGAGTCCGCGACCGCCCGGCCCGCCGTGGACCAGCTGCGCGCCGCCGCGCTCGCGGGCCTCGTGGCCGGCCTCGCAGGTGCTGCCGGCGGCGTGATCCTGGCCGGCGGCGTCGCGGTCCTGGTGTGGATCCCGGACGGGTCCGGTGACGCCGTGGGCGCCCTGCGGGTCGGGGCGATGGCGTGGCTGCTCGGCAACGGGTCCGGCCTGGAGGCGGCCGGGACCCCGATCGGCGCGATCCCGCTCGGCGTGCTGGCTCTGGCGGCGATCGGACTGGTCGCCGTCGCCCACCGGACGTGCCTCGCGTTCGGCGTGGCGCCGCGAGCTCGCACCACGGCGGTGGTGGGCGGGACCTGCGCGGTCGCGTACGCCGGCGCGCTCGCCCTGCTCGCTGTCTGGTCGGCGACGGGCCCGGCCCACGTGGATCCGCTGCGCGCCGCGGTCGCGGGCGGGCTCGTGGGCCTGGTGTGCGGTACGGCGGGGGCGGCGCTCGCGACCGGGGTGGCGGGCCGGTGGGCCGCCGCGCTCCCGGCCTCGGCACGGTCGGCCGTCCGGGGCGGCGTGATCGGTGCCGGCGCCCTGGTGCTGTGCGGGCTGCTCGTCGTGGTCGGTGGTCTCGTCGTCAACCTCGACGCGGCGGTGGCGCTCTGGGACGGGCTGTCGCCCGGAGCCCTGGGTGGCGCCGGACTGCTGGTGGTGTGCGCGGCCGTGCTCCCGAATCTCGTCCTGTGGGCCGTCGCGATGCTGCTGGGCCCGGGTTTCGCCGCGGGCTCGGGCACGTCGGTCACCCTCGGCGCCTCGACGCTCGGGCCGCTGCCCGCGCTGCCGGTCCTGGCCTGGATCCCGGCCGAGGGGGAGCGCCCGGGCTGGTTCGTCGTCCTCGGGTGTCTCCCGCTGCTCGCCGGGGCGCTGGCGGGATTCCTCGCGGCCCGGCGTCACCCGACCGACCCGATGGGAGCGCTCGCTGTCGGCGCCGGCGCCGGGGCCTTCGCCGGCACGCTGGTGGCGGCGGCGACCACCCTGTCCGGCGGCGCGGTCGGACCGGGACGGCTCGCGGACACGGGCCCGGACCTGCTGCTCGCCGGGTCCCTGGCGATCGGGGTGCTGGCGGTGGGCGGCGCGCTCGGTGGGGCGTTCGGCCACTATCGTGGGCCGCGTGGAGGACACGACGCCGCAGTCGAGCCCAGGCGGGACGACCGCACCGGACCCGCAGCCGACGGCGGCTCCGACGCCGGGAGAGAGTCCGGCGAGCGAGTCGGTCGCCCGGACGACGCCTCCGACGGGTGACCGTCCGGCGCGTCTGGTGGTGCTGGTCTCCGGATCGGGGAGCAACCTGCAGGCGCTCCTGGACGCCTGCGGCGACCCCGCGTACGGCGCCCAGGTGCTGGCGGTCGGAGCCGACCGGCACGGGACGTACGGCGTGGAGCGCGCCGAGGCGGCGGGGGTCGCGACGTTCGTCGAGCGTGTCTCGGACCACCCGGACCGGGCGGCGTGGGACTCCGCGCTGACCGCGGCCGTCGCTGCGTACGAGCCGGACCTGGTGATCTCGGCCGGGTTCCTCAAGCTGGTCGGTCCGACCTTCCTGGAGGAGTTCACCGACCGCTACGTCAACACGCACAACTCGCTGCTGCCGAGCTTCGCCGGGATCCACGGTCCCCGTGACGCGCTCGAGTACGGCGTGAAGGTCGCCGGCGCGACGCTGTTCTTCGTCGACGCCGGCGTCGACACGGGTCCGATCGTCGCGCAGGTGGCCGTCGAGGTCGCCGACGACGACACCGAGGAGACCCTGACCGAACGCATCAAGCAGGCCGAGCGTCGACAGCTCGTCGACGTCGTCGGCGCGATGGTCGGGCGCGGCTGGACCATCGACGGAAGAAAGGTCACGATCGGATGAGCGAGGATCGTCGCCCCCTGAAGCGGGCCCTGATCTCGGTGTACGACAAGACGGGCCTCGCCGACCTGGCGACGGCGCTGTCCGACGCGGGGGTCGAGCTCGTCTCGACCGGGTCGACCGCGGCCCGGATCGCGGAGGCCGGGGTCGCCGTGACGAAGGTCGAGGAGCTCACGGGGTTCCCCGAGACGCTCGACGGTCGGGTGAAGACGCTGCACCCCCGGGTCCACGCCGGGATCCTGGCGGACCAGCGGCTCGACAGCCATCGGCAGCAGCTCGCCGACCTCGGGATCGAGGCGTTCGACCTGGTCGTCGTCAATCTGTACCCCTTCCGCGAGACGGTGGCCTCCGGCGCGGCCCCGGACGACGTCGTGGAGCAGATCGACATCGGCGGGCCGTCGATGGTCCGCGCCGCCGCGAAGAACCACGCCTCGGTCGCCGTCGTGGTCAGTCCGACCCGGTACGAGGCGCTGATCGACGTCGCGCGCAGCGGCGGGTTCACCCTCGAGCAGCGCAAGCGGCTCGCCGCCGAGGCGTTCGCGCACACCGCGACGTACGACATCGCGGTCGCCAGCTGGTTCGAGAGCGTGCACGCACCGCAGCCCGCGCAGCAGTTCCCGGCGTGGGTCGGCGGGGACTGGGCGCTCTCGACGGTGCTGCGGTACGGCGAGAACCCGCACCAGGCGGCTGCGCTCTACCACGGCTCCCGCCCCGGGATCGCGTCCGCGCGCCAGCTGCACGGCAAGGAGATGTCGTACAACAACTACGTCGACGCCGACGCGGCCCGTCGTGCCGCTGCGGACTTCGACCGGCCCGCGGTCGCGGTGATCAAGCACGCAAACCCGTGCGGCATCGCGGTCGCCGACGACATCGCGGTCGCGCACGCGAAGGCGCACGCCACCGACCCGGTCTCGGCGTTCGGCGGCGTGATCGCGGCGAACCGTACGGTCACGGCCGCGATGGCCGACCAGGTCGCCGAGGTGTTCACCGAGGTGATCGTCGCGCCGGAGTACGAGCCGCGCGCCGTGGAGATCCTCACCCGCAAGAAGAACATCCGTGTGCTGATCTGCGACGCCGACCCGCACGGCGGCGGGATCGAGATGCGTCCGGTCTCCGGCGGGCTGCTGGTCCAGCGCACCGACCACGTCGACGCCGACGGGGACGACCCCGCTTCCTGGACGCTGGTGTCGGGCGAGCCGGCCGACGAGCGCACGCTCGCCGATCTCGCGTTCGCGTGGACGGCGTGCCGCTCGGTGAAGTCGAACGCGATCCTGCTGGCGAACGACGAGGCCGCGGTCGGCGTCGGGATGGGTCAGGTCAACCGGGTCGACTCCTGCCGCCTGGCCGTCGAGCGAGCGGGCGCCGAGCGGGCCGCGGGTGCGGTGGCCGCGTCGGACGCGTTCTTCCCGTTTCCCGACGGTCTCCAGGTGCTGATCGACGCCGGCGTCCGCGCCGTCGTCCAGCCCGGGGGATCGGTACGAGACGAGGCCGTGATCGAGGCGGCCGAGGCCGCGGGCATCACGATGTACACGACCGGGACCCGGCACTTCTTCCACTGAGCCGCGGGGCCGCCCCGCGGGGCGGCCTCACCCTCGGTCCCGGTCCGAGATATCTTGATATCGACAGAACTTCACGCAGTCGAAGGGCGATCCGTGAGCGACTCCACCATCATCTACACCTACACCGACGAGGCTCCGGCTCTGGCGACGCACTCGTTCCTGCCGGTGATCCGCGCCTACGCCGCGACCGCCGGGATCGACGTCGCGACCGCCGACATCTCGCTGGCCGGTCGCATCCTGGCGCAGTTCGACGACGTGCTGCCCGCCGAGCAGCAGGTCCCCGACGCCCTCGGCGAGCTCGGCGAGCTCGTGGAGCGGCCCGAGGCCAACGTCATCAAGCTGCCGAACATCTCGGCCTCGATCCCGCAGCTCAAGGCCGCGATCGCCGAGCTGCAGCAGCAGGGCTTCGCGATCCCGGACTACCCCGACGACGCGAGCACCGACGAGGCGAAGGACGTCCGCGCCCGCTACGACAAGGTCAAGGGCAGCGCGGTCAACCCGGTGCTGCGCCAAGGCAACTCCGACCGCCGTGCGCCCGCGTCGGTGAAGGGGTACGCCCGCAAGTACCCGCACCGCATGGGCGCCTGGAGCTCCGACTCCAAGACCGAGGTCGCGACGATGGGCGTCGACGACTTCCGCTCCAACGAGAAGTCGGCCGTGATCGCAGCGGACGACACGCTGAAGATCGAGCACGTCGCCGCCGACGGCACCACCACGGTGCTCAAGGAGTCGGTGCCGGTCGTCGCCGACGAGGTCGTCGACGCCACGGTGATGCGCACGGCCGCGCTCGACGCGTTCCTCGCCGACCAGGTGGCGCGCGCGCAGGACCTGGGCGTGCTGTTCTCGCTGCACCTCAAGGCCACGATGATGAAGGTCTCCGACCCGATCATCTTCGGCCGCGCGGTCCGGGCGTTCTTCCCGCAGACCTTCGCGACGTACGGCGAGACGCTGGCCGCCGCCGGTCTGACTCCGGACGACGGCCTGGGCGGGATCCTCGCCGGTCTCGCGAAGCTCCCCGACGGCGACGCCATCAAGGCGTCGTTCGAGGCCGAGATCGCGTCCGGCCCGGAGCTCGCGATGGTCGACTCCGACCGTGGCATCACCAACCTGCACGTCCCCAGCGACGTCATCGTCGACGCCTCGATGCCGGCCATGATCCGCACCTCGGGCCACATGTGGGGCCCGGACGGCGAGGAGGCCGACACCCTCGCGGTGATCCCGGACTCCAGCTACGCCGGCGTCTACCAGGCCGTGATCGACGACTGCAAGGCCCACGGCGCGTACGACCCGTCGACCATGGGCTCGGTCCCGAACGTCGGTCTCATGGCGAAGAAGGCCGAGGAGTACGGCAGCCACGACAAGACGTTCCAGATCCAGTCCGACGGCGTGGTCCGCGTCGTCACGTCGGCCGGCGACGAGGTATTCTCCCACGAGGTCGCCGCCGGTGACATCTGGCGGATGTGCCAGACGAAGGACGTTGCGATCCGCGACTGGGTCAAGCTCGCCGTCACCCGCGCCCGCGCGACCGGCGACCCCGCGGTGTTCTGGCTGGACGAGACCCGCGCCCACGACGCGAACCTGATCGCGAAGGTCCGGGCGTACCTCGGCGAGCACGACACCGACGGCCTCACGATCGAGATCCTGGCGCCGGTCGATGCCACCGCGTACTCCCTGGAGCGGATCCGTCGCGGCGAGGACACCATCTCGGTGACCGGCAACGTGCTGCGCGACTACCTCACCGACCTGTTCCCGATCCTCGAGCTCGGGACCAGCGCGAAGATGCTGTCGGTGGTGCCGCTGATCAACGGCGGCGGGCTGTTCGAGACCGGTGCCGGCGGCTCGGCCCCGAAGCACGTGCAGCAGATGGTCAAGGAGGACTACCTGCGCTGGGACAGCCTCGGCGAGTTCCTCGCCCTGGCGGTCAGCCTCGAGCAGTACGGAGAGGCGACCGGCAACGCCCGGGCGAAGGTCCTCGCGGCTGCGCTCGACCGGGCCAACGGCACGTTCCTCGACGAGGACAAGTCGCCGACGCGTCGCCTCGGCGGGATCGACAACCGCGGCAGCCACTTCTACCTGTCGCTGTTCTGGGCCGAGGAGCTGGCGGCGCAGACCGACGACGCGGAGCTCGCCGCGGCCTTCGCCCCGCTCGCGGCGACGCTGCGCGAGCAGGAGCAGACGATCGTCGACGAGCTGGTCGCGGTCCAGGGCAAGCCGGTGGACCTCGGCGGCTACTACCGCGTCGACGTCGCCAAGGCCGATGCCGCGATGCGCCCGTCGGCCACCTGGAACGCCGCACTGCAGTCCCTCGGCGGCTGAGCAACCGCGTCCCGGGCGGCCCCGCTCCGTGGACGCTGTCCTACCGCTCGCGGTCGCGTTCCGCCGACGGTAGGACAGCGTCCAGCCGCGCCCGTACGCAGGGCCACCGTAGACGCTGCCTTGCCGCCCGAGCCCGGGGCCGGGGGGGTCAGGCGGTCGCGAGCGGGAGCACCTGGGCGCCCGGGAGTGCGGCGAGCACGCGGCCGGGCAGCACGAGCTTGGAGCGGCGCAGCCCGGACCCGATGATCGCCTGGTCCAGCTGCGCGACCCGCTCGTCGATCAGCAGCGGCCACGCGCCGGGCAGCCCGACCGGCGTGATCCCCCCGTACTCCATCGCCGTGTGCTCCGTGGCCCACTCCCGCGGCGCGAACGAGCACTTGCGCACGTCGAGCCGCTTGCGTACGACGCCGTTGACGTCGAGCCGCGCGTCCGCGGGGATCACACACCCGGCCGTACGCTCCTCGCCGGCGCGCTTGCCGAGCACGACGATGCAGTTCGCGGACACCTCCAGCGGCAGGTCGTACGCGTCGGTGAGCGCCGCGGTGTCGGCGAGGTCCGGGTCGATCTCGCAGACCAGGACCGTGGCGGCGTCGTCCGCCGACAGACCGGCGAGCGCACCCGCGACGGGCGGCGCGAGCAGGTCCGGGCGTTCGGCGGCCGGGACGAGGTCGAGGGTTCCGAGGCTGGCAGACATGGGCGCATCCTCGCATGCGAGACTGGCGACCGTGACTGCGCAGATCCTCGACGGGAAGGCGGCTGCCGCCGCGATCAAGTCCGAGCTGGCCGAGCGGGTCGCCGCGCTGAAGGAGCGCGGCGTGACGCCGGGCCTCGGCACCGTGCTGGTCGGTGAGGACCCGGGCAGCCAGATCTACGTCAACGGCAAGCACCGCGACTGCGCACAGGTGGGGATCGAGTCGATCCGGGTCGACCTGCCGGCGACGGCGACGCAGGCCGAGGTCCTCGACCACCTCGCCGAGCTGAATGCCGACCCCGCCTGCACCGGCTACATCGTCCAGCTCCCGCTGCCGAAGTCGATCGACGAGAACGCCGTGATCGGCGCGATCGACCCGACCAAGGACGCGGACGGCCTCCAACCGACGAACCTCGGCTGGCTCGTGCTCGGCCGGCCGGCTCCGCTGCCGTGCACGCCGCGCGGGATCGTCGAGCTGCTGCGCCGCAACGACGTCGAGATCGCGGGCGCGAACGTCGTGGTCGTCGGTCGCGGCGTCACCGTGGGCCGCCCCCTCGGCCTGCTGCTGACCCGCCGTACGGAGAACGCCACCGTCACGCTGTGCCACACCGGCACCCGTGACCTGGCCGCGGAGGTCAGCCGCGCGGACATCGTCGTCGCCGCGGCCGGGGTGCCGTCGATCATCACCGCCGACATGGTCAAGCCCGGCGCCGCGCTGCTCGACGTCGGCGTCAGCCGCGACGCGGACGGCAAGATCGCCGGCGACCTCGCCCCGGACGTCATGGACGTGGCGGGGTGGGTCTCCCCGAACCCCGGTGGTGTCGGGCCGATGACGCGCGCGATGCTGCTGCAGAACGTCGTCGAGGCCGCGGAGCGGGCAGCCGCCGACGCATGAGAGCCGAGGGGCAGCTCAAGGAACGCGGTAGCCAGGTCTTCGTCGCCCTGGTCGCCGTCCTCGGCGTCGGCATGGTGATGGTCGGCGTGGGGGCGTGGCGGTTCGGCATCGCGGCGATCGGCGCGTCGCTGGTGTTCGGCGCGGTCGTACGAGCGGTGCTGCCCGATCCGGCCGCCGGGCTGCTGCGGGTGCGGGGTCGTGTGTTCGACACCGTGTGGATGGCGCTGCTCGGGACCGCGCTGGTCACCCTGGCGATCATCGTGCCGCCGGGGCTGTTCGCCTGACGGAGCACACGCAGGCACCTCACCCGGCCGTACGGCGCGTCGCCGCCCGGACGGCCTCACGAGGGGTGAGTTGGCGCTAGGCTCCGGACATGATTCGGATGCTCTGGAACATCGGCATCTCCCTGATCGGCGCTGCGATCGGGATCTTGATCGCCGGGTCGCTGTTGGACGACATGACGGTGTCGGCCGGGGGCTTCGTCGTCGCCGTGGTGATCTTCGCGATCGCTCAGGCGATCCTGTCGCCGTTCATTCTCAAGGTCGCGGTGAAGAACGCGAACGCGTTCGTCGGTGGCGTCGGCATCATCTCGACGCTCGCGGCGCTGATCGTCGCGTCGCTCCTGTCCGACGGGATCGAGATCAGCGGAGCGGGGACCTGGATCCTGGCCGCGCTGATCGTCTGGCTCGTCGCGGCGCTCGCGACGCTGGTGGTGCCGTTCCTGCTGGTCAAGGCCGGCGTCCAGTCCCTGCGCGACGACGACTGACCCGACCGCTGGTCGAGGCGGGCTCAGCCAATCCGCTGGTCGAGGCGGGCGAGGAACGAGCCCGATCGAGACCCCTGGTCTCGATCACTCGCTTCGCTCGCGCCTCGACCAGCGGTAGGGTCTCGCTTCGCTCGCGCCTCGACCAGCGGTAGGGTCTCGCTTCGCTCGCGCCTCGACCAGCGGTAGGGTCTCGCTCCGCTCGCGCCTCGACCAGCGGTAGGGATGCCTCGACCAGCGGCGGGTGCGTCAGATCAGGCCGAGCTTGGTGACGGCGTCGCGCTCCTCGGCGAGCTCGGCGACGCTGGCGTCGATCTTGGTGCGCGAGAAGTCGTCGATCTCCAGACCCTGGACGATCTCCCAGTCGCCGCCCTTGGTGGTCACCGGGAACGACGAGATCAGGCCCTCGGGGACCCCGTAGGAGCCGTCCGACGAGACCGCCATCGATACCCAGTCGCCTTCGGGCGAGCCGAGCAGCCAGTCCCGGGCGGCGTCGATCGTCGCCGACGCGGCGGAGGCCGCCGACGACGCGCCGCGCGCCTCGATGATCGCCGCGCCGCGCTTGGCGACGGTCGGGATGAAGTCGTTCTCGATCCAGGCCTGGTCGTCGACGACTTCGGCGGCGTTGCGGCCGGCGATCTCGGCGTGGAAGACGTCCGGGTACTGGGTCGCGGAGTGGTTGCCCCAGATCGTCATCTTGGAGATGTCGGTGACCTTCGCGCCGGTCTTCGCGGCGAGCTGCGACAGCGCGCGGTTGTGATCAAGGCGGGTCAGCGCGGAGAAGCGCTCGGCCGGGATGTCGGGCGCGTTGGTCTTCGCGATCAGCGCGTTGGTGTTGGCCGGGTTGCCGGTGACGCCGATCCGGATGTCGTCGGCCGCGTTGTCGTTGAGCGCCTTGCCCTGCGCGGTGAAGATCGCGCCGTTGGCCTCGAGCAGGTCGCCGCGCTCCATGCCCTTCGTACGGGGGCGCGCGCCGACGAGGAGCGCGAGGTTGGCGCCGTCGAAGATGTGATTCGGGTCGTCGCCGATCTCGACCGAGTCGAGCAGGCCGAACGCGCAGTCGTCGAGCTCCATCACGACACCCTCGAGCGCCTTCAGCGCGGGGGTGATCTCGAGCAGCCGCAGCTGGACGGGCGTGTCCGGGCCGAGCAGATCGCCGGCGGCGATCCGGAAGAGCAGGCTGTAGCCGATCTGACCGGCGGCGCCGGTGACGGCCACCTTCACGGGTGTTGCGCTCACGACATCTCCTCAGAAGGACGGGGCGTACGCGTGGTACACGGTGTCGCCGACGCTAGCAACACCGCCCGTCCTGCAGAGTCGCGGGTCACACCGCGAGCGTGCCCGCTACTCAGCCTCGACGTCGCCGGTGACCTCGACGCCTTCGCGATCGACGCCGGTCACCAGCGCGTACGTCAGGCCGGCGATCGCTCCGCCGACGAGTGGTGCGAGCAGGAACAACCAGACCTGCGACAACGCGTCGGAGCCGGCGAACCACGCGACGCCGAGGGAGCGGGCCGGGTTCACCGAGGTGTTCGTGACCGGGATCGAGATGAGGTGGATGAGGGTGAGCGCGAGACCGATCGCGACACCCGCGAATCCGATCGGCGCCCGGGCGTCGGTCGCGCCGAGGATCACGTACAGGAACATCGCGGTCAGCACGACCTCGATCACGGCGCAGGCGAGCAGCGAGTAGCCGCCGGGGGAGAGGTCGTCGTACCCGTTGGTGGCGAAGCCCGACTCGGATGCCGAGAATCCCGGGATGCCGTTGGCGACGACGAGCAGGACGGCGCCGCCGATCGTGGCGCCGATGATCTGCACGATCCAGTAGGGGACGACGTCCTTCCAGGGGAACCGCTTGCCGAGCGCGAGCCCGAACGTCACTGCTGGGTTGAAGTGCCCGCCGGAGACCGCGCCGAGCGCGTAGATCCCGGTCAGGACCGTGAGGCCGAACGCGATCGAGACGCCGAGGTGCCCGACGCCGAGGTTGACCGCTTCGTTGTCGGGTGCGAGGAAGTACGCGCCCAGGACGGCTGTGCCGCAGCCGCCGAAGACCAGCCAGAAGCTGCCGAGCATCTCCGCGCCCAGGCGGGCGCTCATCTTCGGTGTCATCGTTCCCCCCGGTTCGTGATGGGTCACCACCGACGATCTTGTCCGCATTCGAGGGGATTCGCGCGGTGACACGCGGGTGAGTGAGGTCACCCCGCTCGGCCGGGAATTGTCGTGCAGCCAAACTTATTGTGGTTCTGGTGACCGATTCGCAGCTTCGCCACCGGACCGTACGCCTGCCTCGCATCCTGCGGGAGCGGCGCGACGACCGTCCCGCCCACCTCACTCTCGCCCTGCTCGCGCTGGCGCTGGGCGGCTTCGCCATCGGCACGACCGAGTACGTGACGATGGGCCTGCTGCCGCAGATCGCCGACGCGGCCGGTGTCTCGATCCCGAGTGCGGGGCACCTGATCTCCGCGTACGCGGTCGGCGTCGTCGTCGGCGCCCCCGTGATCGTGTCGCTGACCGCGCGGCTGCCGAAGCACGCGCTCGCGATCGGCCTGATCGCCGCCGTCGCGTTCGGGAACCTGCTCACCGCGATCGCCCCCACGTACGAGACGCTGGTGCTGGCCCGGTTCGTCGCCGGCCTCCCGCACGGCGCGTACTTCGGCGTCGCGTCCCTGATCGCCGCGTCGATGGTCGCGCCGGAGCGACGCGGACGCGCGGTCGCGTCGGTGATGATGGGGCTGTCCGCAGCCAACCTCGCCGGTGTCCCGGCGAGCACCTGGCTCGGGCAGGCGATGGGCTGGCGCTCGGCGTACTGGGTCGTCGTCGCGCTCGCCGTCGTGACGATCGGGATGATCGGCGCGTTCGTGCCGCAGCACCAGCGCGACACGTCGGCGACCGTACGGCGCGAGCTGCGCGCCCTGCGCAAGCCGCAGGTGCTGCTGACCGCGGGCGTGGGTGCGGTCGGGTTCGGCGGCCTGTTCGCCGTCTACAGCTACATCGCGCCGATCACCACGGACGTGACCGGCCTCGCCGAGGCGTACGTTCCGGTGGCGCTGCTCGCGTTCGGGCTCGGGTCGATCGCCGGGACTGCGATCGGCGGGCGGCTCGCTGACCACGCGCTGTTCGCGTGGCTGGTCGCGATGCTGACGACGATGGCGGTGCTGCTGGCGATCTTCTCGTGGACCGCGCAGCACGGCGCGCTGATGTTCGCCGGGGTCTTCCTGCTGTCGACGGCTGCGTCGGCGCTCGGTCTGCTGCTCCAGATGCGGCTGATGCAGGTCGCCGGGAGCGCGAAGATGCTCGGCGCCGCGCTGAACCACTCCGCTCTCAACGCCGCGAACGCGCTCGGGGCCGCACTCGGTGGTGCGGCGATCGCGGCCGGGTTCGGGTACCTCTCGACCGCGTGGGTCGGCGTGCTGCTCAGCCTGGCCGGCCTGGGGATCCTCGTCGCCTCCGCGGTGCTCTACCGCAGCGAGCGCCTGTCGCTGTCCCTCGCGTACTGACCCGCCCGACCGCGATGTGGGCAATCCGGGGAAGAATGACGGTGCTGATCTCTCCTCGGATCGCCCGAATCCTGGGCGGAGCCGAGGCGAACGCACGTTGACAGCGTTGATCCAGTCGAGAAGACTGGCGCGCCCCGGACGCGGGCAGCCACTGCCAGCGCCGCCGAAGGAGGCGCGTGAACCAAGAGCGAGTGGTCAAACCGATTCCTGCCGTCACGCTGCTCGATACCGAGGTTGACACGCAGCCGCTCGAGGGGAGCCGACGGCAGGTCCAGGCCTCAGGCATCGGAGGCATTCCCGCACGTGGGGTCGATGCGGTAACGGTGCTGATCACCGTGCGATCGGCGACGACCGACGGTGACGGCATCGTGGTCGGACCCCAGGACGATCAGATCACCGTTTCGCAGTACGGCGTGGGCCGCTTGCCGGCGCCGCAATCCGTGACCGTCCCGTTGGACGCGGACGGCCGATTTCAGGTGGGAAACTCGATCGGTTCGACCCACGCCAGGATTGACGCGCTCGCCTTTCATGCCTCTGAGGGGACCGCCGAGATCGATCGTGGACGGATTGTTCTCCTCCAGAATCCTGTCGCCTTTCCCGGCATGGCTCTCGAAGCCAACGCCTCCGGCGAGCTGATCGTCACGAGGAGGTTTGGGATACCGGCGGGGACGCTCGCTGTTCTCGGACGTGTCAGCGTGGATTCGGCAGGAGATGGAGTCGTGTACTTCGGGAGAGGTGGCGATGCAGCGCCACGGACGCCCACGGAGCCGGGGGCGATCGCGTACCGGGCAAGCAGCTCGTCGGAGGCGTCCTCCTCGATCATGCGGTTGAACAGTTCGGGGCATCTGGCGATCGACCTGGTCGGGAGCGAGCAAGCGCGCGTCGTCGTCACGGTGACGGGGTACGTGTCGGGTGACGGAACTGGCGCGGGGATCCTCACGTCGACGCCGCAGACACGGTCGATCTGCGTGGACGTGGGTGACCGGGAGACCAGATCATTGAGCTTGCGCGAGTCCCTTGGCGTGAACGAGATCGGGGGAGCAGAGATCGCGGTGTGGGCCTCCGATGCGACCGGTGATGCCACGGGCTGGGTCGACGTGTACCCGACGGGGGCACCGCCTATCGGTGAGCGGGGGGTCGTTGCCTTGGGTTTGCATGAGGATCCGTTGTCGGGTGTCTCGGCCGTGACCTGGATTCCGATTGCGGCGTCGGGCGACGAGGTCACCATCAGGAATCGATCCGGTTCCGACCAGATCAGCGTGTGTCTTCGTCCGACGATCGTGTTGGGCCGATCTGTCAGTGAACCGCGCCCACTGGCGGCGGAGGATGCCAAGCCCCTGGCACTCCCGACGCCGGATCCGGGCTCGGTGCCGCAGTGGTGGAACACAGGAAGAAGCACCATGGACAGTCCGAAGCTCGTGCATCGGTCGGTCGTCGACGACGCCTACGTGGAGGGCTACCTGTGGTGGGCCTACCTCGGCACGGGCACGGCAGATGCCGACGCGAAGGAGGCCTTGTTGCTCGGCGTCGCCGACCGCGTGCGGTTCTTCCGCAGCGGTGCGTACTGCCCGGTTGCCGGCTCCAACCGCCGGCTGAGCGTCGCGCTCGAGCTGTGGTCGGGTGAGCCGCCCGACTCGCCCGACCTCGCCGGGTGGGAGCGGGCGTCGGCGGATGTCACGTCCGACGGTGTCGACGTCGAGGTCCGCACCTCGCTCGACCACTGCCTGCTCACCTCGCACCCGGCACCAGAACCGGGCGCGTACCGGCTCGAGGTGATCCATCGCGTGGTGCCCGAGGAAGAAGGCAGCTTCTTCACCCAAGCCCACGCGCTCGTGCGCTACTGGCCCGTCGACGCGCCCGAGTCCTGACCCGACCGCGATTCGTCGACTTCCGGTCGGATCCGTGCCTGCGATTGGCGCCGGAACTCGACGAATCGTGGTCGGAAGGGTCAGGGGAAGACGACCGTACGGGCGCCGTTGAGCAGCACGCGCTGCTCGGCGTGCAGGCCGACCGCGCGCGAGAGCACCCGCGTCTCGACGTCGCGCCCCGCCTGGACGAGCGCGCTCGGGCCCATCTGGTGCCCGACCCGCGTCACGTCCTGCTCGATGATCGGCCCCTCGTCGAGGTCCGCGGTCACGTAGTGCGCGGTCGCGCCGATCAGCTTCACGCCGCGGTCGTGCGCCTGGTGGTACGGGCGGGCGCCCTTGAAGCTCGGCAGGAAGCTGTGGTGGATGTTGATCGCGCGGCCCTCGAGCGCACGGCACGCGTCGTCGGACAGGATCTGCATGTAGCGCGCGAGCACGACGAGGTCGACGTCGAGCTCGTCGACGAGCCGGAGCATCTCAGCCTCCGCGTCCGCCTTCGTCTCCTTGGTCACGGGCACGTGGTGGAACGGCACGTCGTACGAGGCGGCCATGCGCTCCAGCACCGTGTGGTTGGAGACGACGGCGGCGATCTCGATGTTGAGGGCACCGATGCTCTGCCGGAACAGCAGGTCGTTCAGGCAGTGACCCTCCTTCGAGACCAGCACGAGCGTGCGGCACGGGGCCTCCGCGACCACGAGGCTCCAGGTCATCGCGTGCTGCTCCGCGACCGGCGCGAACGCGGCCCGCAGCCGCTCGGTGTCGTACGCCTCGCCGCTGGTCGGCTCGACGTGCACCCGCAGGAAGAAGCGACCGCCGTCGGCGTCGGTGAACTGCTGTGCGTCCAGGATGTTGCCGCCCTGCTCGACCACCCAGGACGAGATCGCGTGGACCAGCCCCGGGCGGTCGGGGCAGGTCAGGGTCAGGACGTACGTCGGCACCTCGGACATGACCGACAGGGTACGGCGTCAGTCCGCCGCGGCAGCGGGCGCCGTTGCGACCTCGCGGCGGCGGCCCGGGCGCAGCTGCGTCGGACGGGCGTAGCAGAGCACCGCGACCAGCCCGATCACGAGCACCGCGGCCGGGAGCAGCAGCGACTGGCCCATCGCCGAGCTGAACCCCTCGACCGCCTGCGCCGGGAGCGAGCCGCCGGCAGACCCCATCTCCGCGGGGGAGACGTCGCCGCTTCCGGGCACCTCGACCGCGAGCCGCGCGGTCATGATGGCCGCGATCGCCGCACTGCCGAACACGGCGCCGACCTGACGCATCGTGTTGTAGATCCCGGAGCCGGCGCCGGCCTTGTCCATCGGCAGGTTGCGCGTCGCGGTGGAGGTCGTCGGACCCCACATGAAGCCGTTCGCGACTCCGAGCAGCGAGATCGGAAGCAGGATCTGCCAGACCGGGACGTCGGCGCTCAGCGTCATCCCCAGCCACACCAGCGCCACGATGAACGACCCGATCCCGATGCCGGACAGGATGCGCGGGTGCATCCGGTCGGCCAGCCCGCCGACCCACGGCGCGAGCACCGACGCGAGCACGGCCATCGGGATCAGCAGCATCCCGGCCTGGGTCGGGGTGTAGCCGCGCGCCACCTGGGCCCACAGCATCACCGGGAAGGACATCGCCGTGATGCCGAAGCCGATCGTCGCGATCGCCACCGCCGACAGCGAGAAGTTGCGGTCCCGGAACAGGCTGAGCGGCACCAGCGGCTCCGCGCGGTTGACCCGCTGCCAGACCACGAAGATCCCGAGGACGACCACGCCGGTCGCGATCAGACCCCACACCGTCACGAACCCGGTGATCGTCCCCCACTCGTACGTCTCGCCCTCCTGGATCCCGAAGACCAGCAGGAACATCCCGACGGCACTGAGCGCGACGCCGAGCAGGTCGAAGCGGTGCGACAGCGTCGGGAGCGCGGGGACGAGCCGCATCGCCAGCACGAAGCCGACGATCCCGACCGGGACGTTCACGAAGAAGATCCACTCCCACCCCAGCCCGTCGACGAGCAGCCCACCCGCGATCGGGCCGACGAGCATCGCGACGCCGGACACGGCGCCCCACAGGCTCATCGCGCGTCCGCGCTGGTCCGCGGGGAACGTCCGGGTGATGACGGACATCGTCTGCGGCGTCATCATCGACGCGCCGAGCCCCTGCACGACCCGGGCGGCGATCAGCATCTCGATCGTCCCGGTCAGCCCGCACCACAGCGACGCGGCGGTGAACAGCGCGAGCCCGGTCAGGTACACCCGCTTCGGTCCGACCCGGTCGCCCAGCCGTCCCGTGACCAGCAGCGGGACGGCGTACGCGAGCAGGTACGCGGAGGTGACCCACACGACCGTCGACACGTCGGCGTCGAACGACTCCATGATCGCCGGCATCGCGACCGTCACGATCGTGGTGTCGACCAGGATCATGAAGAACCCGATCACGAGCGCCCACAGCGCCGGCCACGGGCTGCGGGTCTCGGCGTCGGTCACTGCGGGTGCGGCCATGCGAGGTCCTTCGTACGGAGGCGGTCGAGCAGCCGGTCGATCCAGGCGAGCTCGGCGCGGTGGACGGTGAGCAGGTAGTCGGCGACGAACCAGTAGGCCTCGTGGACGCCGCGCTCGTGGGCGCGCACGATCACGGACTCCAGCTCGGCCTCGTCGGCTGCGAGGGCGTCACGGCGCTCGGCGAGCAGCGTGATGACCTCGTCGGCCGGGAGGTTGTGCGCCTCGCTGAGCGCGAACGGGAAGCGCGGGTACTCGTTCACGGGCGTACGAAGCAGGTCGGTGACCGCGCTGCGGAGCGCGTCGCGACCTGCGTCGGTCATCGCGTACGTGGTGCGCTCCGGGCGGTTGCCCGACCGCTCGGTGCCGACCGCCTCGACGAGCTGGTCGCGCTCGAGACGCTCGATCGTGTGGTAGAGCGAGCCGGCGCGCACCTTGAGCAGCCGGTCGTCGCGCCGCTCGATCAGCAGCTGGAGCATCTCGTACGGGTGCATCGGCCGCTCCGCGAGCAGCGCGATCGTCGAGATCGCGAGCGGGGTGAGAGCGGCCATCGGCGGTCCTGTGTGGTCGGTGCGGATTATTCCAGGTGGAATATTACGTCGGGCCTCGGACACGACCAAGGGCGGGACACGTGATCGTGTCCCGCCCTTCTGTCGGTTCCGCCACTGCTCGAGGCGGAGCGACTTCCCCCCGCTGGTCGAGGCGGAGCGAAGCGACGATCGAGACCCCTCAGGCCGGGGCGTCACCGTTCTCGGACTGCTCCGCCTGCTGCTTGGCGACCTCGGCGCGCACCTCGTCCATGTCGACCTCGCGTACCGCGTCGATCACCTGCTCCAGCGCCGTAGCGGGGAGCGCCCCGGGCTGGTTGAAGAGCAGGATGCCGTCGCGGAACGCCATCAGCGTCGGGATCGAGGTGATCTGGAGGCCACCGGCGAGCTCCTGCTCGGCCTCGGTGTCGACCTTGGTGAACGTGATGTCCTCGTGGGACTCCGACGCGGCCTCGAAGACCGGCGCGAACTGGCGGCACGGGCCGCACCAGGAGGCCCAGAAGTCCACCAGCACGATCCCGTCGGAGGAGATCGTGTCCATGAAGCTGTCAGCGGTCAGGGCGGTCGTTGCCATGTCTATCCGTTCCGATCGTGTCGGGAAGTCCGTTCTCGCCTGGTTCAACAGCGGACCGGCCGCACATGTTCCCGGCGCGCTCCCGTACGGCACGCCCGCGTCAGTGTCGAAGATCGAGGTCACTCCGTGTCAACGTTCTTCGACACTGAGGGAAGCGCCCGCCCTCAGGGGTTCTCGGCGCGGTGCGGGTGCGCTGGGTAGACGCCCATCACCTGCACCTCGGTGGAGAAGAACGCCAGCTCCTCGAGCGCCCGGGCGAGCGCCGGCTCGTCCGGATGCCCGTCGACCTCCGCGAGGAACATCGTCGCCGCGAACGCACCCCCGACCATGTAGCTCTCGAGCTTGGTCATGTTGATGCCGTTGGTCGCGAACCCGCCGAGCGCCTTGTAGAGCGCCGCCGGGATGTTGCGCACGTTGAAGATGAACGTCGTCACCGTCGGCCCGATCCCCACCGGCGGGACATCCGGGGTCCTCGACAGCACCACGAACCGCGTCGTGTTGTGGTCCTCGTCCTCGACGTGCCGCGCCAGCGTCTCCAGCCCGTACGTCTGCGCGGCCAGCGGCGTCGCGAGCGCGGCCTTGGTCGGGTCCGCCCACTCGGCGACCTCGCGCGCGGCGCCGGCGGTGTCGCCGGAGATCACCGGGACGAACCCGTGCTCGCGGATGATCTTGCGGCACTGCCCGAGCGCGTGCACGTGGCTGTGGACCTCGCGGACCTGGTCGATGGCCGTCCCCGGGACGACGAGCAGGTCGAAGTGGATCGGCAGGAAGTACTCGCCGACGATGTGCAGCCCGCTGGTCGGCAGGAAGTGGTGGATGTCCGCGACGCGGCCCGCGAGCGTGTTGTCGATCGGGATCATCGCCAGGTCTGCGCTCCCGTCGCTGACGGCGGCGAACGCGTCCTCGAACGACGCGCACGCGACGGGCTCGGCGTCCGGGTACGCGTCGGCGCAGGCGATGTGCGAGTTCGCGCCGGGCTCACCCTGATAGGCGATCCGGCGCGGGCCCTGGCCGGGAGCGGGCGTGCCGGATCCGGCGGTGTCGGGTGCAGCGTCGACGGTCACCGCGCCATCATCGCAGCAGCGGCTCAGCCGATGCGGCCGGCGCCGTCCTCGGGCGCGACCACGAACGTCCGCGGCTCCGTGAACTCGACCCGCGCGAACGCCGCGACCACCGCTTCGGTCAGCGCTTCGACCCGCTCGGCGTCGACGAGCGCGATCGCGCTCCCGCCGAACCCGCCGCCGGTCATCCGCGCACCGAGCGCGCCGTTCTCCAGCGCGGTCTCCACCGCCAGGTCCAGCTCCGGAGCACTCACCTCGTAGTCGTCGCGCAGCGACGCGTGCGACGCCGACATCAGCTGGCCGAACTGCGCCCAGTCACGCGACGACAGCGCCCGTACGGCCGAGCGCACCCGCTGCGTCTCGGTGATCACGTGCCGCAGCCGCGCCTTGAGCACCGGGTCGTCGACCTTCAGCACGGCGTCCGGCGGCGCGGTCGCCAGCACCTCGAGATCCAGCAGACCGGTGAGCTCCTCGGTCTGCGCCCGCCGCTTGCCGTACTCCCCGTCGGCGAGGCTGTGGCGTGCCTGCGTGTCGATCACGACCAGCGCGTACCCGTCGGCGACCCAGTGGGCCGGCACCGCCTCGACGGTCGGCGGCGTCGGAGCGGTCTCGATCAGTAGGGCGTGGCCGGACTGCCCGCACATCGCCGCGAGCTGGTCCATCGAGCCGGTCGGCGCCCCGACGTAGTCGTTCTCGGCGCGCTGGCACAGCAGCGCCGTCTCGATCGGGTCGAGCGACCACCCCTCCATCCCGGCCAGCGCGACCGCGACCCCGCACTCGATCGCGGCCGAGCTCGACAGGCCGGCGCCGAGCGGCACGTCGGAGTCGATCACGAGGTCGGCGCCGGAGACCCGGTGCCCCGCCTGCGCGAGCGACCAGACCGTGCCGGCGACGTAGCGCGCCCAGCCCTGGACGTCGCCCGGCGCGGTGTCGACACCGAACTCGACCGACTTCTCCGTTATCCCCGACCAGACCCGCACGCGGCCGTCGTCACGGCGGCGGACCTTGACGGTCGTGCGCCGGTCGATCGCGATCGGCAGGACCGGGCCGCCGAGGTAGTCGAGGTGCTCGCCGATCAGGTTCACCCGGCCGGGAGCCGCCCAGGTCGTGACCTCGCCGTCGGCCGCCTTCTCGTGCGCACTCATGGCCCCATCCTGGACTACGGCGCCTGGCTAGGCTGTCGGCGTGGACCAGACCCTGTGGAACGTGGCCCTGGTCGGGCTGTTCATCATCGTCGGTGGAGTGTTCGCGGCCGCGGAGATGGCCCTGGTCTCGATCCGTGACTCGCAGCTCGCCGAGATCGCGACCCGGGGCAAGCGCGGTGCGACGGTGGCCCGGCTGGCCTCGGACCCGAACCGTTTCCTGTCCGCCGTGCAGATCGGCGTCACCCTGTCGGGATTCCTGTCGGCGGCCTTCGGCGGAGCGACGCTCGCGGGCGACCTGAGCCCCGTCCTCGAGGACGCCGGGATGGCGCCCGGCGTCGCGTCCGTGGTCGCGCTGGTCGGGATCACGATCCTGATCTCGTACCTGTCGATCGTCTTCTCCGAGCTCAGTGCGAAGCGCCTGGCGATGCAGCACGCCGTCGCGTTCTCGATGGCGCTCG
Organism: Mumia flava; assembly: GCF_002797495.1. Taxonomy (NCBI): domain Bacteria; kingdom Bacillati; phylum Actinomycetota; class Actinomycetes; order Propionibacteriales; family Nocardioidaceae; genus Mumia; species Mumia flava. Next base: position 2,885,735 of record NZ_PGEZ01000001.1, read on the forward strand.
CGCCCGGCGTCGACCTGATGGCCCGGATCGCGACGCCGGTGATCTGGCTGCTGTCGGTCTCGACGAACTTCGTCGTCCGGATCCTCGGCGGCGACCCGTCCGCGGCCCGCGAGGAGATCACCGACGTCGAGCTGCGCGGTCTCGTGCAGACCACCGAGGGGCTCTCGGACGAGGAGCGGCGGATCGTCGACGACGTCTTCTCCGCCGGCGACCGGCACGTCCGCGAGGTCATGCTGCCGCGGACCGAGGTCGACTTCATGGACGCCTCGATGCCCGTCTACAAGGCGGTCGAGCTGGCCCGCGAGCAGCCGCACTCGCGCTACCCGGTGATCCGCGGCACCGCCGACGAGGTCGAGGGGTTCGTCCACGTCCGCGACCTGTTCGACCCCGCGATGCAGGGCCGCTCCGTACGGGTGGGTGAGCTGGTCCGCGACATCGTCGTGATCCCGGGGACCCGCAACGTGCTGGCCGCGATGACCGACATGCGTCGCGCGGGCGTGCACCTCGCGATCGTGATCGACGAGTACGGCGGCACCGACGGGATCGTGACGCTCGAGGACCTCGTGGAGGAGGTCGTCGGCGACATCCGCGACGAGTACGACACCGCGGAGCGGGCCGCGACGGGGTTCGTCGGCAACACGATGGTCGTCGAGGGTCTGCTGAACATCGAGGACTTCGCCGACGAGACCGGGGTGGCGCTGCCCGACGGCCCGTACGAGACCGTCGCCGGGTACGTGACGGCGCGGCTCGGGCGGATCCCGGAGGTCGACGACGTGGTCACGTACGAGGGGTTCCGGCTCGTGGTGGCGGCGAAGGACGGTCGGAGGGTCGCGCAGCTGCGCCTGGAGCGTGACGAGGGCCGGGCCGAGCTGGGGCTCGACGAGGGCTGAGCCGCACCCGCCCGGGCAAATCCGGTGGACCGGAGCGCGGAGCCTGCTGGCAGAATCGGAGCATGCCCGATCCGTCCTCGCGTCCCCGTGTGTTCTCCGGCATCCAGCCGACCGCCGACTCGTTCCACTTCGGCAACTACCTGGGTGCCCTGCAGCACTGGATCCGCCTGCAGGACGACCACGATGCCTTCTACTGCGTCGTCGACATGCACGCGATCACGGTCGACTACGACCCGGCCGCGCTGCGGGAGCGGACGTACCGCTCGGTCGCGCAGCTGCTGGCCCTCGGGCTCGACCCGCAGCGGGCCTCGGTGTTCGTGCAGAGCCATGTCCCGGAGCACGCGGAGCTCGCGTGGGTCCTGAACTGCATCACCGGCCTCGGCGAGGCGCAGCGGATGACGCAGTTCAAGGACAAGGCGGCCAGGGGGGGCCTCAACCAGGCCTCGGTCGGGCTGCTGACGTACCCGATGCTGATGGCGTCGGACATCCTGCTCTACCAGACCCAGGGCGTGCCGGTCGGCGAGGACCAGCGTCAGCACCTCGAGCTCACCCGCGACCTCGCGCAACGGTTCAACGGCCGCTTCGGCGAGACCTTCACCGTGCCCGAGCCGATCATCATCGCCGACACCGCGAAGATCGTGGACCTCCAGGACCCGACGATCAAGATGAGCAAGTCCGCGTCGTCGCCGAAGGGGATCGTCGACGTGCTGGACGATCCGAAGTCCGCGGCGAAGAAGATCCGGTCGGCGGTGACCGACTCCGAGGCCGAGGTGCGCTTCGACCGCGAGGAGAAGCCCGGCGTCTCGAACCTGCTGACGATCTACTCCGCGCTCACCGGCCGCAAGGTCGACGAGATCGCGGGGCAGTACGCCGGGCAGGGGTACGGCGCGTTCAAGGTCGACCTGAGCGAGATCGTGGCGGACTTCGTCGGCCCGCTGCGCGCGGCGACGATGGAGCTGCTCGACGACCGGGCCGAGCTCGACCGGATCCTCGGCGAGGGTGCGGCGCGTGCGCGCGAGGTCTCGCAGGCCACGCTCGACGCGGCGTACGACCGGGTGGGATTCGTCCGCGCCCGCTGATCGGGGCGGGTTCGGTCTCGATCGCTCGCGCCGCTCGCGCCTCGACCACCGGAGGGAGCTCGCTCCGCTCGCGCCTCGACCACCGGAGAGGTTCCGGATCGAGACGCGTCGTACGGCGTTGCGGCCTCGACTGCGACCGCCGATCTGCCGCTAGGGTGTCCGCATGCCCACGATCGGCGTCGCGATTCCCGTCCCCGAACCCTGGGGCAGCGAGTTGCGGGCGCACCGCGCCGACTTCGGGGACCCGGAGGCGGCGCGGATCCCCAGCCACGTGACGCTGCTCCCGCCGACCGAGGTCGAGGACACCGATCTGCCGAAGGTCTACGAGAAGCTCGCCGACGATGCGCGGGCGGTCGACCCGTTCCCGATGCGGCTGCGGGGGACGGGCACGTTCCGCCCGGTCTCGCCCGTGGTCTTCGTCGCGGTCAGCGAGGGGATCTCCAGCACGGAGGTGCTCGCGAAGCACGTGCGCGACGGACTGCTGGTCGGCCAGCTCGAGTTCCCGTACCACCCGCACGTCACCGTCGCCCACCACCTCGACGACGCGGCGCTCGACCGCGCGTACGCGACGCTCGCGGACTTCGAGTGCGACTTCGAGGTGCGCTCCTTCGCGCTGTACCGGCACGATGATGCGGATGGCTGGAGCCCGTCGCAGGAGTTCACGCTCGGCTGACACGCGCGACACGCGCGACCGGCGGACCGTACGACCGGCGAGGAAGAGGTGGGGGACCTGATCGCACGGCTGAAGGAGTGGTTCGAGCGCCAGCGGCGTCGGTGGCCGCTGCTCGACCACGTCGTCCGGATGGTCCAGTACGTCGGTGCGGTGAAGGGGACGCTGCTGGCCGGTGCGATCACCTACTTCGGCTTCCTGTCGGTCTTCCCGCTGCTCGCGCTCGCGTTCGGCCTGATCGGCAAGGTCAGCCAGTGGTTCCCCGACCTCGACGACGCGCTGGCGACCGCGGTCAGCGAGGTCTTCCCGGGCATCATCACCACCGAGGACCCGCCGCCGACGGGGCAGATCTCGATCGAGCAGATCGCCGGCTCGAGCGACGCGGTGATCGGGATCGGCTCCGTGCTCCTGCTGTACACCGGGCTGGGGTGGATCTCGCGGATGCGGGCGGTGCTCGCGACGATGTTCGACGTCCCGGAGCAGCGGGAGTTCGGGTTCGTCCCCGGCAAGCTGCGGGACCTGGCGGTGCTGATCCTGACCGGCGTCGTCCTGATCCTGTCGGTCAGCATCTCCGGTGCGGTCACGCAGTACGTCGGCGACCTCCTCGATCTGGTCGGCGTCCGCAGCGGCGTGGCGGAGCTCGGGATCGGTGTCCTGAGCGTGCTGCTCGGCGTGGCCAGCGGGGCTCTGCTGTTCTTCACCATGTACAAGCTCCTGTCGGGGACCGACGTGCCGAACCGCTCGCTGTGGCAGGGGGCGCTGCTCGCGGCGGTCGGCTTCGAGATCCTCAAGCAGCTCGCCTCGTTCGTCCTGGGCAACGTCGCCGGCGGCGCTCTCGCGACCTTCACGGTGGCGGTGACGATGCTGGTCTGGATCTACTACTTCTCCCAGCTGATCGTGTACGGCGCGGGCTGGGCGGTGACCTCGAGAGCGGCGCGGCACCGGGCCGTGGTGCCGCGCGTCGAGACCGTCCCGTCACCCGGGACCGCGGCGATCACGCCGGTCGGACGTGCGCCGGAGCGCCAGGACGCGGGCGCGGTCGGACGCGCTGCGTTCGTCGGGGCGGGAATCGTCGCGGCGGCGTGGGCGTGGGTGCGCTGGGACAAGAAGCGCGGCGCCTGACGCGTCAGGCGCGGTCGACCTCGGGGCCGCCCGGCTCGTCGGCGGTGGCGCCGAGGTGCTCGACGAGCATCCGGCGGAACGCCTGCGACGCGAGCGGCAGGGCCTCCGTACGGCGGTGCGCCAGCGCGATCGTCCGTGTGAGCCGCGGTCGTTCGATCGGCGTGCCCCGCAGCCCGGGACGCGACGCGAGGACCATCGGCGGCACCACCGCGTACCCCAGCCCGTCCTCGACGAACCGCAGCACCGCTCCCATCTCGCCGCCCTCGATCGCGAGCGTCGGCTCGAAGCCGGCGTCGAGGCACGCGTTCGTCGTGGTGTCGCGCAGGTCGTAGCCCTCGCGGAACGTCACCAGCGGCACACCCTCGAGATCGGCCACCGCGATCGGGTCGTCGCCGAAGCGTGACGGCGTCCCCGCCGGCCTCGCCAGCACGAGCCGCTCGCGCAGCAGCGGGGTCGCGACCAGGTCAGGGTCGCCGGCGCGCAGCGGGACGATCACGAGCGCCAGGTCGAGGTCGCCGCGTCCCAGGCCGCGGGTGAGGGTGCGCGACCCGCCCTCGGTGACCTCGAGCTCGATGCCCGGGTGGGCCGCGCGGAACGCCGCGAGCGTGCCCGACATCAGCCCGTCCCACATCGACGGCGTGGCGCCGATCCGGACGCGGCCGCGCTGCAGCCCGGAGACCTCGCGCACTGCGCGCAGGCCCTCGTCGACCTCGATCAGGATCTCCTGCGCATGGGGGAGCAGGGCCTCGCCGGCCGGGGTCAGCGACACGGCGCCGCGCTCGCGGACGAACAGCGCGGTGCCGAGCGAGTTCTCCAGGACGCGGATCTGCTTCGACAGGCTCGGCTGCGAGACGCCGCACTCGTCGGCGGCGTGCGTGAAGTGCCGGGTGCGGGCCACGGCGACGAAGTAGGCGAGCTGCTGGATCTGCACGCCTCCCAGTGTTCCATAGCCAACGGCTATGAAAGTGAGCCTCAGTATGACTTAGCGCACCTGCATCCGTTCGTCCTATCGTGATCGGGTGGCGACAACCGAGACGACCAAGCGGGTCACCGCGAGGCGGTCCACCGTGGCGCTGAAGGCGCTGATGGCGGTCTCCGGCCTCATCATGGTGGGCTACCTGCTCCTGCACATGTACGGCAACCTCAAGGTCTTCAGCGGCCAGGTTGCCTTCGACGAGTACGCGCACCACCTGCGGACGCTGGGCGAGCCGCTCCTTCCGTACGAGGGCGCGCTCTGGATCGTCCGCGTCGTGCTCCTCGCGGCGATCATCGCGCACATCTACTCGGCGGTGACGCTGACGATCCGCGACCGCAAGGCCCGCGGTGCGGTGGGCGGCCGGCGCTACCGGTCGACCCAGAACCGCCGCGGCTTCCAGCGCTCCTACGCGTCGTTCACGCTGCGCTGGGGCGGCGTCATCATCTTCGCGTTCATCATCTTCCACCTGCTGAACCTCACGACGAACGACATCCACCCCGGTGGCGCGTCCGGCAGCCCGTACGAGCGGGTCGTCAACACGTTCGAAGTCTGGTACATGGTGCTCGCGTACACGATCGCGCTGCTCGCGGTCGCGTTCCACCTGCGCCACGGCATCTGGGCCGCGTGCATGACGCTGGGTGCCAACACCAGCGCCCGCGCGCGCCGCAACCTCAACGTCCTCGCCTACGCGCTGGCCGCGATCATCACGATCGGGTTCCTGCTGCCGCCGTTCGCGATCTTCTTCGGATGGGTGGGCTGATTCCATGACCAACGTCAACGTCAACGAACGCACCGACGCCTTCACCGATCTGTACGAGCTGGGTTCTCCGGTCGCCGACACCAAGGCGCCCGGCGGCGAGATCGCGCAGTGGTGGGACACCCGTCGCTTCGAGGCCAAGCTGGTCAACCCGGCGAACCGCCGCAAGCTGAGCGTGATCATCATCGGCACCGGTCTGGCGGGCGCCTCGGCGGCCGCGACCCTCGGCGAGGGCGGCTACCACGTCAAGAGCTTCTGCTACCAGGACAGCCCGCGGCGGGCGCACTCGATCGCCGCGCAGGGCGGCATCAACGCGGCGAAGAACTACCGCAACGACGGCGACTCGATCTACCGGCTGTTCTACGACACGGTCAAGGGCGGCGACTTCCGCAGCCGCGAGTCGAACGTCTACCGCCTCGCGCAGGTCTCGGTCGAGATCATCGACCAGTGCGTCGCGCAGGGCGTCCCGTTCGCCCGCGAGTACGGCGGTCTGCTCGACAACCGCTCGTTCGGCGGCGTGCAGGTCTCTCGCACGTTCTACGCCCGCGGCCAGACCGGCCAGCAGCTGCTGATCGGCGCGTACCAGGCGCTGGAGCGGCAGGTCGCCGCCGGCACGGTCGAGATGAACACGCGGCACGAGATGCTCGAGCTGATCGTCGTCGACGGTCGCGCCCGCGGCGTGATCGTGCGCGACATGGTGAGCGGCGAGATCGAGACCCACTTCGCCGACGCGGTCGTGCTCGCCTCCGGCGGCTACGGCAACGTCTTCTTCCTCTCGACCAACGCGATGGGCAGCAACGTCACGGCGACGTGGCGTGCGCACCGCAAGGGCGCCTACTTCGGCAACCCGTGCTACACACAGATCCACCCGACCTGCATCCCGGTCTCCGGCGACTACCAGTCGAAGCTGACCCTGATGAGCGAGTCGCTGCGCAACGACGGCCGGATCTGGGTCCCGAAGAAGGCCGGTGACGACCGCGACCCGCGCCAGATCCCCGAGGAGGACCGCGACTACTACCTGGAGCGCCAGTACCCCTCGTTCGGCAACCTGGTGCCGCGTGACATCGCGTCGCGCGCCGCGAAGTACGTCTGCGACGAGGGCCGCGGCGTCGGCCCCGGCGGGCTCGGGGTCTACCTCGACTTCGGTGACGCGATCGACCGGCTGGGGCTCAAGGCGGTCGAGGCGAAGTACGGCAACCTCTTCGACATGTACGCCCAGATCACCGGCGAGAACCCGTACGAGACGCCGATGCGGATCTACCCGGCGGTGCACTACACGATGGGCGGGCTGTGGGTCGACTACGACCTCCAGTCGTCGATCCCCGGCCTGTTCGTGACCGGCGAGGCGAACTTCTCCGACCACGGCGCGAACCGTCTCGGCGCCAGCGCGCTGATGCAGGGCCTCGCCGACGGCTACTTCGTGCTCCCGAACACCCTCGCGAACTACCTCGCCGACGGGCCGTACGAGGCGCTCGACGAGTCGCACCCCGAGGCCGTCGCGGCACGGACCCAGGTCACCGACCGGATCGAGAAGCTGCTGTCGATCAACGGCTCCCGCACCGTCGACTCGTTCCACCGTGAGCTCGGCAACATCATGTGGGAGTACTGCGGCATGGCCCGCTCGGAGGGCGGCCTGCTCAAGGCGATCGAGTTGATCCGTGAGCTCAAGACCGAGTTCTGGCGCGACGTCAAGGTCACCGGCACGAACGAGGAGCTGAACCAGACCCTGGAGCGCGCCAACCGCGTCGCCGACTTCATCGAGCTCGGCGAGCTGATGTGCATCGACGCGCTGCACCGCCGCGAGTCCTGCGGTGGTCACTTCCGGGTCGAGAGCCAGACCGAGGACGGCGAGGCGCTGCGTCACGACGACGAGTTCGCCTACGTCGCCGCCTGGGAGTACGGCGGCGAGGACGGCGGCAAGCCGGTCCTGCACAAGGAAGAGCTGGTCTACCAGTACGTCGAGATGAAGCAGCGGAGCTACAAGTGAAGATCACCGTTCGTGTGTGGCGGCAGGCCAACCCGTCTGCCGAGGGCCAGATGGTCTCCTACGAGCTGGACGACGTCTCCGAGCACATGTCGTTCCTCGAGATGCTCGACGTGCTCAACGAGCGCCTCACCGTCACCGGCGAGGAGCCGATCGCGTTCGACAGCGACTGCCGCGAGGGCATCTGCGGCATGTGCGGGATCGTCATCAACGGGCTGGCGCACGGCCCGGAGCGTACGACGACGTGCCAGCTGCACATGCGCTCCTTCAACGACGGCGACGTGATCGACATCGAGCCGTGGCGCTCGGGCACGTTCCCGGTCGTCAAGGACCTCGTCGTCGACCGTGGCGCGTTCGACCGGATCATCCAGGCCGGCGGCTTCATCAGCGCTCCGACCGGATCGGCCGTCGAGGCCAACAACATCCCGGTGCCGAAGGAGAACGCCGACCACGCGTTCGAGGCGGCGACGTGCATCGGCTGCGGCGCCTGCGTCGCCGCGTGCCCGAACGGGTCGGCGATGCTGTTCACGGCCGCGAAGATCACCCACCTGGGCCTGCTGCCGCAGGGGCAGGCCGAGCGCGACTCGCGCGTGCTCGGGATGGTCGAGCAGCACGACGCCGAGGGCTTCGGCGGCTGCACGAACATCGGTGAGTGCACCGCGGCCTGCCCGAAGGGGATCCCGCTGTCGACGATCTCGCGACTCAACCGCGACCTGCTCGGCGCCCTCGCCAAGGGCAAGGCCTGACGTACGGCGTCTCGATCCTCGCTCCGCTCGGCCTCGACGAACGACTCCCGCTGGTCGAGGCGCGAGCGGAGCGTGTGGGTTCCCGCTGGTCGAGGCGCGAGCGGAGCGTGTGGGTTCCCGCTGGTCGAGGCGCGAGCGGAGCGAGTGATCGAGACCCGAGGCCTTCTGCTACTGCGTCAGCGCGCGGGAGCGGGCGGCCTCGTACTCGTCCTGCGTGATCATCTGGCGGTCGCGCAGGCTGGTGAGCTCGGCGAGCCGGGCTTCGAGCGACTTCCCGGCGAACATGGAGCCGTCGATGGCCCTCGCCATGGCCGTCGTCTCCATCGTCATCGGGTCGAGGCCGTGCCTGCGAGCCTCGCGGACGTTGCGGCGGACGGCGATCACCATGAAGGCCACGACGACGAAGAAGAAGATCGCGACGAATGCCAGGAACACGGTGAAGATCAGACCGACGCTGCCGAAGATGAGCTCGTCGCCCATGGCCCCTCCCGGGGATCCTGCCCACCGTTCTGCGGGCGTCCTGGCGAGAGCGTAACGGTAGCCTGGGGTCATGCTCACGCCTTCGGACCTCGTCGATGCTGTCGACGCACTGGTCCCCGACCTGCTCGAGATCAGGCGTGATCTGCACGCCCACCCCGAGCTGTCGTGGCAGGAGCACCGCACCACCGACGTGGTCGCCCGGCACCTCGACAAGCTCGGGCTGACCTGCTCCCCGCTGGGCGCGACCGGACTCGTGGCCGAGGTCGGGTCCGGCCCCGGACCCGTCGTCGCGCTGCGAGCGGACCTCGACGCGCTCCCGGTCGAGGACACGACCACCGATCCCTGGCGGTCGACCGTCGCGGGCGTGGCGCATGCCTGCGGCCACGACGTCCACACCACGGCGCTCCTCGGCGCGGCAGGGGCGCTGGCCACGCTCGACGACGCACGAGCGCTGCCGTTCCGGGTGCGGCTGGTCTTCCAGCCCGCCGAGGAGGTGATGCCCGGTGGCGCGCTGTCCTCGCTCGCGGCCGGGGCGCTCACCGGGGTCTCGCGCGTGTTCGCCCTGCACTGCGACCCGGCACTCGACGTCGGTACCATCGGCCTCCGCGAGGGCTCGCTCACCGGCGCCGCCGACATGATCACGGTGACGCTGGCCGGCCGCGGCGGGCACACCTCGCGCCCGCACCTCACCCAGGACCTGACGTTCGCGCTGGCGACGCTGTGCACCCAGCTGCCGGCGGCCCTGTCGCGGCGGGTCGACCCGAGGGCCGGCGCCAGCCTGGTGTGGGGGAGCATCAACGCCGGCAGCGCCCCGAACGTCATTCCCTCCTCCGGGCAGGTCCGCGGCACGCTGCGGATGCTCGACGCCGCCGCGTGGCACGACGCCGAGCACCTCGTGCGAGCCCTGGTCCGCGAGATCGTCGCGCCGTACGGCGTGGACGCCGACGTCGCCTACACCCGCGGCGTGCCGCCGGTCGTCAACGACGTCGAGTCGACCGAGCTGCTGCGGGACGCCGTCGCGGCCGCACTCGGCCCGAGCGCGGTGACCACCACGACGCAGAGCCTCGGCGGCGAGGACTTCGCCTGGTTCGTCGAGTCGGTCCCGGGCGCGATGGGGCGCCTCGGCACCCGGACCCCGGGCGGCCCCACGTACGACCTGCACCAGGGCAATCTCCGGGTCGACGAGCGCGCGGTCGCCGTCGGTGCGAAGGTGCTGGCGATGTCGGCCTTGGCGAGCGCGACGGTCTGAGACCCAGGGCGGGGACGGCCCTGGGTGTGCGTACGTGCCCGCTCAGTCCTTCGCGAATCGGTAGCCAAGATCGCGATTGCTGATGATCCACTTCGTCCGGCGGGGCGCGTGCACTCGCTTCTTCTTGCACCACTTGCCGTTCGGGGTGGTCCAGCACTCCCGGACCTTGAAGACGGGCTCCTTGATCCCGCTATAGCAGTACAGCTTCGAGCGTTTCGGGATCGTGCTCGAGACTCCTGACGAGAAGGTAGTTGTCTTGGACCGGCTCACGTCGAACGAGACACTTGCGGACAGCTTGGTAAAGATCCATGGGGAACCGAACTCTCCTGTGATCGTGAGAGACGTGCCCCACTTGAACGTCTTCGACTCGTCCACTCTGCACGTGACGGTAACTGGGCGGTCTGAGCGGTTCGCGAAGACTGCGGCGTCGCCGAGCCTGAAGCGTGTTCGTATGACCTTGAGGACCTTGATGCACTGTTGGATCGAGGAACCCGAGCTTCGGGCGGTCCGGCAGTACGTGCGTCCGTTGAGCCGCGCATGCGACGTTCGTTGGGTGGCTTGGGGCTGAGCGACGGCACGATCGGCGCCGGTCCGCTCGACGGAGCCCGCAGCTGTGCTCGGAAAACCGAGTCCCGCCAACAGGAGGAGGCCGAGGGTGAGGGACACGGCACGGTTCTGTCTTCGCATGGGTAGGGGCCACCCTTCTTCAGGAGGCGACGAGCGGTTCGCCGCGCGGAACGAACGTAGCGAACCGACGGGTCAGCTCGTGCCCGTCCGGCTCTGCTGGCGCAGCCGGACGTGGCCGCCCGGTAACAAGTGCGTATCGCCTTGGGACAGAGGTAGCCATGTGGCAGTTCTCGTCCGTGAGCGGGGTTATTGTCTGAAGATCATCCGGGGACGACCCCGGGTTGCACGAGTTTTCGATTGAGGAGTCCTCTTGCGTCGAATGGGCAAGCTGACCGCGTTCGCCGCGGTCGCCGTCCTGGCGGTGGCCGGGTGCGGTAGCGATGACAGCAGCAGCGATGGTGGCAGCGACAGCGGCAGCGAGAGCAGCAACGCGCTCGACTGCACGGCTGCCGAAGGCGACGGCCCCGCTGTCGGCGTCGCGTACGACGTCGGCGGCCAGGGCGACAAGTCGTTCAACGACGCCGCCGCCGCGGGTGTCGCCCAGGCGGTCGACGAGCTGGGTGCGACCTGCACCGAGGCCGAGGCGCAGGACGGCGAGCCGGAGTCGGCCCGCGAGGACCGCCTCCGTCAGCTGGCCGATGCCGGCAACAGCCCGATCCTGGCGGTGGGCTTCCTCTACAGCGAGGCGGTCAACGCGGTCGCTCCGGACTACCCGGAGATCAACTTCGCGGTCGTCGACGGATTCGACCCAGACGACGAGCCGAACGACAACGTCGCCTACCTCGGCTTCGCCGAGGAGCAGGGCTCCTTCCTGGTCGGCGCGGCCGCGGCACTCAAGACCGAGGCCGACCACATCGGCTTCGTGGGTGGCGTCAACACCGACCTGATCAAGAAGTTCGAGGCGGGCTACGTCGCGGGCGCGACCGAGGTCAACCCCGACATCACCGTCGACGTGACCTACATCGAGGAGTCCAACACGACGGGCTTCAACGACCCGGCCGGCGGCCAGGCCGCCGCGACCGGCATGTACGACCAGGGCGCCGACATCATCTACCACGCTTCGGGTGGTTCGGGCGCCGGCGTCTTCGAGGCCGCGGTCCAGGCAGGCGAGGGCATGTGGGCGATCGGTGTCGACTCCGACCAGTACCAGACGGCCTCGCCGGACGAGCAGGAGCACATCCTCACCTCCATGCTCAAGCGGGTCGACGTGGCCGCGTTCGACGCGATCGAGGCCGTCTCCAACGACGAGCCGCTGGTGAGCTACCAGGTCTACGACCTGGCGGCCGACGGCGTCGGCTACTCCACCTCCGGTGGGTACGTCGACGACATCTCCGGCGACCTCGACGACTACGCCCAGCAGATCGTGGACGGCGAGATCGAGGTTCCGACGGCTCCGTGATCGCGGGATAGGACGCTGAGGCCTATCGTCAAGGTCGAGGTGGGCCCGGGGACGGCGCAGCCGTTCCCGGGCCCGACCCCGCTGTGGGCGGGGAGGTGAGAGGAGCAGGATGACCGCAGCGGTCGAGCTGGCCGGGATCACGAAGACGTTTCCGGGCGTCGTAGCGAACCACGACGTGGACCTGACGATCGACGTCGGGACGGTGCACGCGCTGGTCGGTGAGAACGGCGCCGGCAAGTCGACGCTGATGAAGATCCTGTACGGCGTCCAGAAGCCCGACTCAGGGACGATCCGGATCAACGGCGAGACGGTCGGCTTCAGCAGTCCGAGCGACGCGATCGCACGCGGGATCGGCATGGTCTTCCAGCACTTCATGCTGGCGGACAACCTCACCGTCCTGGAGAACGTCGTCCTCGGCGCCGAGAAGCTCCACGGCACCGGCGCCGCCGCGCGCTCGGAGGTGCAGGCGATCTCCGACCGGTACGGCTTCGGTCTGGATCCCGACCTCCTCGTCGAGGACCTCGGTGTCGCCGCCCGTCAGCGGCTCGAGATCGTCAAGGTGCTCTACCGCGGCGCGAAGATCATCATCCTCGACGAGCCGACCGCCGTGCTGGTCCCGCAGGAGGTCGACGCGCTCTTCGAGAACCTCCGCGGGCTCAAGGAGCAGGGCCACACGCTGCTCTTCATCTCGCACAAGCTCGACGAGGTGCTCGCCGTCGCGGACGCCATCACGGTGATGCGACGGGGCACGACGGTCGGCGACGCCGAGCCGGGGTCGGTGACGAAGCACCAGCTGGCCGAGCTCATGGTCGGCTCCGAGCTGCCCGAGCCGCAGCACGGCGACTCGACGGTGACGGATCAGGTCCAGCTCGCCGTGCGCGACCTCACGTACGTCGACAGCTTCGGGCGCACGGTGCTCGACTCGGTCACCTTCGACATCCACCGGGGCGAGATCCTCGGCGTCGCCGGTGTCGAGGGCAACGGCCAGACCGAGCTGGTCGAGGCCCTGATGGCGATCCGGCCGAGCACGGGCGAGATCGAGCTGGGTGGGCGAGCCGTCACCGGGTGGCCCACCCGCCGGCGTCGCGCCGCCGGGATCGGCTACATCCCCGAGGACCGGCACCGGCACGGACTGCTGCTCGACTCGCCGCTGTGGGAGAACCGCATCCTCGGCCACGCCTACGAGCAGGTGGCGGTCCGCAAGGGCTGGATCAACCGCGGCGGTGCGCGCACCGACGCCGAGCGGATCGTCACCGAGTACGACGTCCGCACCCCCGGGATCGACACGACCGCTCGCGCGCTCTCGGGCGGCAACCAGCAGAAGTTCATCGTCGGTCGCGAGCTGTCCGGGCAGCCGGGCCTCCTGATCGCCTCGCACCCGACGCGCGGTGTCGACGTCGGAGCCCAGGCCGCGATCTGGGAGCAGATGAACGAGGCGCGGCGCGCCGGACTCGCGGTGCTCCTGATCTCGGCGGACCTCGACGAGCTGATCGGTCTGTCCGACCGGATCCAGGTGATGCTCCGAGGCAGACTGGTCGCCGAGTTCGACCCACGTGACGTGACGCCGCAGGACCTCGGCGCGGCGATGACCGGAGCGAAGGAGAGCGCATGAACAGGCTCCGCTCGTTCGGCCTGTCCCTGGCCGCCCCGCTCCTGGCGATCGCCTTCTCACTGGTCGTCACCAGCATCGTCATCGAGATCTCCGGCGGCTCGGCCTCCGACTTCCTCGCCATCATCTTCTCCTGGCCGGTCGACCGCCTCCTGGTCAACATCGTCAACCAGACGTCACTGATCTACCTGTCCGCGCTCGCCGCTGCGGTGGGCTTCCGGATGAACCTCTTCAACATCGGCGTCGAGGGCCAGTACCGCATGGCGGCCTACGCCGCCGCGGTGTTCGCCGGAGCGGCCATCCTGCCCGGCGCCCTGAACGTCCTGGGGGCACTGATCGTGGCGATGGCCGCCGGTGCCGCCTGGGCCGGGATCGCCGGTCTCTTGCGGGTCTACCGCGGCGTCAGCGAGGTGATCTCGACGATCATGCTGAACGCCATCGCCATCACCCTCACCGGCTACATGCTCAACACGTACGGCACCCAGGTCGGTGACTCCCGCCGGACCACCGAGATCCCGGCGTCGAGCCAGGTGCCGGGGTGGCAGCCGTTCGAGCAGTCCGCGGGCCAGGTGTGGACCGTGGGGCTCCTCGCGGTGATCGCCGGCGTGACGTTCTGGCTCGTGCTCAACCGGACCCGGTTCGGGTTCGACCTGAGGGCGACCGGTCAGTCACCGACGGCCGCGATCGCCAGCGGCGTCAACAACCGCCGGATGACACTGCTCGCGATGCTGATCTCGGGCGCGATCGCCGGCCTGGTGTGGATGCCCTCACTGTTCGGGTCGTCGCACTACTACGGCTCGACGTTCCAGACCGGGCTCGGCTTCACGGGCATCGCGGTCGCGCTGCTCGGCCGCAACAAGGCACTCCCGATCGCCTTCGCGGCCCTGTTGTTCGCCTACCTGAACGAGCAGTCCAACCGCCTGACGATCGAGGCGGGGATCTCGGTCGAGGTCATCCAGATCACCCAGGGCGTGATCGTGCTCGCAGTCGTGATCGCCTACGAGCTCGTCCGCCGCTACCGCCTGCGGGCCGAGGAACGGCGGGTGGCCCAGTCCTCCGGACCGTCGTCCCCGAGTGTTGAGGAGGTGGCGGTATGACCACCACGGCACCCGAGCCCACGCAGTCGCCGGACGGGCGCATCGCGCGTCTCGGTCGCGGCTACCTGTGGCTGCTCGTCACCGTCGGCTTCCTCGCGATCGTGTCCACCGTCCGGGTCTTCAGCGGGGCGGGCCAGCTCAACTCCGTCGGGACGCTGCAGGCCGCGCTGATCGCGACCTGCCCCATCCTGCTCGCGGCCCTCGGCGGTCTGTGGTCGGAGCGTTCGGGCGTGGTCAACATCGGTCTCGAGGGCGGGATGATCCTCGGCACCTGGGGTGCGGCCTACTTCACCTACTTCTACGGGCCGTGGGTCGGTCTGATCGGCGCGGCGCTGATGGGCGCGCTCGGCGGCATCCTGCACGCGATCGCGACCGTGACCTTCGGCGTCGACCACATCGTCTCCGGCGTCGCGATCAACATCATCGCCGCGGGCGCGGTCAGCTTCCTGGCCGAAGCGTACTTCCGCGACCTCCAGGGCGGCGGCATCAAGCAGCTCACCGGCCTCGACACGCCCCCACGGATCGAGATCCCGTGGCTGGGGGAGGCCGCGAGCGACCTGGCGGGCCAGGGGTGGTTCTTCGTATCCGACCTCTCCGCCGTCGTCGGCGCCCTGACCAACGGTCTGTCGATCATGGTCTACCTGGTCGCGGGCCTGGTCGTCCTGACCTGGTGGGTGCTGTGGCACACGGCGTTCGGGCTGCGTCTGCGGTCGTGCGGCGAGAACCCTCAGGCGGCCGAGACGCTGGGCGTCAACGTCTACCGCTACAAGTACATCGGCGTCGTGATGTCCGGGGTCTTCGCCGGGCTCGGCGGCTACATGCTGGTGCTGGTCTCGTCCAGCGGCTTCGTCACCGGCCAGACCGGCGGGCGCGGCTACATCGGCCTCGCGGCGATGATCTTCGGCAACTGGCGGCCGTTCGGTGCGGCCGGTGCCGCGACGATGTTCGGCTACACCGACGCGATGCAGCTGCGCAGCAACGACGCGGTGCACGCGCTGCTGCTGCTCGTGGCGGTCCTGCTGTTCGTGTTCGCGATCCTGCGCCTGCGTCAGGGAGACCGCCTGAACACCTCCCTCTACGCGATCATCGGCGTGGCGTTCCTCGTGTGGTTCTTCAACAGCGACTCCGTGCCGCGCGAGTTCGCCGGCATGACGCCGTACGTCGCGACGCTGCTGGTCCTGGCCCTGGGGACGCAACGCCTGAGGATGCCGGCAGCCGACGGAAAGCCCTATAAGAAGGGTCAGGCCGGATAGTGGCGGACACGTCTGCGCAGGAGCCGGACTTCGAGGCGCTGCGCGAGGTGGCGACCGGAGCGATGCGCCGGGCCTACGCCCCGTACTCCGGCTATCCCGTCGGCGCCGCTGGCCTCGTCGACGACGGCAGGGTCGTGGTCGGGTGCAACGTCGAGAACGCCGCGTACGGCGTGGGACTGTGCGCCGAGTGCGGGATGGTCTCGGCGCTGCACGCGACCGGCGGCGGGAAGCTCGTCGCCGTCGTCTGCGTGGACCGCGACGGCCAGGCGCTGATGCCGTGCGGTCGGTGCCGCCAGCTGCTCTGGGAGAACGGCCGCCCGACGACGCAGCTGCTCACCGCACGCGGGCCGGTGCCGATGACCGAGGTGCTGCCCGACGCGTTCGACGCCACCGACCTCGGCGCGCAGGGTTGACGCCCCGCGGGCGATGATGGCGTCGTGGACACCGACGTCGATCTGGCCGACCCGGCCTTCGTGGCCGACCCGTACCCGACGCTCGCCGAGCTGAGGGACCAGGGGCCGATGCTGTGGCACGCACCGACCGGTCGGTGGCTCGCCACGACCCATGCGGCTGTCTCCGCCACGCTCCGCAACCGCCGGCTCGGTCGGATCTGGACCGACTGGGACCCGGTCGAGGAGATGGAGCCGTTCAACGCGCTGCACCGCAACCAGATGATGGAGAACGAGCCGCCCGAGCACACCCGGTTGCGCCGGCTGGTCGCGGCGGCGTTCGGTCGTGGCCACGTGGAGCGGATGCGCCCGCGGGTCGAGGCCCTGACGGCACGCATGCTGGACGACGTCGCGGACCTCGCGTCCGCCGGCGACGGGACGGTCGACGTCCTCGGCGCGTACGCCGAGCCGCTCCCGGTCTACGTCATCTGCGACATGCTCGGCGTGCCCGGGGACGACCACGCGCGCCTGCGTGGTTGGTCCCAGGGCATCGTCCACATGTACGAGGAGGGGGTCGACGACGCGACGAAGCGTCAGGCGATCGAGGCCAGCACCGAGTTCAGCGCGTACGTCGCCGATCTCGTCGAGGTGCGCAAGCGGGCGATCACAGACGGCCGCGGCGGGGACGACCTGCTCACCGACCTGATCGCGGAGCGCGACTCCGGGACGCGCCTGTCCGACGACGAGCTGGTCGCCACCGTCGTCCTGCTGCTCAACGCCGGCCACGAGGCGTCGGTCAACGTGTTCGGAAACGGCCTGCACGCGCTGCTGTCGCACCCGTGGCAGCGCGACCGGGTGCTGGCCGGCGAGGTGCCGGTGGCCACGGCGCTGGAGGAGCTGATCCGCTACGACGCGCCGCTGCAGCTGTTCGAGCGGACCGCGACCACGGAGGTCGAGATCGAGGGGACCACGGTGCGCCCGGGCGAGACGGTCGCGTGCCTGATGGGCTCCGCGAACCGCGATCCCGCGGTGTTCGACGATGCAGCGGCCTTCGACGTCGCTCGTGACCCGAACCCGCACGTCGGGTTCGGTATGGGCCTGCACTTCTGCCTCGGCGCGCCGCTGGCGCGGATGGAGCTGGAGATCTCGTTGCGTGGTCTGCTGGAGCGGTTCGGCCCCGTGGAGCTGACCGGTGTGGCTCCCCGGCGCCCGACCTGGGTGCTGCGCGGTTTCGAGTCGGTCGAGGTGGACCTGAAGGAGGCAGCATGACGCCGCAGGAGCACGACGCGGTCGAGGTGATCGCGACCAAACGGGACGGGGGCCGGCTGAGCGGCTCCCAGATCGACTGGGTGGTCGACGCGTACACCCGCGACGTGGTCGCGCCGGAGCAGATGTCGGCCCTGGCGATGGCGATCGTCCTGAACGGGATGGACCGTGAGGAGATCGCTCGCTGGACCGACGCGATGATCCGCAGCGGGCAGCGGATGGACTTCTCGTCGCTGTCGCGGCCGACCGCCGACAAGCACTCGACCGGCGGCGTCGGCGACAAGATCACTCTCCCGCTGGCCCCCCTCGTGGCGGCCTGCGGCGTCGCCGTGCCCCAGCTGTCCGGTCGCGGGCTCGGACACACCGGCGGGACCCTCGACAAGCTGGAGGCGATCCCGGGCTGGCGCGCCGACCTGGACAACGCCGCGATGCTCGAGCAGCTCGACGAGGTCGGGGCCGTGATCTGCGCGGCCGGCACCGGTCTGGCACCGGCGGACAAGAAGCTGTACGCGCTGCGCGACGTCACCGGGACCGTCGAGTCGATCCCGCTGATCGCGAGCTCGATCATGAGCAAGAAGATCGCGGAGGGCACGGGTTCGCTCGTGCTCGACGTCAAGGTCGGGTCGGGAGCGTTCATGAAGGACCTGGACGACGCCCGTGAGCTCGCGCGCACGATGGTCGAGCTGGGCCGCGCTGCCGGGGTCGACACCCGCGCGCTGCTGACCGACATGGCGACGCCGCTGGGGCGCACCGCCGGCAACGCGCTCGAGGTGGCCGAGGCGGTCGAGGTGCTCGCCGGCGGCGGGCCGGAGGACGTGGTCGAGCTGACCCTCGCGCTGGCGCGGGAGATGCTCGCCTCGGTCGGTCGTGACGACATCGACCCCGCGGACGTCCTGGCCGACGGCCGCGCGATGGACTGCTGGCGCGCGATGATCAGCGCGCAGGGGGGCGACCCGGACGCGCCGCTGCCGCACGCCGCCGACATCCAGGTCGTCGCGGCGGAGGAAGACGGGTACGTCGCCCGGATCGATGCGATGGCGGTCGGGCTCGCGGCGTGGCGGCTGGGGGCGGGACGCTCGCGGCCGGGGGAGACGGTCCAGGCCGGCGCGGGCGTGGAGCTGCACGTGGGCCTGGGTGACCGGGTTCGCCGCGGACAGCCCTTGATGACCCTGCACACCGAGACCCCGGAACGCCTCCCGCGTGCCCTGGCGGCGCTCGACGACGGCCTGGAGCTGAGCGAGCAGCCCACGCCGGTCCGGGACTCGGTGATCCTGGACCGGATCACCTGACCCGACGTCGGGTGTGGCCCACGTCACGGATACGGTGAGGTCATGCGCGTGCTCAACTCTTCGGACGAGATCGCCTCGGCCGCCGGCACCACGCTCGGGACGAGTGAGTGGCTGGAGGTCACCCAGGACCGCATCGACGCGTTCGCCGACGCGACCGGGGACCACCAGTGGATCCACGTCGACCCGCAGAAGGCGCTCGAGGGGCCGTACGGCTCGACCATCGCCCACGGCTATCTGACGCTGTCGCTGGTTCCGCTGTTCGGGTCCCAGGTGTTCGCGTTCGCAGGCGACGCCGCCAAGGTGAACTACGGCCTCAACAAGGTACGGTTCCCCGCGCCGGTCCCGGTGGGATCGAAGGTGCGCGGACACGTCGCGCTGGGCGACGTGGTGGACATCCCCACCGGCCAGCAGGTCACGATCCGCTACACGATCGAGATCCAGGGCTCGGACAAGCCGGCCTGCGTCGCCGAGACCGTCGTGCTGCTGCTCGGCTCCTGAGGAGCAGCGGCAGGCCACTAGGCTGGCCGCATGCTGACGCTCGAGGAGATCCGAGGGGTTCCGAAGGTCCTGCTGCACGACCACCTCGACGGAGGGGTGCGGCCGCAGACCGTGGCCGAGATCGCCGAGCGGATCGGTCACCGCCTGCCGGTCGAGGACCCCGACGACCTCGGCCGCTGGTTCGCCGACGCGGCCGGCTCCGGCACACTGGTGCGCTACCTCGAGACCTTCGAGCACACCGTCGCCGTGATGCAGACGACCGAGGACCTGGTCCGGGTCGCGCGCGAGTGCGTGGTCGACCTCGCCGGCGACGGGGTCGTGTACGCCGAGGTGCGGTGGGCCCCGGAGCAGCACCTGACGGCGGGGCTGACGCTGACCGGTGCCGTCGATGCGGTCCGCGAGGGGTTCGCCCAGGGCACGGCCGAGGCGCAGCGTGCGGGGCGGACGATCGTCGCGCGTCAGATCCTCACCGCGATGCGGCACCAGGCGCGTTCCCTGGAGATCGCCGAGCTCGCGGTGGCGTACCGCGACTCGGGCGTGGTCGGGTTCGACATCGCCGGCGCTGAGGCGGGCTACCCGCCCACCCGGCACCTCGACGCCTTCGAGTACCTCCACCGCGAGAACGCCCACTTCACCATCCACGCCGGCGAGGCGTTCGGGCTGCCCTCGATCTGGCAGGCGATCCAGTGGTGCGGCGCCGACCGGCTCGGTCACGGCGTCCGGATCATCGACGACGTGGACACGTCGGACCCGTCGGCCCCGCGGCTCGGGCGGCTCGCCGCGTACGTCCGTGACAAGCGGATCCCGCTGGAGCTGTGCCCGTCGTCGAACGTCCAGACCGGAGCGGCGGCGTCGATCGCCGAGCACCCGGTCGGCACGCTGGCCGACCTCGGGTTCCGGGTGACCGTCAACACCGACAACCGCCTGATGAGCCAGACGTCGATGAGCCGGGAGATGGCGCTGCTCAGTGAGGCGTTCGGTTACGGGCTGGACGACCTGCGATGGTTCTCGGTGAACGCGATGAAGAGCGCCTTCCTGCCCTTCGACGAGCGCCTCGCGATGATCCAGGACGTGGTCAAACCGGGATATGATACGCGGTCTCTCGACACGCTCTGATACCTTGGCCCCGCGGTCGTGTGCGAGACACCACACGACCATGTGTGTGACCAGACGACCCCCCCAACGTAGGGAGCACTCATGGGCGGCCGACACGCCATGTCCAAGGAGAGCGATGCTGCACGCAAGTGGCAGTACGGCATCGGTCTCCTTGTCGTTGCCTCCATCCTGGCCGGCGTCTTCGTGCTGCGCGACGACGAGGAGCCGGCGGTCGCCGACTGCGCGTCGACGACCGACGTCTCGGTAGCGGCGTCGCCGGAGATCGCCGAGGTCGTCACCTCGGCCGCCGAGCGCGCCGCGGACGAGGCGTGCACCACCTACGACGTGCAGGCGCAGGCGCCCGCCGTGGTCGCGCAGTCGATCGCGGTCGGCGACGGTGTGCCGGACATCTGGATCCCGGACTCGACGCTGTGGCTGGGCCGCGTCCAGGCGCAGCTCGTCGAGGGTGCCCAGGGTCCTCAGGTGGTCTCGGAGTCGGTCGCGGCGACCCCGGTGGTCCTGGCCGGTCAGGCGGACGCGATCGCGAGCCCGCAGACCTGGCTCCAGGCGCTGTCGTCCCCGCAGTTCGTCAGCGGCGACCCGCTCGCGTCGACCGAGGCGACGGTCCCGCTGATCGCCTCGCAGGCCGAGGCCGCGAAGGGCGTCACCGATGCCGAGCAGGTCTCGGCCGCGGTCGTGGCGCTCGCCCAGAACCAGACGGTCGACAAGGCGGTCTCCGACAACGCCGGCCTGATCAAGCAGGCAGCGGGCGGCAGCACGGTCGTCCTGACCGAGCAGGCGCTGGCGTCCAACCCGGACGCCGCGGCCCTCACCGGTGTGGTCCCGAAGACGGGCACGATGATGCTGAACTACCCGCTCGCCGTCACGGCTGACACGGCGACGGACGCCGCCTCGGCGCTGGCCGGTGCGCTCAGCTCCGCGAGCGGTGTGGGTGACCTGACGGCCGCCGGGTTCCGCACCCCGGACGGCGCTGCGCCCGACGAGGGCGGTGTCGGCGCGTTCACCCCGATCACGGTCGACGACCCGGCGGCGGTCACGAAGCTGCTCCGGTCGTGGTCCTCGATCGCGCTCCCCGGCCAGACGCTGGCCGTGATCGACGTGTCCGGCTCGATGGCCGCGCAGGCCGGAGACTCGACCCGGATGGAGCTCACGATCCAGTCGGCCCTCACGGGTCTCGCCGCGATGCCGGACTCGTGGAAGATCGGCACGTGGGCGTTCTCGGTCGGCCTCGACGGCGACAAGGACTACAAGGAGCTCGCTCCGATCCGCCGGCTCGGCTCGTCCAGCGGCGGCGTCACCCACCGCAGGGTCGAGGAGCGTGTGACCTCCGAGCTCGGCTCGCTCGTCGGCGGCGGGACCGGCCTCTACGACACCGTCCTGGCGGCCTACCGCACCGTGCAGTCGCAGTACGACCCGCGCGCCGTCAACAGCGTGATCGTGCTGACCGACGGCCGCAACGAGGACAGCAACAGCCTGTCGCTGTCGGAGCTGCTGGCGACGCTCCAGCGCGAGCGCGACCCCGCACGGCCGGTGATCGTGATCGCCCTCGGCATCACGAAGGACGCCGACGAGTCCGCTCTGAAGAAGATCGCGAACGTCACCGGCGGTCTCTCGTACATCGCCCGCGAGCCCGCCGACATCCCGGCCGTGTTCGTCGACGCGCTGCAGTCGCGAGGCTGAGCGCGTCACACCCCGCCGCGACTCGACGGCTTCTCCACCGAATCAGCAACGCGATTCGGTGGAGAAGCCGTCACATCGGGGGCGCTCAGGCGCCGCGCAGGGCCGCGATCCGGCGCTCGGCCGCGCGAGGCGTCACCGGGCTGCAGCCCCGGTCGACCGCCGCCGCGACCACAGCAGGCTCGGCGCGCATCAGCGCCCAGCCGCGGCGCAGCAGGACGCCCAGAGGCTTGCGCTTCTCCCGCAGGTCCCGCACGAGTCGCAGGACGAACGTGACCATCCTCTGGTGACGGACGCAGAACGCCTGCGCGAGCAGTCCCCGCTCGGCGAGCTCCGCGACGACGTCGGGCGCGAAGAGGCCCTCGGCGACCACGAGCGGCGCTCCGCCGAGGGCGAGCCGCTGGGACCCCGTACGCCGGCTGGCAGCGATGTCGTAGACGGGGACGTCGGAGGTCCCGCTCCGGCACAGCCGCTCCAGCGCGTCGCAGGCGGCGTCGTGGTCCCACGACGCGACGTCGTCCCAGTCCACCACCTCGACGTCCCCGAACCGTACGCGCGGCAGCCCGGGTGCGTCGTGGTCGCGGTAGAAGTCGTCGAGCCGCAGCACCGGCAGGCCGCTGCGCTCGGCGACGCGCGACTTGCCGGAGCCGGAGGGACCTGCGAGGACGACGACGCGGGCCGGCGCGCTCACACGCCGACCGGGTGCCAGACGGTCTTCGTCTCGAGGAACGTCGTCATCCGGCCGATCCCGGGCGTCGCCGTCCAGTCCGGTGCGCTCGGGCGCAGCACGCGCTTGAGGTTCACCGCCGCCTCGGCCTCGAGCTCGGCGGCCCCCTCGGCGTCGGTGATCCCGGTGAGGTCGAGGGCGTTCACGTCCAGGTGCGCGGCGAGCCACGGGGCGAGCGCGTCGGCGTCGCCGGTCAGCACGTTGACGACGCCCCCGGGGACGTCGGAGGTCGCGAGCACCTCCGCGAGCGTGATCGCCGGCAGCGGGCGCTCGTACGAGCTGACCACGACCGCGGTGTTGCCCGAGACGATGACGGGAGCGAGCACGCTCACCAGCCCGAGGAGGCTGTCGTCGGCCGGGGCGACCACCGCGACGACGCCGGTCGGCTCCGGCGAGGACAGGTTGAAGAACGGCCCCGCGACCTGGTTGGCGTTGCCCGTGACCTGGGCGAGCTTGTCGGCCCACCCGGCGTACCAGACCCAGCGGTCGATCGCGGCGTCCACCTTCTTGGCGGCCTGCGGCTTGGTCAGACCCTCGGCCGCGGCGACGTCCGAGGTGAACTGGTCGTGCCGTCCCTCGATCATCTCCGCGACGCGGTAGAGGACCTGCCCCCGGTTGTACGGGGTGCGTCCCGCCCATCCGCCGAACGCCTTGCGCGCGGCGACGACGGCGTCGCGCGCGTCCTTGCGGGAGGCCTTCGCGGCGTTCGCGAGGAAGCGGCCCTTCGCATCGGACACCTCGAAGGTGTGCCCGGACTCCGAGCGCGGGAACGCCCCACCGATGTAGAGCTTGTACGTCTTGCGCACGTCGAGCCGGCTCACGCGTCCTCGCCTCCCTCGGCGAGGTACGCAGCCAGCCCGTGCCGCCCGCCCTCGCGACCGTACCCGGATTCCTTGTAGCCGCCGAACGGCGACGCCGGGTCGAACTTGTTGAACGTGTTGGCCCACACCACGCCGGCGCGCAGCCGGTCGGCCATCGCCAGGATCCGCGAGCCCTTCTCGGTCCACACCCCGGCCGACAGTCCGTACGGCGTGTTGTTGGCCTTCGCGACCGCCTCGTCGGGCGTCCGGAACGTCAGGACCGACAGCACCGGTCCGAAGATCTCCTCGCGGGCGATCCGGTGGGCCTGGGTGACGCCGGTGAAGATCGTCGGCGCGTACCAGAAGCCGCTGCTCGGCAGGTCGCACGGAGGCGACCAGCGCTCCGCGCCCTCGGCGTCCCCGGTCCTGGCCAGCTCGGTGATCCGGTCGAGCTGCTCGCGGGAGTTGATCGCGCCGACGTCGGTGTTCTTGTCCAGCGGGTCGCCCACGCGCAAGGTCGTCATGCGGCGCTTCAGCCGGTCCATCACGTCGTCGTAGACGTTCTCCTGGACCAGCAGGCGTGAGCCGGCGCAGCAGACGTGCCCCTGGTTGAAGAAGATGCCCGAGACGATGCCCTCGACGGCCTGGTCGAGCGGGGCGTCGTCGAAGAGGATGTTCGCGGCCTTGCCGCCGAGCTCGAGGGTGAGCCGCTTGTCGGTGCCGGCGACCGAGCGGGCGATCTGACGCCCGACGTCGGTGGACCCGGTGAACGCGACCTTGTCGACCCCCGGGTGGGACACGAGGGCGCGACCGGTCTCCCCGGCGCCGGTGACGATGTTGACCACGCCCGGCGGGAGGTCGGCCTGCTGGCAGATCTCGGCGAAGAGCAGGGCGGTCAGCGGCGTCGTCTCCGCGGGCTTGAGGACGACGGTGTTGCCGGCAGCGAGGGCGGGCGCGATCTTCCAGGAGAGCATGAGCAGCGGGAAGTTCCACGGGATCACCTGGGCGGCGACGCCGAGCGGCCGTGGGCTCGTACCGAGGCCCGCGTGCTCGAGCTTGTCGGCCCATCCGGCGTAGTAGAAGAACCACTGCGAGACCAGCGGCACGTCGACGTCGCGGGACTCGCGGATCGGCTTGCCGTTGTCCAGGGACTCCAGGACGGCCAGCTCGCGCGACCGCTCCGCGAGGATCCGGGCGATCCGGTAGAGGTACTTCGCGCGCTCGTGGCCGGGCATCCGGGACCAGACCCGCTGGTAGGCCCGCCGGGCGGCGGCGACGGCCGCGTCGACGTCGGCGTCGCCTGCCTCGGCGACCTCGGCGAGCACCTCCTCGCTCGCCGGGTTGACGGTCTTGAAGGAGCGCCCGTCGGCGCCGTCGACGAACGCACCGTCGACGAACAGCCCGTACGAGGGCCGCAGGTCGACGATCGCGCGCGACTCGGGCGCGGGCGCGTACTCGAGGGCGACGGGTGGGATCGCGTGGTCGGTCATGCCTGCCTCAGTCGATCGTGACGTAGTCGGGTCCGGCGTAGCGGCCGGTGGTGAGCTTCTGACGCTGCATCAGCAGATCGTTGAGCAGGCTGGAGGCGCCGAAGCGGAACCAGGTCGGCGTCATCCAGTCCAGGCCCGCGGTCTCGTTGACCGTGACGAGGTACTTGATCGCGTCCTTGGTGGTGCGGATCCCGCCCGCCGGCTTCACGCCGATCTGGCGACCGAACGCGTCGCGGTAGTCCCGTACGGCCTCGAGCATGAGCAGCGTGACCGGGAGCGTGGCCGCGGGCGAGACCTTGCCGGTGCTCGTCTTGATGAAGTCCGCGCCTGCCGCCATCGCGAGCCAGGACGCCCTGCGGACGTTGTCGTACGTCGCGAGCTCCCCGGTCTCGAGGATGACCTTGAGGTGGGCACGGGACCCGTCGGGGCGCTCGCACGCCGCGCGAATGGCGACGATCTCGTCGTAGACCTTGCGCAGGTCGCCGGCGAGGAACGCGCCACGGTCGATCACCATGTCGATCTCGCTGGCCCCGGCCTCGACGGCCATCGTGGTGTCGTCGACCTTCACCGACATCGGGGCCCGGCCCGACGGGAACGCGGTGGCGACGCTCGCGACGCCGATCGGCGCGTCGCCGAGGACCTCGCGCGCGGTCGCGACGAGGTCCGGGTAGACGCAGACGGCCGCGACCTGGGGACAGGTCGGGTCCGACGGGTCGGGGCGCAGCGCCTTGGCGGCCAGAGAGCGGACCTTGCCCGGGGTGTCGGCACCCTCGAGCGTGGTCAGGTCGACCATCGAGATCGCCAGGTCGATCGCCGTGGCCTTGGCCTCCTTCTTGATCGAGCGGGTGGCGAGGGCCGCGGCCCGGGCTTCCAGGCCGACGGCGTCGACCCCCGGGAGGTCCGTCAGGAGCGGGGCGACGTCGGACGCCGCGGGCTCGGAGGTGGTGGTCACCCCTGCAGTCTACGAACCCCGGCGCCGGAGAACAGGTCCCGTGCGCGCCGCACCGCGAGCGCGCGGCATGCTGGGGGCATGAGTGAGCAACGTGGACCTGTGACCGTGGGGATCGACGGCTCGGCCGACAGCGCCCTGGCGGTCGCGTGGGCGACAGACCTGGCCGGTCGGGCGTCGGTGCCGCTGCGCGTCGTGGACGTGCTCGGAGCCGAGGAGGCCGAGACCGACTGGGGTCGGCAGATGGCGGAGGACCGAGTCGCCGAGGTGCGCCGGCGGTTGGACGCCGCGGGCGTGTCGTACGAGGTGGAGACCCGCACGGGCCGACCGGCCGAGCAGCTGATCGCCGCCGCGGGGGACGCGTCCGCGCTCGTCGTGGGGGCGAAGGGGCACGGGGCCGTCGAGGGCCTGCTGATCGGGTCGGTCAGCCAGCACGTGTCCCGGCACGCACCCTGCCCGGTGGTGGTGGTTCGCGAGCCGGCGGATGCCGCGGCGACGCGGGTCGTGGTCGGTGCCGACGGGTCGGACGAGAGCGTGGCGGCGCTGAGCTGGGCGTTCGCGCACGCGGAGGCGACGGGTGCCCAGCTGCGGGTCGTCTACGCGTTCCGTACGTCCGCGCAGAGTCCGGCGGTGCTCTCGGGTTACGTGCCGACGAACGTCGGTGACGAGGTCGCGATCGCCGAGCGGTTCCTCGACGACCTGGTCGCGGTGACGGCGGAGTCGTACCCGGACGTGGTCGTCACGACCGACGCGATCCCGGTGCCGTCGACGCAGGCGCTGATCGAGGCGTCGCAGAGCGCGGCGCTCGTCGTGGTCGGCTCCCGGGGCCGCGGCGCGTTCGAGGGGCTGCTCCTCGGCTCGGTGAGCCAGACCCTCCTCCAGCACGCCGCCTGTCCGGTCGCCGTCGTCCGCTGAGCTCTCGCCCCGACCGCGATTCGTCGAGTTCCGGAGGGATTTGGGGTGCCTTTTCGCGCCGGAACTCGACGAATCGGGGTCGGGGGCTGCCAGACTGACGGACCATGGAGACCGAGATCACCTCCGCGCCCGCCTACGCGGTGGCGCGATGCACCCTGTCCCCGGGCGAGACCGTCCGCGCCGAGTCGGGCGCGATGCTGGCGAAGTCGCCGAACGTCGAGATCGAGACCTCCTCCCAGGGCGGCTTCATGAAGGGTCTGCGCCGCTCCCTGGGAGGCGAGTCCTTCTACATGAACACCTTCACGGCCAAGGACGGTCCGGGGGAGATCCGGCTTGCGCCGACGCTGCCCGGCGACATCGTCGAGTGGCAGCTGACCGGCCAGACCGTGTTCCTCGCCTCGGGGGCCTATCTGGCCTCCGGCGGTGACATCGACGTCGACAGCAAGTGGGGTGGCGCGAAGGGGATGTTCAGCGGAGCCGGGCTGGTCCTGCTCAAGTGCACCGGCACCGGTCCGCTGCTGACCGCCAGCTACGGCGCGATCGAGTCCGTCGACCTCGCCGCCGGTCAGACCTACACGATCGACACCGACCACGTCGTCGGCTGGGGCTCCGACGTCACCTACGAGGTCCGCAAGGTGGGCGGCTGGAAGTCGACGATGCTGTCCGGCGAGGGTCTGGTCGTCGACGTGACGGGCCCGGGACGGGTCTACCTCCAGACCCGCAGCGCGCAGGCGTTCCTCGGCTGGCTGATCCCGAAGCTGCCGCGCGACAACAGCCGCAGCTGACGCGCGCGCACTCGTCGGGGCGGACGGCGCGGTCGGGGCGTCAGCCGAGCCCGAGCACCTCGGCCAGGTCGGCCCGGATCGCGTCGAGCCGCGCCGCGGCGGCGATCCGGGCTGCGTCCACACCGTCGTCGGTCGCCGAGACGACCTCGAGGTAGCACTTCAGCTTCGGCTCGGTCCCGGACGGCCGTACGACGACCCGCGCGTCGTCGGCGAGGACGAGCCGCAGCCCGTCGGTCGGCGGCAGGTCCGCCGACCCGACGGCGAGGTCGTCGACCCGCTGCACGTCGAGTCCGCCGAGCACCGACGGCGGTGCGTCGCGCAGCCGCTGGACGGCGTCGCGGATCTGCGCCGGGTCGTCGACCCGGATCGACAGCTGGTCGGTGCTGTCGAGCCCGTGCTCGCGCGCGATCGCGTCGAGCCGGTCGCGCAGCGTCGCGCCCTCGGCCTTGAGACCGGCAGCGAGCTCGAGCACGAGCAGCATCGCCGAGATCCCGTCCTTGTCCCGCGCGACGGCGGGCGCCACGGCGTACCCGAGCGCCTCCTCGTACCCGAACGCCAGCTCCGGCACCCGACCGATCCACTTGAACCCGGTCAGGGTCTCGGCGTACGGCCGGTCGTACGCGGCGGCGAGGCGGCCCAGCATCGACGCGGACACGATCGTGGTCGCGTACGTCCCCGGCGTGCCGCGGCGCAGCAGGTGGTCGGCGAGCAGGATGCCGACCTCGTCGCCGGACAGCTGGTGCCAGCCGGTCGCCGTCGGCACCGCGACCGCGCAGCGGTCGGCGTCGGGGTCGTTCGCGATCGCGACGTCGGCCCCGACGGCGTCGCCGAGGGCGAGCAGGAGGTCGGTCGCGCCGGGCTCCTCGGGGTTCGGGAACGACACGGTCGGGAACTCGGGGTCGGGCTCGGCCTGCTCGGCGACCTCGTGCACCGGCGCGTACCCCGCTGCCTGCACGACCCGGCGGACGGTGCGCGACCCGACGCCGTGCATCGCGGTGTACGCGACGACGAGGTCGCGCGGGGTCGTCGGGTCCGCGAGCGCCGCGACCGCGTCGGCGTACGCGGAGGTGATCTCGTCGCCGAGCACCTCGTACGCGTCGGAGCGGGGGAGCGCGTCGACGGGTCCGGCCGCGGCGATCGCGTCGGCGATGTCGGCGTCGGCGGGCGGGACGATCTGGGAGCCGTCGCCGAGGTAGACCTTGTAGCCGTTGTCGCGGGGCGGGTTGTGCGACGCGGTGACCACGACGGCGGCGTCCGCCCCGAGGTGCCGGATCGCGAAGGCGACCACCGGCGTCGGGGTCGCGCGGTCGAGCAGCAGCGCCCGGACCCCCGCGCCGGCGGCGATCTGCGCCGTGTCGCGCGCGAACGTCGCGGAGTTGTGCCGGGCGTCGTAGCCGATCACGAGGGTCGGGGTGTCGTGGCGTGCGCGCAGGTACGCGGACAGCCCCGCCGCGGCCTGCGCGACCACGACGCGGTTCATCCGGGTCGGCCCG
This sequence comes from Mumia flava, assembly GCF_002797495.1. Taxonomy (NCBI): domain Bacteria; kingdom Bacillati; phylum Actinomycetota; class Actinomycetes; order Propionibacteriales; family Nocardioidaceae; genus Mumia; species Mumia flava. The sequence continues at coordinate 2,915,067 of NZ_PGEZ01000001.1, forward strand.
GCGCCGAGCGGGCCGCGCAGGCCCGCGGTGCCGAACTCGAGCCGCCCCCCGAACCGCTCCGCCAAGGCGTCGTCGTCGCCGTCGTCCAGCAGCGCCTGCAGCTCGGCGCGGGTCTGCGGATCGGGGTCCTGGGCCAGCCACTGCTCGGCGGCGCGGCGCACCTGCTCGCTCACGGCCCGCTCAGATCCTCGGCATCACGCGCGCGAGGAGCTCGCCGACCTCCTCCGCGGCGTGGGCGCCGGCGGCCAGCACCTCCTCGTGGTTCAACGGCTCGCCGGTGATCCCGGCGGCGAGGTTCGTGACGAGTGAGATGCCGAGCACCTCCAGGCCGGCCTCGCGGGCCGCGATCGCCTCGAGCACGGTCGACATCCCGACCAGGTCGCCCCCCATCGTGCGGATCATCCGGATCTCCGCAGGGGTCTCGTAGTGCGGCCCGGGCAGCTGGACGTAGACGCCCTCGTCGAGGGTCGGGTCCACCTCGCGGCACAGCGCCCGCAGCCGGGAGGAGTACAGGTCGGTGAGGTCCACGAACGTCGCACCGCGCAGCGGCGAGGTCGCGGCCATGTTGATGTGGTCCGAGATCAGCACCGGCGTGCCCGGGCTCCAGGTCTCGTGGAGGCCGCCGCATCCGTTCGTCAGCACCACGGCGTGGCAGCCCGCCGCCGCAGCGGTCCGCACGCCGTGCACCACGCGGTCGACGCCGTGCCCCTCGTACAGGTGGGTCCGCCCGAGGAACACCAGCGCGCGGGTGTCGCCGATCCGCACGGAGCGGACCTTCCCGCCGTGGCCGGCGACCGCCGGGACGAGGAAGCCCGGGAGCTCCGCGGTGGCGATCTCGTGCTCGGGCTCGCCGAGCGCGTCCGCGGCGGGCATCCAGCCCGAGCCCAGCACGAGCGCGACGTCGTGGTCGCCCCCGGTCCGCTCCCGCAGCTCGGCGGCGGCCGCGCGGGCGAGGTCGTCGGGGGAGTACGCAGACAGGCCGGGGTCGATGCTCACCGCGTCACCCTAACGCAGGCGCTACTGTGACGCGGTGCCCAAGATCATCGGCGAGAACCTCGCCCAGCACCGCGCCGCGACCCGGCGCCGGCTGCTCGACGCCTTCGGTGCTCTGCTGGCCGAGCGGGGGTACGACCAGATCCGCCTCAGCGACGTCGCGGCACGCGCCGGGGTGGGCCGCACGGCCGTCTACAACCACGTCGCCGACAAGGAGGCGCTGGCCCTCGAGTTCGCGATGGACGAGACCCAGCGGTACGTCGACGCGGTCGAGCAGGCCCTGTCGCAGGCCGACGGCCCCGTCGACCAGCTGCGGACGTACGTCCGGATGCACTTCGCGCTCTCCCGCGACCTGCACACGGGGCTGGGGCCTCGGCTCGCGTCGTTCCTGTCGCCGGAGGCGCTGGGCCAGATGCGCGAGCACGTCGTCCTGGTCGAGGAGCTGCTCGCCCGCGTCCTCGCGGGCGGCCGGGACCTCGGGACGTTCGAGATCGACGACCTGCGGCTGACGACCGGACTCGTGATCGCGTGCCTCCAGGGCCGGCAGGTCCCGGACGCCGACGGCCCGGAGCGCGAAGCCGCGGTCGAGATGACCGAGCGGTTCGTGCTCCGGGCCGTCGGGGTTCAGCCCTGAGGGCGGCTGCTCGTCAGCGCTTCACCTTGATCTTCAGGGTCTTCGCCGACTTCTGGTGCGTGCCGTTGCCCAGGTAGACGACCGTGACCTTGTAGGTGCCCTTCTTCCGCAGACGCGGCAGCGTGACCTTGGCCGAGCCCGAGCGGACCTTGCGCGTGAACGACTTCTTCACGCCCTTGCCGCGGACGGCGACCTTGACCTTGCCGGCGGCCTTCGGGGTGCCGGCGACCGTCACCTTCAGCTTGCCCTTGGCCTTGCGCTTCGGCTTCTTCGCGACCTTGACCTTGGTCTTCGTCGGCGCCTTGAAGACGCTGAGGACACGGGTGCCGGACGTCGCGTCGGCGACCAGCGCGTTCGTCGAGTCGAAGGACGCCTTCAGCTGGTGGCGGCCCACGCCGAGGCGCGACGGGAGACGGAACGTCGCCTTGCCGTTCTTCGCGACGGCCTTCGTGCCGAGACGGCGCTTGCCGTCGTACAGGGCGACCTTGCCGGTGACGTCACCGGGCGAGGTCACCACGACGTTGGCGTTGACCGTACGACCGAACGGCTTGCGGGCGGGCGCCGTCACCTTGACCTTCGCAGTGTGCTGCTCGAAGGTGACCGGGCTGTAGGTCTCGTAGGAGGCGACGGTCATCCCGTGCGCACCGATCGTGTAGACGCCGTACTCGCCGGCGTCGGAGATCGCGTCGGCCGCCGCCTTGCTGATCTCGAGCGTGGTGCTCCACCCGCCGGTCGCGGAGATCTGCGCCTTCTGGATCCACGCGGCGTCGGCGAACGCGTCGGCGGCGAGCGTCACGCCCGCCGACGGCTTCCACGGGTGCGGGAGCCGGCCGTACGCGGCGTAGAGGCCGACGTTGCCCGCGGCGGGGTCGAAGCCGGTCCCGGTGACCGTGATCTCCTGCGAGCCGTCGACCGAGAACGTGCTCTCGCTCAGCGTCACGGTCGGCTCGACGAAGGCGATGGGGGTGTAGGTCTCGTACAGCGGCTGGCTCGCGCCCCCGCCGGCGTAGGTGTACACGCCGTAGTTGCCGCTGTCGGCGACCGCGTCGATCGCCGCCTTGTCGACGGTGAAGGTCGTGCTGAACGAGCCGTCGGCGCCGAGCTCGATCGCGCCGGCGGCGGCGCCGCCGATCGTGGCCATGTCGTCGGCCATCACGGCCCACCGGGTGGTGTCGAAGCGGCCGCGCGAGCCGCCCTCCGAGGGCTTCCACACGTCGGCGAACCGCCCCAGCACCACGTACGTGCCCGAGGGCTTGCCGGCCAGCGGGGGACGGGTCCCCGTGGCCAGCGCCGGATCGAAGCCGGTCCCGGTCACGGTGACCTCGGCGGTGCCGTTCGGGAAGAACTCCGTGCGGCTCAGGGTGACGGCCGGTGACGCCTCCTCTGCGGTCACGGCGGCAGAGGGACCGCTTGCGGGGGTGGCGGAGGCTGGGGCGGCGACGGCCAGCAGACCCGCCGCGAGCGACGTGGCGGCGACGCCGGCCACGGCGCGCGACAGGCGCCGGGTGAGGGTCGAGGACATGGGTGGTGCTCCTTACTTCATCAGGTGGACGACCGCGTCAGTCCGGTCGCACGTTGGGGTGGGTCGGTCGGTCGTGGGGCGGCTGGGGTTCACGGGCTCGGGCGCCGGGTGAGCAGCCGGGAGCCGATGGTCACGGCGACAGCACCGACTGCCATGGCGGCCCCGGCCCACCAGGGCCACGAGGCCGGCGGTGCAGCGGGCGTCGTCGCGGCGACCGGTTGGATCCCTTCCGTGGTGCCGACCGGGACCGCGGCGCCGACGACCGTGTCGGAGGCGGTGCCGGTCGACAGCGGCGCGGGAGCCGCCGCGCCGACCGCGGGCGCCGGTGCGGGGGAGGCTGCTCCCGTCGGAGCCGCGGTCGTCGCGGGCGAGGAGGTGGTGCCCCCGGCGGAGCCGTCCGCGGGGTCGTCGTCGTCGGCAGGCACCTTCGCGGGGGTCGAGGCCTCGTAGCTCACGGTGACCGGCAGCGGGGCCTTGAAGCGGTCGGTCGACGACCCGGTGCTGTAGAAGAACGCCGCGGTCCCGATCTTCTCGACGAACCGCAGGAACGAGGACGGGAACGCGCCCCATCCGTCGGCGGAGCGGTTCTGCGCGATCGAGCCGCTCGGCGCGGAGTAGCGCACCCCTGCGTACGACGGGCGGGCGGAGAAGCCGCGGCTGCGCTCCAGCGAGACCCGACCGAGGTTCGCGAGGCGGACCGATCGCGGCGCGACCGGTTCCCAGACGCTGGTGTCGTCCCGGTCGGAGGCGTACCCGCTCAACGTCGCGTCGATCCGGCCGACGCCGTCGCGGACCTTCAGGACCGGGTCGGAGACCGAGAAGAAGGACATCCCGGAGTAGAGCAGGACCGTGAACGTTCCCGTCCAGCGCACGGTGGCCTTTCTGCGCTTCACGTCCACGGTGCCGCTGCCGCCGTCGAGGACGACCTGGTGGTCGGAGAAGACACCGCTGCTCGCCGACGTCAGGGCACCGCCGTCGGGGGCAGTGCTCAGGCCCTTCCAGGTCGCGAGGCGGTACGTGCCGGCAGACGTCGCCTTCTCGATCCGGACGTCGCCGTCGTGGGCCGACCAGTCCCGCTCGTGGATCGTCTCGCCGCCACGACCGGGGTCGGGCACCGAGCCGGCGGAGAAGAAGTTGTACGTGCCCGGGGCGTGCGCGGCGTTGTTGGTCTCGTTCGAGACACCCCATCGGAGCTGGGCGTCGTCGACGGTGAAGGTGCCGCTGGCGGTGCCACCCCCGCCCGTGCCGCTGCCGGGGGACGTGGGCGTGGTCGGTGTCGGGCCGGTCGGCTCCGGCGCCGTCGGTGTCGGGTCGGTCGGCTCCGGCTCCTCGGGGTCGACCACGACGTCCCCGGCGAGGGTCCAGGCGAGCTCGATCGGCAGGGGCGCCTTGTACGCGTCGACGGACGAGCCCGTGCTGTACCAGTACTCCGCGGAACCGGCGACGGTCTGGAAGTCGAGGAACGACTGCGGCCAGGCACCCCAGCCGCTCTGCGACCGGTTCTGCGGCGTGCTGACCCCCGTCGCGGCGACCCCGGCGTAGTCCGGTGTGACGACGGTGCCGTCGTCGCCGACCGAGACGCCCGACAGCGTCGCCATGGTCACCGTGCGAGGGCTGACCGGGTTCCAGGCGTTCGGGTCGCTCTGCGACGAGCCGTAGCCGGACAGCGTCGCGGTCAACGTCCCCGTGCCGTTGGAGCGGACGGAGAGGACGGGGTCGCTGACCACGAAGAACGTCATCCCGGAGTAGGCCACGGCGCTGAACGTCCCGTCCCAGGTGACCTCCGCGCGGCCACTGGTCGGGTCGACCCAGCCGGAGGCGTCGTCGAGGACGACCTGGTGGTCGGAGAACACGCCGTTGGTCGCCGGGCGGGTCGAGACGCCGTTCGCGTCGGTGGTGAGCCCGGCCCAGGTCGCGAGGCCGTACGACCCGTCGGCCCGCCGCTTCTCGATCCGGACGCCCGGGGCGCTCGCCGACCAGTCCGACCGCGGCACCTCCTGGCCCGGGCCGCCCGGGTCGGGCACCTCTCCCGCGGAGAGGAAGTTGTAGGTCCCCGGTGCGAACGCGGCGTTGTTCGCCTCGTTCGACAGCCCCCAGCGCAGCGTGGCCGAGGTGACCTCGCGCGCGGTCGTCGCCGACTCCTCGCCCCAGGCGACCGCCCACGGGACGGTCAGGGCGACGAGCGCGGCGCAGACGGCGACGACGATCCTGCGCATCAGTGGGCTCCTGCCTGGAGTCGGGGGCGACGGGACCGGCGGACCCGGAGGACGGCGACGACCAGGGCGCCGAGCAGCAGCGCCGCCCCGGCGGCGAGGAACAGCCAGGAGGCGGTCGTGGGACCCGTGTCGGCTGCGGCGGTCTCGGTGACCTCGGTCTCGACCGTGGCCGGGGCGACCGCGAAGGCGATCTCGGGCGCCGCGCCGCTCGCCGCGCCGGTCAGCCGCAGCACGTGCGTCCCGGGCTCGATCCCGGCGGGCAGCTGCAGCACGCCGGCGATCTCGCCCGATGCGCCCGCGCCGAGCGGGCCGACCGCGGCGACGCCGTCGTCGAGCACGGCGACGACCTGCTCGCCGGGGGTGAAGCCGGAGCCGGTGAACGCGAGCACCCGGCCCACGGCTGCGGTCGACCGGTCGACGGCGACCTTCGGCTTGCCGGCCGGCTTCGGGGCTACGGTCGCGGCCTCGGTCGGTACGGCCGTCGCGGCGGCGGACCCGCCGTCGGTCTCGGAGCCCGCGGAGGCCGACCCGCCGCTCGCGGTGCCGCTGAACGTGACCGGGGTGAACGTCTCGTTGTTGGCGTTGGTGATCCCGTGCGCACCGATGGTGATGACACCGCACGTGACCTGCGTGCAGTCCACCTCGACGCTGCTGCCCGATGCGTCGACGGAGGTGAATCGTGGTCCGGGGACGCTCACGGTGACGCTCCAGCCACCCGATCCGCTCATCACGTCGTTCGCCGACGAGGCGGTCTCGGCGCCCGGGAACGCGACGAAGCGCTGGTGGCCGGCGTTCGACGCGTCGCGGGAGTCCGGCACGTAGCGGTAGTCCGTCCCGGACGAGCCCCCGCGCGAGGGCGCCCAGGAGCCGCCGGTCGGGTCCGAGACCCAGCCGAATGCGACGTAGATCCCGCCGGCGCCGCCCTTGACCGCCTGGAACCCGCGGCCGCTGACCGCGAGCGTCGTCGGGCCTGAGGCGCTGGCGGTGGAGCCGCCGTCGGTGTTCGTGACGGTCACACGGGCCGCGCCCTGCGCCGACCCGGCGAGGACGACCGGACTCAGGCCGGCGAGCACGAGGACGGCAGCAGTGAGCAGGCGGGCCGGGGTACGGGTGCGGTTCATCGCGGCACCTCCAGGCGGTGCGGACGGAGCGGGGTGACCAGCAGGTCGCCGGTCCGGGGATGCACGAAGACGTCGACCGGGTAGCCGTAGACGTCCTCGATCAGGTCGGCTCGCAGCACGTCGGCGGGCGGCCCGTCGGCGCGGACCCGTCCGTCGGCGAGAACACAGACGCGGTCGGCGTACGCGGCGGCGAGCGAGAGGTCGTGCAGCACGGCGACGACCGCGTGCCCCGTGTCGGCCAGCCGCCGGGCCTCGGAGAGCAGGGCCTCCTGGTGGGCGATGTCGAGCGCGGCGGTCGGTTCGTCGAGCAGCACGATGGGCGTCTCCTGCGCGATCGTCCGGGCGAACGACGTCCGCGCCTTCTCGCCCCCGGACAGCGTCGGGAAGCGGCGGCGAGCCAGGTGCTCGACGTCGGTACGGCGCATCGCGTCGGCGACGACCGCCTCGTCCGCGTCCTCCTCGTCGCGGCCGTACCACGGGGCACGCCCCATCGCGACCACCTCGACGACGGTGAAGGGGAAGGACAGCCGGTGCTCCTGGAGCAGGACGCTGCGCCGTCGCGAGAGCTCGCCCGACCTGCGCAGCGTGATCGGCTCGCCGTCGAGGAGGACGCGGCCCGCGGTCAGGTCCACGTCGCCGGCCAGCACGCCGAGCAGCGTCGACTTGCCGGCGCCGTTCGGGCCGACGAGCGCGAGCATCTCGCCCGCCCGTACGTCCAGGTCGACCTCGTCGACGACGGTCACGCCGTCGTACGAGACCTGCGCCCCGAGCACCTGCAGCGGGGGCCGGTGCGCCGACGCGCTCATGCCCACCCTCCCGACGTCGCGCGGGTCCGGCGGAGCAGCACGAAGAAGACGGGGCCGCCGATCAGGGACGTGAGCATGCCGATCGGCAGCTCGGCGAACGGGACGGCCGTGCGGGCGACCAGGTCGGCCGCCACGAGCAGGACCGCGCCGCCCAGGGCGCTCGCGGGGAGCAGCAGCCGGTGGCCGGGCCCGACGACCATCCGCACGAGGTGCGGGACGACCAGGCCGACGAAGGCGATGATCCCGCAGAACGCCACCGCGGCGGCGGTCAGCAGGGCGACCAGGGTGATGGAGACGATCCGCAGTCGCTCGACGTCGACGCCGAGGTGGCGGGCGGCGCGGTCGCCGAGGGCGAGCAGGTCGAGCTTGCGGCTGAGCAGCATCGCGACGCCGATCCCGACGACCGCGAACGGCAGGACGACGGCGACGTAGTCCCAGCGGGTGCCGTTGAGGCTGCCGAGCTGCCAGAACACGATCTCCTCGCGGGCCTGCGTGTCGGCGAGGAACATCAGCAGGGCGAGCAGCGCCCCGGCGACGGCGTTCACGGCGATCCCGGTGAGCACCAGGGTGACGACCTCCGTACGACCGCCGGCACGCGACAGTGCGTACACGAGCAGGGTGGTGACGAGGCCTCCGACGAAGGCGAGGGCGGGCACGGTCCAGGTGCCGAGCGCCGCCAGCCCGAAGACCATCGCGGTGGCGGCGGCGACGGCGGCGCCGGCGGAGACGCCGACGACACTGGGCTCGGCGAGCGGGTTGCCGAAGACGCCCTGCATCAGGGCGCCGGCCGTGGCGAGCGACGCACCGACGATCACGGCCATCACGACGCGCGGGAAGCGGATGTTCCACAGCGCCGCGTCGCCCTCGGGGTGGGCCGGCATCGGCCCGGCGTCGATGCCGATGCGGTGCAGCACCGAGCCGACGACCTCGCTCGGGCTGATCGCGAGCTGACCTGTGCCCGCCGAGACGACGACCAGCGTGACGAGCGCGACGGAGAGGCCGCCGAAGAGCAGGACCGTGCCGCTGATGCGCGCCGTCGGTGTCGCGGCCGGGGCGCTCGTCGTCACGACAGCGCCTCCGGGGCGTACAGCGCGACCGCCAGGGCGTTGATCACGTCGGCGCTGCGGGGGCCGAAGGACAGGATCTGGCTGTCCGGGAGGGTGATGAAGCGGCGGTGCTGTCCGGCCGGGGTCTGCGCGAGCGCCGGGTAGCGGTCCAGCAGCCCGTCGACGCCGCCGGCCGAGTCCAGGCCCTTGCTCATCATCAGGATCGCGTCCGGCTGGGCGGCGAGGAGTCCCTCGTCGTTCAGGGGCTTCATCCCGTCCCAGCCGATCTCCCGGGCGACGTCGTACCCGCCGGCGGCGTCGATCAGCGCGTCCGCGCCGGACCCTTCGCCGAACATGTAGTAGACGCCGGACTGGCCCCGGACGTAGAGGAACACGGTCCGCAGCTGCTCCTGGACGGCAGCGGGGGTCGTGGCCTCGACCTGGGCCTCGACGTCGTCGATCGCAGCCTGGGTCCGCTTCGCGAGGGCGTCGCCGGCGTCCGGGACGCCGAGCGCTCCGGCGACCTGCCCGATCAGCTCGCTGACGTTGTCCAGGCTGCGTCCGCTCTCGACGACGACCACGGCCACGCCCGAGTCGCGCATCTGCTCGATCACGTCCCACGGGCCGAGCGACGTGTCGGTGAGGATCAGGTCGGGCTCGAGGTCGAGGATCGCCTCGCCGTTCAGCTCGTGACCGTTCTGGGTGACGAGCGGCAGGTCCACGGCCTGCTCGAACGTCGTCGAGACGTCCCGGCCGACGAGCAGGTCGCCGAGTCCGAGCTCGTAGACCGTCTGCGAGAGCGTGCCGTACTGGTCGAGCGCGAGCACCCGTCGGGCGGCGTCGACCTCGACCTTCGTCCCCTGCGCATCGGTGACGGTGGTCGGCAGGTCCTGCACGGGGTCCTCGGTGACCGGCTCGGGGATCGCGTCCCCGAGATCCAGCTGGAGCTCCCCCTCGTACGCCTTCGCGTCGTCGGCGGGCGTCGCCTCCGCGAGGGCCGGGATGTCCGTGATCGTGCCGGACGCCTCCGCCTGCGGGCCCGGGGTGGCACAGCCGGCGAGGATCGCCACGAGGAGGGCGGGGAGCGCGACCGGGGTCCAGGTCCGGGAGAGCGAGGGGGGACGCCGCAGCACGGCTGCTCCGTTCTTCGCGATCCGAGGGCCCGAGAGGCGATCGCGATAGGCAAGGCTTCAATAACTGAGTGGAGGCTAACACAGGGTAGCCTTGCCTATGAACAGGGTGTCCGAATATTGTGACGTGATGTCAGAAGCATCCTGACGCTGTGTCATCATGACATGACACGACGTCAGAACGCCACTACCGGCCTCGGAGGTACCCCCATGACCACGACCGTCGCCCCCCTCTCTCTGTCCACGGCGATGCGCGAGGGCTCGGCAGCCGAGCACAAGTCCGCCGAGTCGTCGACCTTCATGGCGGACCTGCTCGCCGGCCGCTCCGACGTCGCCGCCTACGGGCGCTTCCTCCGCCAGCTCGCGCCGGTCTACGACGCGCTCGAGACCGTCGGGCGGTCGCTCGCGTCCGACCGCGTGGTCGCCGCGGTGCACGACCCCGCGCTGGACCGCCTCCCGTCGATCGAGTCCGACCTGAGGGCGATCGTCGGCGACGACTGGGCCGAGCGCGTCGGGATCGGTCCGGCCGCCCGGGCGTACGCCGACCGCGTCCTCGCCACGGCGGGCGACCCGGTGCCGTACCTCGCGCACCACTACACGCGCTACCTCGGCGACCTCTCGGGCGGGCAGGCGATCGGGCGGATCCTGCAGCGCGAGTACGGCGTCGGCGCGGACGGCACGTCGTTCTACGCCTTCGACGCCGTGCCGAAGCCGAAGCCGTACAAGGACGCCTACCGCGCGCGTCTCGACGGGCTGGGGCTGAGCGACGGCGAGACCGCTCGGGTGGTCGACGAGGTGCGGGCCGCCTTCGCCTGCAACGAAGCGCTGTTCGCGGAGATGTCACGCTGACCCCTCCCGCCTCTCCCGACCGCGATTCGTCGAGTTCCGGTCGGATCTGTGGCGTCGGTTCGCGCCGGAAGTCGGCAGATCGTGGACGCGGCGCCCGAGCAGGTGACGTACGGGAGTGTGCGCGACAATGGACGGCGTGAATCGCGTCGTCATCGTCGGTGGAGGTCCAGGTGGGTACGAGGCAGCGCTGGTCGCTGCGCAGCTCGGGGCGGAGGTCACGGTCGTCGAGCGCGACGGCCTCGGCGGCTCCACCGTCCTGACCGACTGCGTCCCCTCGAAGACGCTGATCGCCACCTCCGACCTGATGACCGAGGTCTCGGCCGCGTCCGAGCTCGGGATCCGCGGCGTCGGGGACGAGACGGTCGACCTGCATCAGGTCAACGACCGGGTGAAGCGGCTCGCGCTCGCGCAGTCCGACGACATCCGCCGCCGCCTGGAGCGGGAGAACGTCCAGATGATCTCCGGGACCGGGCGGCTGGACGGCCCGGAGACCGTGCTGGTCACGCGCGACGACGGCGGCACGGAGGAGCTTCGCAGCCCGGTCGTGCTGCTCGCGACCGGCGCACACCCGCGGATCGTGCCGAGCGCGGTGCCGGACGGCGAGCGGATCCTGACCTGGGAGCAGGTCTACGACCTCGACGAGCTGCCGGAGCACCTGATCGTCGTCGGGTCGGGCGTCACCGGTGCGGAGTTCGCCGGCGCGTACAAGGCGCTGGGCTGCGAGGTGACCCTGGTCTCGAGCCGGGACCGCGTGCTCCCCGGCGAGGACCCCGACGCGGCCGTGGTGCTCGAGGAGGTCTTCACCCGGCGCGGCATGAACGTCCTGTCGCGCTCGCGGATGGCTTCGGTCGCGCGCAAGGGCGACACCGTGCTCGTCACGCTCACCGACGGCCGTACGGTCGAGGGCTCGCACTGCCTGCTCGCGCTCGGCTCGATCCCGAACAGCGACGGGCTCGGGCTCGACTCGGCCGGGGTGGAGACCGACGACGGCGGGTTCGTGTCGGTCGACCGGGTCTCGCGGACGAGCGCCCGCGGGGTGTACGCGGCCGGCGACGTCACCGGCGTCCTGATGCTCGCGTCCGTCGCGGCGATGCAGGGGCGGATCGCGATGGCGCACGCGCTCGGCGACGCCGTCCAGCCGCTGCGGTTGTGGCAGGTCGTGAGCAACGTCTTCACCGCGCCGGAGATCGCGACCGTCGGGGTCAGCCAGAAGATGGTCGACGCCGGGGAGGTCGACGCCGAGGTCCTGACCCTGCGGCTCTCGGGGAACCCCCGCGCGAAGATGGAGGGCGTCCGCGACGGATTCGTCAAGCTGTTCTGCCGACCCGGGGGTGGTGCGGTCATCGGCGGCGTGGTGGTCGCGCCCCGCGCCAGCGAGCTGATCCACGCGGTCTCGCTCGCCGTCTCCTGCGGACTCTCCACCGACCAGCTCGCGAACACCTTCACCGTCTATCCGTCGATGAGCGGATCGACCGCCGAGGCCGCACGCCGCCTCCACCAGCGCCGCTGACGCGTCCCGACCGCGATTTGTCGAGTTGCGGCGCGATCCCACCGCCGGATTGACGTCGCAAGTCGACGAATCGGGGAGGAGCGCGGTCAGTCGAACCAACGGGACCACGTGGCGTTGAAGTGTGGCGGCTCGCCCGAGTATCCGTGGTCGCGCAGGGCCTGGAACACGCGCCACACGATCGCCCGCTTCGTCGCGAGATCGGTGTCGTAGACCACGATCACGGTCCAGCCGAGCTTCTCGAGCGCCTCGCGCCGGTCCCGATCGCGGGCCCGCTGGTGCTTCGACCGTTCGTGCCACACGCCGTCGTACTCGACGATGACGCGGTAGTCCTCGTACACGAGGTCGCACCGGGCGACGAACAGGCCGGCCCGATCGAACAGCCTGGGGTTGCAGTCGGGCTCCGGTAGGCGAGCGAACACGAGAGCCAGCCGTACGAGCGTCTCCATCGGCGACTCGACGCGCTCGCGGACGAACGCGAAGGCGCGGCGGGCCCGCAGGACGCCGTCGAGGTGGCACTGCTGGAGGTACGCCGCGAGCTGCGCCCTCGTCGTGTGCTCGCGATGGATCAGGGACTCCGCCGCCTGGACCAGCTCGATCGTGTTCAGAATCGTCGCACAGTCGACGTACGTACGGTTGGGGCCGGTGCACGCGATCGCATCGCGGACGTACGGGTGGAGCCGACCGCGCCGACGGTGAAGACGGAGCTCGGGTCGGAGCACGTGCTGGGTGGTGTTCGTCGAGAAGTGCAGCGGGTGGAGGCGGCGCAGCTCGAGCCCCCACAGTCGCAGCGCCGAGAGGTGGCTCGCGACGGCGTCTTCGGGGAGGGTGCGGAGCGCGGCGCGCAGCCACGTCGTGAGCGTGAGCGGGGTGTCCGCGACGACGTAGACGCCGCGAAGCAGCCGTCGAAACCGTCGGGTCCTCAGATGATGGCGCTCGACACCGTACGGGGATGCGTCGGCGAGCGTGAACGGCCGTCCTCGGAGCGCGGGCGGGATCGAGTCCATCCCGACAGCCTGGTCCGTATGAGTCGTCCCGTGAGCGGTGCTCGATCAGGCTGTGGACAAGGCCCCGAGCGACCGCGATTTGTCGAGTTGCGGCGCGATCCCGCTATTGGATTCGCGCCGCAACTCGACAAATCGCGGTCGGTGGGTCAGCCCAGGACGAGGAGCAGGTCGCCGCCCTCGGACTGGTGGGGGGCGTCGATCACGAGCCGGGCGACCGTGCCGCCGACCGGGGCGGTGATCGCAGCCTCCATCTTCATCGCCTCGATCGTCGCCACCACCTGACCGGGCTCGACGACGTCCCCGACACCGACCGCCGGCGTCACGACTCCCGCGAACGGCACGGCGACGTGCATCGGGTCGGACGCGTCGGCCTTCTCCGCGCTCGCCACGTCGCTCGCGATCGAGCGGTCCCGCACCGTCACCGGACGCAGCTGGCCGTTGAGCGTGCACAGGACGTTGCGCAGCCCGCGGGCGTCGGCGTCGCTGATCGCCTCGAGCCCGAGGATCAGCGTCACGCCCTCCTCGAGCCGTACCTCGACGTCCTCGCCCGCCCGCAGGCCGTACCAGTACGAGGCGGTCGGCAGGACCGAGACGTCGCCGTACTCGCTGCGCGCCTTCTCGAAGTCGCTCGTCGGGCCGGGGAACAGCAGACGGTTGAGCGTGCGGCGAGGATCCGCAGCCAGGCCCTCGCGATCGGCCGGCTCCAGGGCGGTCTCACCCGGCTTCACCGTCCGCCCCTCGAGTGCCCGCGTCCGGAACGGCTCCGGCCACCCGCCCGGCGGGTCGCCGAGCTCGCCCGCGAGGAAGCCGATCACGGAGTCCGGGATGTCGTAGGTGCTCGGGTTCTCCGCGAAGTCGCGCGGGTCCGCCCCGACCGCGACCAGGTGCAGCGCGAGGTCGCCGACGACCTTCGAGGACGGTGTCACCTTGACGATGTCCCCGAGGATGTCGTTCGCGGCGGCGTACATGTCCTCGATCTGCTCGAAGGAGTCGCCGAGGCCGAGCGCGATCGCTTGCTGCCGCAGGTTCGACAGCTGCCCGCCGGGGATCTCGTGGCGGTAGACGCGCCCGGTCGGGGACGGCAGCCCGGCCTCGAACGGCGCGTAGACCTTGCGCACCGCCTCCCAGTACGGCTCGAGGTCGTTGACCGCGCGCAGCGACAGGCCGGTCGTACGGTCGGTGTGGTCCGTGCTCGCGACCAGCGCCGACATCGGCGGCTGCGAGGTCGTGCCGGACATCGACGCGGCCGCGGTGTCGACCGCGTCCACCCCGGCGTCGATCGCCGCCATCAGCGTCGCGAGCTGACCGCCGGGCGTGTCGTGGGTGTGCAGGTGGACCGGCAGGTCGAACCGCTCCCGCAGCGCCGTGACGAGCCGGCGGGCGGCGGGGGCGCGCAGCAGCCCGGCCATGTCCTTGATCGCGAGCACGTGCGCACCGGCATCGACGATCCGCTCGGCGAGCCCGAGGTAGTAGTCGAGCGTGTAGACCCGCTCGTCGGGGTCCATCAGGTCGCCGGTGTAGCAGAGCGCGACCTCGGCGACGGCCGTCCCGGTCGCCCGTACGGCCTCGATCGCCGGACGCATCTGCTCGACGTCGTTGAGCGCGTCGAAGATCCGGAACACGTCGATCCCGGTGGCGGCAGCCTCGGCGACGAACGCGTCGGTGACCTCGGTCGGGTACGGGGTGTAGCCGACGGTGTTGCGCCCGCGCAGCAGCATCTGGAGGCAGACGTTCGGGACCGCCTCGCGCAGCGCCGCGAGCCGCTGCCACGGGTCCTCGGACAGGAAGCGCAGCGCCACGTCGTACGTCGCGCCGCCCCAGGCCTCGATCGACCACAGCTCGGGCGTGGTCCGCGCGACGACGGGCGCGGCGGCCATCAGGTCGTACGAGCGCACGCGGGTCGCGAGCAGGGACTGGTGGGCGTCGCGGAACGTCGTGTCGGTCACCGCGACCTGTGTCTGGGCGCGCAGCCGCCGCGCGAACTCCTCCGGCCCGACCTCCAGCAGCAGCTGCCGCGACCCGGACGGCGCCGGCACCGACAGGTCGACGGGCGGGAGCTTGGTCCGCGGGTCGACGAGGTCCGGCGCGGCTCCGTGCGGGCGGTTGACCGTCACGTCGGCGAGGTAGCTGAGCAGCTTCGTGCCGCGGTCGGCCGACGGCTGCTGGTCGGGCAGCTCGGGGTGGTCGTCGATGAACGAGGTGGTCACGCCGCCCGCGACGAAGTCGGAGTTGCCCAGCACGGCGGAGAGGAACGCGAGGTTGGTCGTCACGCCCCGGATCCGGAACTCCGCCACCGCACGCCGGGCCCGCTCGACCGCAGCGGAGAAGTCGCGGCCGCGGCAGGTCAGCTTGGTGAGCAGCGAGTCGAAGTACGCGCTGACCTCGGCCCCGGCGTACGTCGTGCCGCCGTCGAGCCGCACGCCCGCGCCGCCGGGGGAGCGGTACGTGGTGATCCGGCCGGTGTCGGGCCGGAAGCCGTTGGCCGGGTCCTCGGTCGTGATCCGGCACTGCATCGCCGCCCCACGCACCGTGATCGAGTCCTGGGTCAGGCCGAGGTCGGCCAGCGTCTCGCCGGAGGCGATCCGCATCTGCGCCTGGACCAGGTCGACGTCGGTGACCTCCTCGGTCACGGTGTGCTCGACCTGGATCCGCGGGTTCATCTCGATGAAGACGTACGACCCGTCGGGCCCCAGCAGGAACTCGACCGTGCCCGCGCACGTGTAGCCGATCGACTGCGCGAACCGCACGGCGTCGGCGCACATCCGCTCCCGGACCTCGGGGTCGAGCCGCGGGGCGGGCGCGATCTCGATCACCTTCTGGTGGCGCCGCTGGACCGAGCAGTCCCGCTCGTACAGGTGCACGACCTCGCCGGTCGCGTCGGCGAGCACCTGCACCTCGATGTGGCGCGGGTCGACGACGGCCTGCTCGATGAAGCACGTCGGGTCGCCGAACGCGCCCTCGGCCTCGCGCATCGCGGTCTCGACCGCGTCGCGCAGGTGCGCCGGGTCGTCGACGCGACGCATCCCACGGCCGCCGCCACCGGCGACGGCCTTGACGAACAGGGGATACGGGAGGGCGTCGGCGGCCGCGACGAGCTCGTCGGCGTCGCGGCTCGGGGGGACCGACGCGAGCACCGGGACGCCCGCGGCACGAGCCGCCTCGATCGCACGGGCCTTGTTGCCGGTCAGTCGCAGCACCTCGACCGACGGGCCGACGAAGGTGATCCCGGCGTCGGCACAGGCCTGGGCGAGCGCCGGGTTCTCCGACAGGAACCCGTAGCCGGGGTAGACCGCGTCCGCACCCGCTCGTACGGCGGTGGCGACGATCTCCTCCGGGTCCAGGTAGGCGCGCACGGGGTGGCCGACCTCGCCGATCTGGTAGGCCTCGTCGGCCTTCAGGCGGTGCTCGGAGCCGCGGTCCTCGTACGGGAAGACGGCCACGGTCCGGGCGCCCAGCTCGTAGCCGGCTCGGAACGCACGGACGGCGATCTCGCCTCGGTTGGCGACGACGATCTTGCGGAACACTCAGGAACTCCGATCGGGAGCGCGACAGTTCTCGGCTCGCGCGGCGGTGGCGCCCGGGCCGGTCACAACGTATCGCGGCTCACAGCGGCCGCTCGCGAGCGGTCGCAGTCCGGACGCACCCGGTGCCGCCACCGACGCTAGCGGCGCGACCAGCGCTTGATCGCGTGCACCTGGGTGACGAGGTCGGGCTTCAGCGCCCCGTACCCGCTCGACGCCCAGGGCTCGCGGCCGCTGTCGAAGTAGTGCACCGGCTCGCCGCGGACGACGACGTCGAGCGTGTCGGGGGTGCGCCCCTGCTTGAGGTCGCTCCGGCAGGCGGGGCAGACCGGCACGTCGACTCTCTCCGAGCGTCCCTTGAGCGTCACCTTCCCGGTGGCACGGGCGTGCAGCGGGTTCAGGAAGCAGGGCGTGGAGGGGACGTACGGCCGGCCGTCAGCGGCCGAGGCCAGCGCGTCGTGGCCGCGGGCGACGAGCACGACGACCCCGACGATGTCGAGCACGTCGGTCGGCGTCCGGGGGTTGCGGTCGTCGCCGCCGCGGACCCGGCGGGCAGCGTCGTAGTGGTCCAGCACCGCGCGCCACGTGGCCGTGTCCGACGACATCTCGGCTTCGTCGATCGCCTCCCCGAGCGCCAGCAGGTCCGCGTCGGCCCGCCGGGTGAGCTGCTCGTCGTGCGCGGCCCGCACGCGGTTCAGCACCGAGTCGGGCAGCGCGAACGTGCTGCCCCCGCTGTTCGCGGGCTTGCGCTTGGACCTCAGCCGCCAGACCAGAGCGCCGGCGACGAGGACCGCGACGACGGCGACCGAGATCGACACGCCGACGGCAGCGCCACCGCCGTCGTCGTAGGACGAGGACGAGCCGGTCGACGTGGAGGACTCGCTGCTCGCCTGGTAGTCCGCCCACGCCGCGTCGTACCTCTCGGTGACGGTGCCGTCGGCGAGCATCGCGGTCGCGTCGACGAGCTGGGCGCCGACGTCGCCGGGATTGTCCGCCTCGGCCGCGAACCCGGCCTGGTAGCCGAGGTACTCGTCCATCGTCGTGGTGTCCCAGGACTTCGCCTCGGTCCGGGGCTCGGAGAAGCCGGGGTCGGCGCCGAGGTAGAGCCCCGGCTCCGGGTTGTGGTCGTGCAGGGTCGCGAGCAGGTCGTCGACGCGCCCGCCGAACTCGTCGCCGTAGTCCAGCGGGTAGGCCACCACGTACATCGGCTCGTCGGCGCGGGCGATGTTCTGGGCGATCTGCGACTCCTCCGCCTGCGAGACCTGGCTTCGCATCGACGGGTCGACGTACACCCCGGACTCGGACAGCGAGGCCCAGATCGCGTCCAGGTCCGCGGGTGCGCCGCTCATGCCGACCGCCCGGTGACCAGGGTGCGCCAGCGCCCCGGCAGCAGGAACGACCGTCCGGCGATGACGCGGACGATGCCGACGACCAGCATCAGGGCCGGGTACGCGCAGAGGACCATCAGCAGTCCCGCCGTGATGCCGCCGCCGAGTCCGCCCCAGTAGTCGAACTCGTCGGCGGGTTCGAGGGTCGTGGAGTCGACGGCGTCGACGTAGCGCAGGAGAGCGGCGTCGTTCTTGCCGGTCAGGTCGGTGTCGATGTAGCCCAGGTTGCCGCCGAGCGTGCCGGACGTCCCGTACGTGGTGCCGTCCCAGACGAGGTACTGGCCGGGGAGGTCGACGCCCACCATGATCTGGTCGCGGAGGTCGTGCGGGATGAACCAGCCCGACTCGCTCGACTCGTTGATGATCGTGATGAAGACGGCGGGGTCGGACGCGGCCGCCGCGGCGCTCACCGCCGCGCGCTCCTCGTCGGACAGCACGCCCGCCATCTCGGGCACGATGTAGAGGTGGTCCTCGGGCAGGGTCTCGATCGCCGCCGACGCGACGTCGCCCGGGGGCGGAGGCTCGTAGCCGGGCAACGGCACGCCGAGCAGACGGACGGCTCCGACCGCGGCCAGCGCGGCGAGGCCGGCGACCACGATCACCCAGGTGAGACGTGCGAGCACGCTCATCGCGACCGCTCCTTCCGGCCCGCGGCGGCGATGACGTCCGAGGCGAAGTCCGTGCCCGTCGAGCCGTACGCCGTGTCGGCGAACAGCCCGTCCTCGGTGTAGTACGGCTGGGGGCGGCCGCCGAGGAGACCGGTCGGTCCACCGACGAACGCAGACGGTGTGCGATCCCGCGCGATCGCGTGGCGGCAGCTCGTGCAAGCGTGGACGGCGAGCGCGGAGCCGCCGCGCCCGAAGTCGATCGTCGCCGTCGCGCGACCGTGCAGGGGATTGAAGAAGCACGGGCGGTACGGCCCCGGGTCGCTGCCGCGCCGGCGGTCGTCGAGCTCGTGGAGCCCGGCCCGAGCCAGGACGAGGACGCCGACCAGGTGCCGCGTGCCGTCCTTGTCGTCCGGCGCGAGGCGGTCCGGTCCGTCGACGGCGGCGAGGAGCGTCTCGGCGGCGGCCCGGTCGTGCAGCGCGGCGTCGGCGCGCTCGGAGCTGGGGACGCGGCGCAGCCGGGTGACCAGGCGGTCGAGCGCGGACTCGGCGGTCGCGCGGAGGTTCGCGTGGTCGGTGACGGTCGGGCCGGTGGCGGGGATCGCGCTGCCGCCACGAGAACGCGCCCACAGCACGAGACGCAGACCGAGGAGGAAGGTCCCCAGGAACGCGACGGTCGCGAGCATCGCGCGTCCGCCCGGGGTACGGGCGCCGTCGGTGTCGTCGCTGCGGTCGGTGTCGGGGCGCCAGTTCGCAGGGTCGCTCGCGATCTGCTCGACCGTCGCGTCGTCGTACGCCCAGGGCGGGCCGGCCGCGGCGATGGTGGCCATCATCTCCACGATCGCGGGGGTGGACAGGCCTCGTTCGCTGTCGACGTACCGATGCCCCGCCTCCAGCGCGTCGTAGCGGGCCGCGCTGAGGCCGAGCTCGTCGGGCACGCCCCACGCCTCGAGCCCGATCACACCCTCGGAGAGCGCGACGACGTAGACGCCGTCGCCGAGGCGCGAGTGGAGCCGGATCGCGAGGTCGCCCGCCGGGTCGGACTCGTTCAGGGCGGGGACCAGCGCGGTCATCACCACGTAGACCGGGACGTCGAGGGTGGACTGGTCCGTGACCGCGCGGATGCGGTCGCGGGCCTGCGCCGTGGCGCCGTTGCCGAGCACGGACTCGACGAGGATCGGGTCGTCGCCCAGCCGCTCGGCGATCTCGTCGATGCTGGTCGGGACCGGCAGGTCGTTGTGACGCAGCGTGCCGTCGGGGTCGTCGGGCGAGGTCGTCGCGCTCGCGGCCGCCCCCGCTGCGAGCAGCAGGGCGGCGAGGAGCACGAGAAGCACCCCCGCCGGTCGAGCCCGCACCCCCGCCCGTCGAGCCCGCACCCCCGCCCGTCGAGCCCGCATCCCCGCCGGTCGAGCCCGTCGAGACCAGCCGACCGTACGGCGCTGCGGGGGGTGCTGGGTCACGACGGTTCCTCGGTCGCACGGTGGGGGACGCGGCCGAGCAAGGTGATGGCGGCGCGCAACGATTCTAGGGTGCGGCTGTGCCGAGCGGGACGCTGGGCGGTCAGGTTAATGACTGTTAACATCGCGGGCATGGCGTACTCCTTCCTCTCCGACGACCACGAGGCCTTCCGCGGGGTCGTCCGCGACTTCGCCCGGGCCGAGATCGCTCCTCACGTCGCGCAGTGGGACCGGGACCACCACTTCCCGGTCGAGCTGGTCGCGAGGATGGGCGAGCTGGGGCTGTTCGGCCTGACGGCGCCCGAGGAGTACGGCGGTGCCGGCGGCGACTTCACGAGCCTGTGCGTGGCGATCGAGGAGCTCGGCCGGGTCGACCAGTCGATCGGCATCACGCTGGAGGCCGCGGTCGGTCTCGGGATCAACCCGATCCTCACGTTCGGGACCGACGAGCAGAAGCAGGCGTGGCTGCCGGACCTGGTCGCAGGACGGGCGCTGGCCGGGTTCGGGCTCACGGAGCCGGGTGCGGGGTCGGACGCCGGTGCGACGAAGACCCGCGCCGTGCTCGACGGTGACGAGTGGGTCGTCGACGGCGCGAAGCAGTTCATCACCAACTCCGGCTCGGCGATCACCTCCCTCGTCACCGTGACGGCCCGTACGGGCACGCGCGACGACGGCTCCGCGGAGATCTCGACGATCGTCGTGCCGTCCGGCACGCCGGGGTTCACCGTCGAGCCGGCCTACGACAAGCTCGGCTGGCACATCTCCGACACCCACCCGCTGACCTTCGACTCGGTCCGCGTCCCGGCCGCCAACCTGCTCGGGACGCGGGGTCGCGGGTACGCGCAGTTCCTCGCGACGCTCGTCGACGGTCGGATCGCGATCGCCGCGCTCGCGCTCGGCTGCATCGAGGCGTGCCTGGAGATGGCGCGCGGGTACGCGACCGAGCGGACCACGTTCGGTGCTCCGATCGGGCGCAAGCAGGGGGTCGCGTTCCAGGTCGCCGACCTCGCCGTCGCCGCCCGCGCAGCGCGTGCGCTGGTCTACGAGGCGGCGGCGATGAAGGATGCCGGTGTGACCGGCCCCGAGCTCACCCAGGCCGCCGCGGTCGCGAAGCTGTACACCTCCGAGCAGGCCGTCACCGCGACCCGGATCGCGACCCAGGTCTTCGGCGGGTACGGGTTCATGGAGGAGTATCCGGTCGCGCGCTTCTACCGTGACGCGAAGATCCTCGAGATCGGCGAAGGCACGTCGGAGGTCCAGCGGATGCTGATCGCACGCGGCCTCGGCCTCCCGGTCGAGTAGCCTCCGCTCGCGCCCCCGATTCGACGCGTTCTCCACCGTCTGCACGACACGATTCGGTGGCGAACGCGTCACATCGCGAGCGCGGTCAGTCCTCGACCCCGATGTCCTCGTTCCACAGGCTCGGGTTCGAGGCGACGAAGTCGGTCATCAGCGCGAGGCACGCCGGGTCGTCGAGCACGACCAGCTCCACACCCCGCTCGCGCAGCAGGTCCTCGCCGCCGTAGAACGTGGTGTTCTCGCCGACGACCACCCGCGGGATCCCGTACAGCAGGATCGCGCCGGTGCACATGTCGCACGGGGACAGCGTGGTCACCATCGTCGCGCCGGCGTAGACCGATGCGGGCAGGCGTCCGGCGTTCTCCAGGCAGTCGGTCTCGCCGTGCCGGATCGCGCTGCCCTGCTGCACGCGACGGTTGTGCCCGACGGCGAGCACCGTCCCGTCCGCGGCGATCAGGGCGGCGCCGATCGGGATGCCGCCCTCGTCCCGTCCGCGCTCGGCCTCGGCGCGCGCCAGCGCGAGCAGGTCGTGGTCGCTCGGTCGTGACATGGGATCTCCTTCGTTCAGGACTCGGGCCGGTCGGTGCTGAGGCCGTACCGGGCTCACCCGCGCTCGTACGGGCGCAGGTAGGTGGCGGGGTAGCACACGGCGCGGCCCCAGACCGCGAGCGCGGCGATCACCGCGAGGTACGGGAGGGCGAGCATCAGCTCCCGCGGGACGTCGGCGAAGGCCGACGTGATCGCGAGCTGCAGCTGGAGGGCGTCGGTCGCGGCGAACACGAGCGCGCCGCCGACGACGGGCCAGACCCGCCAGCGCGCGAAGATCACCAGCGCCACGCAGACCCAGCCGCGGCCGTTGATGATGTCGATCGTGAAGCTGCCGAGCACGGCGAGCGTCAGGAACGCACCGCCGACCGCCATCAACGCGCTGCCCACCACCAGCGCCCAGGTCCGGGTCCACCGGACCGAGATGCCCGCGACGTCGGCCGCCTCGAAGCTCTCGCCGACGGCCCGGAGCCGGAAGCCGGCGCCGGTCGAGCGCAGCACCCACCATGCCGCCGGCGCCAGCGCGAGGAACGCGACGTAGGTGAGGCCGTACTGCGCGACCACCGGGTTCGCGTCGGTGAGCGTGCTGAACTTCTCGGCCAGCCGCGGCCGCTCACCGGCGTAGCGCAGCCGGGCGGAGAACTCGCAGACCGCGATCAGGAGCAGCGTCAGTCCGATGCCGGAGACGTGCTGGTTGAGACCGAGCCCGACGGTCAGCAGCGCCATCAGAGCCCCGCAGACCATCCCGCCGACGACGGCGGCGCCCAGGCCCACCCAGGGCGACCCCGACTCCAGCGCCGCGACGAACCCGACGAACGCGCCGGCGTACATCACCCCCTCGATCCCGAGGTGCAGCACGCCGGACCGCTCGACGACCAGCTCGCCGATCCCGGCCCAGACCAGCGGGGTCGCGATCGTCAGGGTCGCCCCGACCAGGGCCAGCAGGTTGATGCTCACGAGCGTTCCCTCCTCTCCGTACGGGGCGGCGCACCGTCAGCCGTACGAGGCGGCGGCCGGCGGACCAGGCGGTAGCGTCGTCCGGCCAGGCACGCCAGCACGAGGAGCAGCAGGAGGGCGCTGAACACGTCGCCGAGCTGGGTCGGCACCTGCAGGACGAGGGAGACGTTCTGCGCACCGACGGTGACGTCGCCCAGCAGCAGCGCGACAGCGACGACGCCGAGAGCGCTCAGCCCGCCGAGCGTCGCCACCACGATCCCGGTGTAGCCGTAGCCGTCGCTGATCGTGGCGGTGAGCTGGTGCTGCACGCCCATCACCTGCGACGCCCCGCCGAGCCCGGCGACCGCACCCGAGGCGAGGGCGCACCGCCACTGGATCCGGTCGACCGCGATCCCGCTGAACGCGGCCGCCTTCGGCGACTGGCCGCACGCGCGGATCCGCAGGCCGGTCGCCGTCCTGGTGGTGACCACCCAGGCCACCGCGGCGACGACGAGCGCGATCGCGAAGCCCCAGTGGACCCGGCCGCCGGGCAGGATCGGTCCGAGGTCGTACCCCGCCCCGACGCGGTCGGAGTCGGTGAAGCCGCTCTCGGAGTTGCGCCACGGGCCGTTCAGCAGGCCCTGCACCACGAGCAGGGCGACGGGGTTGAGCAGCAGCGTGGTCACCACCTCGTCG
Organism: Mumia flava; assembly: GCF_002797495.1. NCBI lineage: Bacteria > Bacillati > Actinomycetota > Actinomycetes > Propionibacteriales > Nocardioidaceae > Mumia > Mumia flava. The sequence goes on from NZ_PGEZ01000001.1 coordinate 2,938,346, forward strand.
ATCCCACCGCGACGACGCAGCCACGCGGGGAGCAGGGCCCACGCGGTCCCGCCGGCGGCACCCGCGAGCAGGCCCAGGGGGAGCGCGATCGCGGCGGGCAGGTCGGCCAACCAGAGCCCGACGGCGGTCGTGCCGACGGTCCCGGCGAGGAACTGGCCCTCGGCGCCGATGTTCCAGTAGCCCGCGCGGAACGCGATCGCCACCGCGATGCCGGTGAAGATCAGCGGGGTCGCGGTGAGCAGCACCTCCTGGAGGCCGTGACCCGAGGTCAGCGGAGTCAGCAGGTACCGCTCGAACGCCGCCGGCGGGTTCGCACCGGCCAGCCGGATCGGGACGGCGGTCAGGGCCAGGGTGAGCACGACGGCGACGGCGACGGCGGCCGCAGCGGTCCAGCGCGGCGGGGTGTCGCGGAGTGCGATCCGCACGGGCATCATGCCGCCTCCCCGCCCGTCATCAGCAGGCCGAGGCGCTGCGGGGTCGCGTCAGCGCGGTCCAGCGCACCGACGACGCGGCCGCGCAGCAGCACGACCAGGCGGTCGGCGAGCGCGAGCAGCTCGTCGAGGTCCTCCGAGATCAGCAGCACCCCGGTGCCCTCGTTTCGCAGGGCGAGGAGCTGCTCGTGGACGTAGGCGTAGGCGCCGACGTCGAGCCCACGGGTGGGCTGTGCGGCGAGGAGGACGCGGGGCCGCCGGGCGAGCGCCCGGGCGAGCAGGACCTTCTGCATGTTCCCGCCGGACAACGTGGCGACCCGGTCGGTGGGACGCGCCCTGATCGCGTACCGCGCGATCAGCTCCTCCGCGTGGGCCCGGACAGCGCCGCGGTCGAGCAGCCCGGCGCGGCGAGTGAACCTGGCGAGGTCCTCGAGCACGAGGTTGTCCTCGACGGTCATCGTGCCGACGACGCTGGCCCTGCGGTCCTCGGTGAGCCGGCCGAGCCCGCGCTCCAGCCGGGCCGGGACGTCCGCGCCGGTGATGTCGTGTCCGTCGAGCTCGATCCGGCCCCCCGACGGGGTCGCCGTGCCGGCGAGCGCCTCCAGCAGCTCGGTCTGGCCGTTGCCGGAGACGCCGGCGACTCCCAGGATCTCGCCCGGTCCGACCTCGAGCGCCACGTCGTCGAGCACCCGTCGACCGGACCGCACCAGCGTGAGGTCGGCGACGGCCAGCCGCGGCCGCGCCGGGCCGTCCTGCCGGGCAGCGTGGGGCTGCTCTTCCGGAGCCGGCTCGTCGGTCGCGCCGAGGGCGCCGGCGGCGGCCGTCGACGGCGGCTCGGCGTCGCCCATCATGAGCGCGGCCAGCGTGCGAGCGTCGACGTCGCCGATCGGTCGCTCGGCGACGACGCGGCCGCGACGCAGCACGACGACGCGGTCGCAGATCCGCTCGACCTCGCGGAGCTTGTGGGAGACGAAGAGGACGCCGAGGCCCGCCGACCGCAACCGGGTGACGGTGGAGAACAGCGCCTCCACGTCCTGGGGGACCAGAACGGCGGTCGGTTCGTCGAGGATCAGGATCCGGCACTCGTGCACCAGGGCCTTGACGATCTCGACGCGTTGGCGCTCGCCGATCGACAGCGCCTCGACCGGGGCGTCCGGGTCGAGGTCGACACCGGTCTCGTCCAGCGTCGACAGCACGCGCGCCCGCGCAGCGGCGAGGTCGACGCGCCCGAGCGGCATCGTGGCCAGCGCCACGTTCTCGGTGACGGTCATCGTCTCCACGAGGGAGAACTCCTGGGTGACGATCCCGATGCCGGCGGCTCGTGCCTCGCGGGGCGACCCGAGCGTGCGCGGCCGCCCGTCGAGGCTCAGCGTGCCCGTGTCGGGCCGCACCAGCCCGTACGCGACCTTCATCAGAGTGGACTTGCCGGCGCCGTTCTCGCCGAGCAGCCCGACGACCTCGCCACGGCCGACCGACAGGCTCACGTCGTCGTTCGCGACCAGCGAGCCGTACTGCTTGGTGACGCCCTGCAGCTGCAGGTACGGGGGGTCGCCCGCGCTCGCGGGGGTATCGAGCCCGGGCGACGTTCCGTCCGTCACTTCCCGCCGGCGTCGACCGACCCCGCGGGGGTGGTCTCGTCGACCGGGGTGACGAAGCTTCCGTCCATGATCTGCGCCTCCTTGTCCTCGACGGCCGCGACGAGGTCGTCCGGGATGCCGCCGACGATGTCGGTGTTGAGCTCGGCGAGCTCGGAGCCGCCGACCTTCATGAACGAGTACTCGCCGAGGTCCACCGCCTCCGCGCCGTCGGAGACCTGGGCGACCACGGCGTCGACGGTCGGGCGCATGTGCCAGATCAGCGACGTGGCGACGTGCCCCGGCGCCTCCTCCTCCTGGTCGACCATCATCCCGATCGCCGGCACGTCGGCCTCCTCGGCGGCCGCGATCACACCGTCGCGCTCGGCGAACAGCACGTCCGCCCCGGCGGACAGGTGCGCCTGCGCAGCCTGCTTCGCGGCGGCGGGGTCGAAGAACGTGTTGATGAACGAGACCTTCACGGTCGCGTCGGGGTTGGTCTCGGTCGCGCCGGCGATGAACGCGTTCACGATCCGGTTCACCTCCGGGATCGGCATGGCGCCGACGACGCCGATGGTGTCGGACTCGGTCAGGCCGCCGGCGAGCATGCCCGCCAGGTACGCCGGGTCCTGCAGCCAGTTGTCGAACACGCTGAAGTTCGGCTCCTGCGGCTTCCCGCCCGACCCGAACGCGAACACGATGTCGGGGTAGTCGGCCGCGACCGCGCGTACGGCGTCCTCGGCGGCGAAGGCGTCGCCGACGATCGCGTCCGGCTGCTCGTTCTCGGCGATGTCGCGGAGCGCGCGCTCCATCGCGTCAGCCGTGGAGAGGTTGTCGACGTGCTGGTACCGGATCTCCCCCTCGTCGGCCGCCTCGGCGAGAGCGGCGTGGATGGCGCCGTCCCACGGCTCCTCCAACGGCGTCGCGAACACGCCGTACACGAGGGGTGCGTCGCCGTCCGCGGTCTCGGACTCCTCACCCGTGCTCCCGCCGCAGGCCGCGAGCGCGAGGAGGGCGAGGCTGCTCGCGGCGACGGCCGCGGTGGTGCGGACGCGGCGGAGCGTACGGCGTGCTGCTCGAGGCGAGAAGGGCTGGCGCATGCGGTTCTCCGAGGTGGTCGGGCTGATCGTGTCCTGCGCAGTCAAGCGTGAGGTGCCTGCTCCGGCAAGGGACAGTTCGTCATTTCGTATCGGTAACGACTGGACGAACTGTCTCCCGTGGGAACGCCGTCTGCGGCAGGGTCGACCTCGTGGCGTTCACGGTGCAGGACCTGCTCGACCATCCCGTCATGGCACCCGCTCGCCCGGAGGTCGTCGTCGGGGACGATCTCGACCGGCGGCCCGTCCGATGGGTGCACACCTCGGAGATCTACGAGATCTCCCCGCTGCTCAGGGGCGGCGAGGTGCTCCTGACCACCGGGCTCGGCCTGGTCGGCCTGTCGGCGGCGGCGATGGGGCAGTACGTCCGTGCGCTCGCGCGCCAAGGCGTGGCTGCGCTCCTGCTCGAGCTGGGGCGGACGTTTCCCCGGGCCCCGCGCGAGCTTCGGGAGGTCGCGCAGCAGCACGGGCTCCCGCTGATCCTCCTCCACGGCGTCGTCCCGTTCATCGAGGTGACCGAGACGGTCCATCCGCTGCTCCTCGACGCCGAGGTGGTGGCGCTGCGCCGTGCCCGCGACGTCTCCTCCCGCCTGGAGCGCGCGCTGGCCGCGGGCTCGGCGACCCGCGACCTCCTGGCCGAGATCACCGACCTGCTCGGGGCGCCGGCGGCGGTGCACAGCCTCGACGGCGACCTGATCGCCGGTGGGGACGTCGGCGGCGCGGCTGCGGAGTCGTTCGCCGTCGACGTCGGGAGCCCGGCGTGGGCACGGCTGGTCGTCGGCGCGCCCGCGTCGCCGACGACCCGTGAGGACGCCGTGCTGTGCGCCAACGCGATCGCGGTGAGCCTCGCGCAGGCGTCGCGTGGCTCCCAGTCCGCGCCCCAGGCTCGGGGCGAGCTGCTCCGCGACATCGCTGCCGGTCGCTACCTCTCGAGCTCGCGGATCGCCGAGCGCGCCGCGGCGGTGGGCTTCGCCGTGCGGTCGGGTGCACGGGCGCTCGGGCTGTGCGTGCACGTGACGACGCTGACGACGGCCGGCACGGGGGTCGCCGCGATCACCGAGGCCGCCCGCGACACCCTCGGGCCGTGCCTGGTCGCCGACGTCGACGGCGAGGTGCTCGTGGCAGCGACCGTGCGGCCGGGCGACCTGCGGGCGCGGCTCGACGAGCTCGCCGACGCGATCGACGCCGAGCTCGCCGCGACCGTCGGCGGCAGCGTGGTCCGGCTCGCCGCGGGCCCGGCCGTACGTGACGTCGCCGGCCTGGTCCGCTCCCTGCCCGGCGCACGCGAGGCCGCCGGGCTCGCCCGCGGGCTGGGTCTCGGGTCGCGGGTCGTGCTGGCCAGCGACCTGGGGGTCTACCGGCTGCTGTCGGCGGTCGTCGCCGACCCAGAGCTGGAGCGCTTCATCGACGAGCAGCTGGGGGCGCTGCTCGAGGAGGACGCCCGGCAGGGGGCAGACCTGATGGCGACGCTGGACGCCTATCTCGAGGCCGGGCTGTCGAAGTCCGGCGCAGCCCGGTCGCTCGGTATCCGGAGGCAGACGCTCTACGGCCGGCTGGAGCGGATCACGCGGCTGCTCGGAGGGCTCGACCTCGACGACCGGCAGCGGCGGACCGCCCTCGATCTCGCGCTCCTGAGCTGGCGGCTGCGCAGCTCGGCGGGCAACCGGGCGTGAGCCCGGGCACGCCGGACCGCGACGCAAACCACGCTCGGCCAAACTGATCGCGTCGGGGCACCGGGCGGTGGTACGACTGCCGCATGGCCGAGGGACCTGCGTACGACCTGCACCGTCCGCGCACCGACGAGTGGGCGCGCGTGCGCGACATCCGGGTGCGGTCGATCCGCGACTTCCCGCTGGCCTTCCTCGAGCCGCTGGAGGACGCGCTCGAGCGTGACGAGGCCGGCTGGCGGGACCGGGTCCGGCGCAACCTGGAGCCGGACGCGCTCCATCTCGTCGCGCGCTGGACGGCCGGCGGCGAGGAGGTCCTGCCCGACCGGTGGGTCGCGACCATGCTGTGCTTCGTCACCGACGGGCCGCCGGACTACCTCGGCCCGATCGCAGGCACGGGTGGTGATCGACGTGCGAACCTCGTCGGCGTCTGGGTCGCACCCGAGGCGCGGGGCGGGCCGGTCGGCCCGGCGCTGCTCGAGGCGATCTGCGCGTGGGTCCGCGACGAGCAGGGTCTGGACGCGCTCCACCTGCACGTCCACGAGCGCAACCCGCGCGCGATCGCGTTCTACCGCCGGCACGGCTTCGTGCTCACGGGGGAGTCGATCGCCGACCCGCGCCCCGACGGCGGTCGCGAGGTGGAGATGGTGCGACGGCTGTGACGAGTTACGCATCCTCGAGGAGCCCGGCGACTACGACGACTTCGACGACATGGGCCGCCACCGTCGCGATCGATGCCTGATGCGGGACATCCACATCGCGCACCTCGACCAGGCGCGCCCGGTGGTCGTGCTCACCCGTGAGCCGGTCCGCGCCGCCCATGCGCCCGGTCACCGATCGCGCCGCGCGCCGTGTGCGTCGCTCGGTGTTCGCGCGCCCGCGAACCATCGTTCACCACAGCCGACGCGGATTGCGCCAGGATGGTGAGGTCGTGGACCGACCCCGAGGAGCTCGCATGCGCAGGACCACCGTCACCGCCACACTCGCCGCCGCCGGTCTGGTCGCGACCGCCGCGCTCAGCTCCACCGCCGCGTACGCGGGCCAGGGTCGCCCCGGCGACCACCACCGCGGCGGGAAGGGTCACGGCCACGGCGGGCACGGTCACACGAAGGACCCGGTCCGGTTCGCGACCTTCAACGCGTCGCTGAACCGCGCCACCGAGGGTGCGCTCGGTGCCGAGCTGGCCTCGCCCGGCAGCGCGCAGCCGGCGGCCGTCGCACAGATCATCCAGACGACGCGCCCGGACGTGCTGCTGCTCAACGAGTTCGACTACGACCCGCAGGCGCTCGCCGACTTCCAGGAGAACTACCTCGAGGTCGGGCAGGACGGTCAGCGGCCGATCACGTACCGCTACTCGTTCATCGCCCCCTCGAACACCGGCGTCCCGTCGGGCTTCGACTACAACAACAACGGCGTGGTCGGCGGCGGCGACGACGCCCACGGCTTCGGGCTGTTCCCGGGTCAGTACGGGATGGCGGTCCTGTCCCGCTACCCGATCGACACCGAATCCGTCCGGACGTTCCAGCTCTTCCGGTGGAAGGACATGCCAGGCGCGCTGCTGCCGGACGACCCGAGCACGCCGGAGCCCGCGGACTGGTACTCGCCGGGGCCGGAGCTCGACTCGTTCCGGCTGTCGTCGAAGAGCCACTGGGACGTGCCGGTCCGGATCGGGCGCGAGACCGTGCACCTGCTCGCGAGCCACCCCACCCCGCCGACGTTCGACGACCCGGCGGTCGACTGGAACGGTCGGCGCAACCACGACGAGATCCGGTTCTGGGCCGACTACGTGGGTCCCGGCAAGAAGGCCGGCGCCTACATCTACGACGACGACGGCGTGTACGGAGGCCTGAAGCCGGGGGAGCGGTTCGTGATCGCAGGCGACCAGAACTCCGACCCCTTCGACGGCGACAGCATCGACGGCTCGGCGCAGCAGCTGCTGGACCACCCGCTGGTCGACTCCCGCGCGACCCCGTCGAGCGAGGGCGGCGTGGAGCAGGCCGCGCTCCAGGGCGGCGCCAACGCGGACCACGTCGGCGACCCGGCGTACGACACCGCCGACTTCGCCGACGGCGCGCCCGGCAACCTGCGGGCCGACTACGTGCTGCCGCGCAAGGGGATGAGGGTCCTCGACGCGGGTGTGCACTGGCCGCTCAGCTCGGACCCCGCGTTCCTGCCGGTCGGGACCTTCCCGTTCCCGAGCAGCGACCACCGCCTGGTCTGGATCGACGTCGCGTCGCCGCGCCGCTGATCCGCCCGCCTAGCGGCCGGCGGTCCACAGGTCGGTCCACGCGACGTCGAGCCGCGCGAGCATCCGGCGCAGCAGCGGCAGCGACAGGCCGACCACGTTGTGGTGGTCGCCCTCGATCCGCTCCACGAACGCACCGCCGAGCCCGTCGATCGTGAACGCGCCCGCGACCGCCAGGGGCTCCCCGCTCGCGACGTACGCGTCGATCTCCGCGTCGGTCACGTCGGCGAAGTGCACGGTGGTCGCGGCCGACTCGGCGACCTCGTGCTGACCCATCCGCGCGGAGTGGCCGGTGTGCAGGACGCCCGACCGGCCCCGCATCGCCCGCCAGCGCTCGCGTGCGACGTCGGCGTCGCCGGGCTTGCCGAGGATCGCGCCGTCGAACGCGAGCACCGAGTCGCACCCGATCACGAGCGCGTCGTCGTCCTTGAGCCGGTGCGCGACCGCGCGGGCCTTCAGGCGCGCGAGCTGTGTCGCGAGCACGGACGCGTCGTCGGAGACCACGAGCGACTCGTCGACGCCGGAGACGACGACCTCGGGCTCGATGCCCGCGGCGCGCAGGGTCGCGAGCCGGGCGGGGGACTGGGAGGCGAGGACGATCCGCACGCGGCCAGGCTAGACGATCGTCGCACCCCGACCCGCCGGCCGTCGCCGCCGCTCGACCCGGCCCGGCCGCCCGATGCATCGTCGTGCGTCGCGCAGGGCGGGGTGTGACACGCTGAGCAGCGTGACCGACGACGCGCACGACCGCAGCCCGCTCGACGCCGAGGCGGTCGCAGCCGCCCTCCGTACGCCCGGCTCGTGGTGGCGTGACGTCCGGATCGTCGCGGAGTCGGCCAGCACCAACGCCGATCTGCGCGCCCTCGCCGCGGCGGGGGCGCCGGAGGGGACGCTGGTCTCGACCGATCACCAGACCGCCGGCAGGGGACGCCTCGACCGTGGCTGGGAGACCCCGTGGGGGTCCGCACTCGCGACCTCGGTGCTGCTGCGCCCGGACGTTCCGGCCGAGCGATGGACGTGGCTCCCGCTGCTCACGGGCGTCGCCGTCGTCGACGCGCTGGCCGACGTCGGCGTGGACGTCCTGCTGAAGTGGCCGAACGACGTGGTCGCCGCCGACGACCGCAAGATCGCCGGCATCCTGCTCGAGCGGGTCGAGACGCCGAGCGGTCCGGCGGCCGTCGTCGGGTGCGGGATCAACGTGACCGTCCGGGCTGACGAGATCGGGGTCCCGACCGCGGTCTCGCTCGCCGACCTCGGCGCGACCAGCACCGACCGCACGACGCTGCTGGTCGCCTACGCGAGCGCGCTCGAGCGGCGCTACGCCGGCTGGGCGGCCGCCGGCGGGGACCCGGCCGCCGGGCTGCGCGACGCGTACCTCGCGGTGAGCGCGACGGTCGGGCGACCGGTCCGTGCGACGTTCGCCGACGGCTCGACCCTCGAGGGCGACGCGGTGGGGATCGACACCGGCGGTCGCGTCGAGATCGCCGCCGCGGGCCGGGTCAGCCCTGTCAGCGCAGGCGACGTGGTCCACCTGCGACCCCGGACGTGACACGATGACCCTGTGGCCGTCTCCAGCAAGCTCCTGATCGAGGGGGAGCGCGAAGTCCTCACCGTCCGCACGCACGTGAAGGCGCTGCTCGTCCCGTTCGTCGTGCTCATCCTGATCGCGGGTGCCGCCGGGTTCACCTCGGCCGTCACCTCCGGCACCGTCCGCCTCGTCGTGATCGTCGTCGCGGTCCTGATCCTGCTGTGGTGGGTGCTGCTGCCGTTCCTGCGGTGGCTGACCACGACGTACACGATCACGAACAAGCGGCTGATCGAGCAGACCGGTCTGCTGACCCGCTCCGGCCGGATCATCCCGCTCAGCCGGATCAACGACGTGGCGTACGAGAAGCACCTGTCCGACCGGATCCTCGGCTGCGGGACCCTGATCGTCCACGACGCGAGCGAGCAGGAGGGGATGAAGATCGTCGACGTCCCCCAGGTCGAGGACGTGCACCGGCAGCTGACCACGCTGGTCTTCAGCGCCCACCACCCCGACTCCGAGAGCGACGAGCGGATCTGACGTGGCCGACGAGCTGACGCGCGCCATCATGGGCGCGGAGCCGACCTTCACCAGCGACGAGGTGGCCGCCGCGGCCGGGATCTCGTACGAGGAGGCGCGCAGGCTGTGGCGTGCCCTCGGGTTCCCCGACTCCGGCGACACCAAGGCGTTCGTGCCCGCCGACGTCGACGCCCTGCAGACCGTGAGCGCGGTGGTCGGGTCGGGGCTGGTCGACGACGACACCGTGGTCCGGCTGACCCGGGCGCTGGGGTCGACGATGTCGCGGCTGGCGGAGTGGCAGATCTCGACCATCGCGGAGCTGCTGGAGCGGCGCGAGGACAGCGCCGCGGGTCCGGAGCGCTGGACGCGCAGCGGCAAGGACGTGGCCGAGGCGATGGGTCCGGTCTTCGAGCGTCTCCTGGTGTACGCGTGGCGCCGCCACCTGGCCGCGTCGGCCAGCCGCGCGCAGGCGCTCGCCGCCGACGAGGAGGACCTGCTGCACCAGACCATGACGGTCGGGTTCGCCGACCTGGTGGCCTTCACCGCGCTCTCGAACGACCTGGCGGACGACGGTCTGGCCGATCTCGTGGAGCAGTTCGAGAGCCGGTGCATCGATGTCGTCACCCAGGCGGGCGGACGACCGATCAAGACGCTCGGCGACTCCGTCCTGTTCGTCGCGGACGGGCCGGAGATGGGCGTGGACATCGGGTTCGCGATCGTCGCGGACATCGGGCGCGACCGCAACCTTCCCGACGTGCGCGTGGGGATCGGCACGGGGTCGGTGATCTCGCGTCTCGGTGACGTGTACGGCCCGCCGGTCAACCTGGCGGCGCGTCTGACCGCGGTCGCGCGGCGCAACCGCGTGATCATCGACGAGACCACCGCCGCCGGGCTGTCGGACCGGTTCGAGACCCGCGCGATGGCGCAGCGGCACCTGCGAGGCTTCGGCAACGTCGAGCCGCTGGTCGTGCGGCACCGCTGGGCGTACAACGGCTGAGCCGGCGGCGGCCGATACGATGTCGGGCGTGAGCAGCCCGATCGACGCCCCCTCGCTCGCGATCGTCGGAGGCGGCCAGCTCGCCCGGATGATGGAGCAGGCGGCGGTCTCCCTCGCGGTCGGCGTCCGGCTCCTCGCCGAGGGGCCCGACGTCAGCGCCGCCCAGGTCAACCCCGACACGACGGTCGGCGACTACCGCGACCTCGCGACGCTCGAGGGCGTCGTCGAGGGGTGCGCGGTCGTGACCTTCGACCACGAGCACGTGCCGCCGGAGCACCTCCGCGCGCTCGACGCGGCCGGACACGCGTGTCGTCCGGGGCCGCACGCGCTGATCTTCGCCCAGGACAAGCAGGCGATGCGCGAGCGGATCTGGGAGCTCGGTGGCCCGAACCCGCGGTGGTCCCCGGTGGTCGACGCCGCCGACGTCGCCCGAGCCGCCGAGCAGGTGGGCGGGTTCCCGGTCGTCCTGAAGACCACCCGCGGCGGCTACGACGGCAAGGGCGTGTGGGTCGTCGACGGACCGGACGCGCCGGAGGTGGCCGAGGCGTTCGCGTCCGGGGTGCCCGTGATCGCCGAGGAGAAGGTCGACTTCGTGCGCGAGCTCTCGGCGCTGGTCGCCCGATCGGCGTCCGGGCAGGTCGCCGCGTACCCGGTGGTCGAGTCCGTCCAGGAGAACGGCATCTGCCGGGAGGTCACCGCGCCGGCGCCGGGGCTGTCCGACGAGGCCGCCGCGGCCGTGGAGATGCTCGCGATGCGGATCGCGGGCGAGCTCGACGTCGTGGGACTCCTGGCGGTCGAGCTGTTCGAGACCGCCGACGGACGGGTGCTGGTCAACGAGCTGGCGATGCGCCCGCACAACACCGGGCACTGGTCGATGGACGGTGCGGTGACCGGGCAGTTCGAGAACCACCTGCGTGCGGTGCTCGACCTGCCCCTCGGCTCGCCGAAGCCGCGCGCACGCTGGACGGTGATGGTGAACGTCCTCGGCGGTGACGTCGGGCACCTGTACGACGCCTACCCGCACGTGATGGCGCGCGACCCGGAGCTGAAGGTCCACCTGTACGGCAAGGCCGTCAAGCCGGGCCGCAAGGTCGGTCACGTCACCGCGTACGGCGACGACCTCGACGACGTACGGGAGCGTGCTCGCCATGCTGCCGCGTGGTTCGAGGGCCGTCTGGACGACGAGGCCGAGCATGACGAGCACGAAGGGCAGGGAGCGCGATGAGTGCGACACCGCGGGTCGGGATCGTGATGGGGTCGGACTCGGACTGGCCGACGATGGAGGCGGCGGCGGTCGCGTTGGAGGAGTTCGGGGTCGCGTTCGAGGCCGACGTGGTCTCCGCCCACCGGATGCCGGACGAGATGCTGGCGTACGGCCGCGACGCGCACGTGCGCGGGCTCGAGGTGATCATCGCGGGGGCCGGTGGTGCCGCGCACCTGCCGGGGATGCTCGCCGCGGTCACGCCGCTCCCGGTGGTCGGGGTCCCGGTGGCGCTCAAGCACCTCGACGGGATGGACTCGCTGCTGTCGATCGTGCAGATGCCGGCCGGTGTGCCGGTCGCGACGGTCTCGATCGGCAACGCCCGCAACGCCGGTCTGCTCGCGGTCCGGATCCTGGCGGCCTCCGACCCGGTGCTGCGGGAGGCCATGGTGGACTTCCAGGGGCGGCTCGCGGAGGCGGCGCGCACGAAGGGGGAGCGGGTCCGTAACCGCGAGTGACACGGTGTTTACATCGTGACGGGCGTCACGTTACTCTCCGGTACGGACGCCTCCCTCTCTCGTCGGGCCGCCGGTCCGGTGCGGGCGTCGACCCCCAACGTCACGAGGTCCGCACATCATGAAGACCGCACTCCGCCTGCTCGCGGCGCTGACGACGGTGCTGTTCGTCGCTGCGCTGATCCCCGCCCAGGCCAACGCCGCCTGGGTCAAGCCCTGGCCGCACGACATCCGCTACGCGCCGCTGGGCGAGGACTCGTCGTTCCCCGCCGCCTACGGCAAGTCGATCCTCCAGCCGGACAAGAACCCGATGGGGGCCAACGACTGGGGCTGCGACCCCAGCAGCAAGCACCCGAACCCGGTCGTGCTCGTGCACGGCACGTGGGAGAACGCCTACGGCAACTGGAACGGCCTCAGCCCGATCCTCGAGGACCAGGGCTACTGCGTCTACGCCCTGAACTACGGCAACACCACCGGTCTGAAGTTCCTGAACGGCACGGACGACATGATCGTCAGCGCCAACCAGATCGCCCCGTTCGTCGACCGCGTGCTCGCGTCCACGGGTGCCTCGAAGGTCGACCTCATCGGGCACTCCCAGGGCGGTGCGATCGCCCGCTACTACGCGAACCTGATCGCGCCGAGCAAGGTCAACCAGGTGATCGGGCTCGCACCGTCGAACCATGCGACCACGCTGTCGGGCATCACCGAGCTCGGCAAGACGCTGCGGTTGTTCGGACTGGCGATGGATCTGCTCGAGCTGGTGAAGATGCCGGCGGCGCAGCAGCAGGCCGACAAGAGCCCCGAGCCCCAGTCGCCGTTCTACCAGCAGGTCAACGGCAACGGTGAGACCGTGCCCGGCATCAAGTACACGGTGATCGCCACCCAGTACGACGAGGTCGTGACGCCGTGGCGTCAGGCGTTCATCAACGGCGGCGGCCCGCAGGTCGACAACATCCACCTGCAGGACGTGTGCTCGATCGACAAGAGCGAGCACCTGTCCATCGCGTACTCGAAGAACGTCGCGCAGATCGTCCTGAACAAGCTCGATCCGAGCGACCAGCACCGGATCTGGTGCTTCGCGCAGGCCCCGATCTTCGGCAACACGCAGCTGGTCGGCTGATCGGACGGCGTCGGGACCCCATGCCTCCGGGGTCCCGACGCTGCTGTACGCGAGGGGTTCCGGTGGTCGAGGCGGGCGAGGCGCGAGCCCGATCGAGCCCTCGGGCCTCAGCCCGCGACGTACAGGTTGTCGCCGTAGGCCGAGCCGTACCGCTTCTCGAGGTCGGCCAGCGGCACGTCGGGCCACTCGCGCTTCGCGATCCGGGCCCGCGGGGGGAGCGCGTCGGGCTCCCAGGTCTCGGGCTCCCACAGCTTGGAGCGCAGGAACGCCTTCGCGCAGTGGAAGAAGGTCTCCTCGACGGTGACCTCGAGGACGAGCGTCGGCCGGTGTCCCTTGACCTCCAGCGCCGGCTCGTCGACGTCGGTCAGCAGCCGGGCGGTGCCGTTGACGCGCAGCGTGTCGCCGCGGCCCGGTACGAGGAAGAGCAGTCCGACGTGCGGGTTCTGGAGCACGTTCGCGAACCCGTCGACGCGCCGGTTGCCGGGACGCTCGGGGACGAGGACGGTCTTCTCGTCGACCACGTGGGCCATCCCGACGGGGTCGCCCTTCGGGGACACGTCGCAGCGGCCGTCGGCGTCTGAGGTCGCGACCAGGCAGAACGGCGAGCGGGCGATCCACGCGGTCTGGTCGGGGCTCAGCGTCTCGCGGACCTTGTCGCGGACCATCGGCGTCGGCTCCCCGACGAGCGTGCGCAGCTCGTCGATGCTGGTGATCTCGGTGGGCATGCGGCGTCTCCTTCGTCGACCGCCACGCTAACGGGTGGGACCTGAGCCGCCGCTCGCCGGTCACCGGTCCGGCGGCGGGCCATCGCGCTACGTCCGCCTGCGCGCCGTCTCTGGTCCGTCGAGGGCCGCCTGGAGGCGCGGCAGGACCGACGTCAGCGATGCGCCGGAGCGCATCACGACCACCGTCGTCCCGTCGCCGTCGCTGCCCGCGACGGCGGAGTCGAGGAAGATCCGGCGGACCTCGGCCATCGCGACGTCGAAGGCGGTCTCCGCGCTGCGGTCGTCGCCGGTGCCCTGGAGCCAGGTGCGCAGCACGTGGTTGTGCGCGGTGACCACGGCATCGGCCATCAGCTCCGCGCGCAGCGGCGCCAGCGGGTCGTCGCCGATCCAGGTGTCGATGAAGCGGCGGAACGTGCGGCGGTACTGCGCGGTGGTCGCGATCTCGCGGGCCCGCAGGGCCGGGACCGTGCTCGTCAGCCGGTAGCGGCGGCGTGCCAACTCACCCTCGTCCAGGTAGCGCCGCAGGGGCAGCCGGGCGGCCTCGGTCACCGCGAGGAACGACGCGCCGTCGCTGGCCGCGCGCAGCCGTGCCTCGATCTCGGCGAGGACGCTCGCGTGGTCGGGGAAGATCACGTCCTCCTTCGACGCGAACGCGCGGAAGAAGGTGGTCCGGCCGACACCCGCGCGTGCGGCGATCGCGTCGACCGTGGTCGCGTCGTACCCCTGCTCGTCGAAGAGGTCGAACGCGGCGGCGCGCAGCCGGTCGTGGACGGAGGCAGTGGTCGGCATGGGGTCAGTGTACGGACCCTGGTACCGTTACGGCGGGACTGAGTACCGTCGGTCCTGGCGAGTCCACACCGAGACCCGCGGGTCGGCACCGAGACCCGCGAGTCCCTCACCCGAGACCCGAAGGGCGGACGTATGACAGCGATCGAGCGAGTGGGAGTGGTCGGCTGCGGCCTGATGGGCGCCGGCATCGCCGAGGTGGCGGCCCGGGCGGGCAAGGACGTGCTGGTCGTCGAGTCCGGCGACGCCGCTGCGAAGGCCGGCCGGGCCCGCTTGGAGAAGTCGCTGTCCCGCGCCGCCGACCGCGGCAAGATCGCGAGCGCGGAGGAGGTGCTCGAGCGGATCACGGTCGGCACCGACCTGGAGGCGCTGGCGGACCGTGAGCTGGTCGTCGAGGCGATCGTCGAGGACGAGGCCGCGAAGACCGAGCTGTTCCGTGCGCTCGACCGGATCGTCACGTCCCCGGACGCGATCCTGGCGTCGAACACGTCGTCCATCCCGATCATGAAGCTCGCGACCGTCACCGAGCGCCCGACGCACGTGATGGGGATCCACTTCTTCAACCCGGTGCCGGTCCTCTCCCTGGTCGAGCTCGTGCCGAGTCTGCTGACCGCGACCGAGACGACCGAGCTCGCCCGTGCGTTCGTGCACGAGGACCTCGGCAAGCACGCGATCGACAGCCAGGACCGTGCCGGGTTCGTCGTCAACGCGCTGCTGATCCCGTTCGTGCTGTCGGCCATCCGGATGCTCGAGTCGGGCTTCGCCACCGCCGAGGACATCGACGAGGGGCTCGTGCGCGGCGCCGCCCACCCGCAGGGCCCGCTGGCGCTCGCCGACCTGATCGGTCTCGACACCACCAAGGCGGTGGCCGAGTCGCTGTACGAGGAGTTCAAGGAGCCCCTGTACGCGCCGCCGCCGCTGCTGGCCCGGATGGTCGACGCCGGCCTGCTCGGCCGCAAGACCGGCCGCGGCTTCTACACCTACGCCTGAACCACGAAGGAACGACACGACGATGACCGACCAGCCGATGTTCGCGCTGTCCGAGGAGCACCAGGCGATCCGTGAGGCCGTCCGCGCGGTCTGCGACGCCAAGGTCGCTCCCTACGCCGCCGAGGTGGACGAGGAGGCGCGCTTCCCCCAGGAGGCGTACGACGCCCTGGTCGCCTCGGACTTCCACGCACCGCACGTCGGTGAGGAGTACGGCGGCGCGGGTGCGGACGCGCTCGCGACCGTGCTCGTGATCGAGGAGGTCGCTCGCGCCTGCGTGTCGTCCTCGCTGATCCCGGCGGTCAACAAGCTGGGCAGCCTCCCGGTGATCCTGTCGGGCAGCGAGGATCTGAAGAAGACGTACCTGACCCCGCTCGCCGCGGGCACCGCGATGTTCTCGTACTGCCTGTCGGAGCCGGACGCCGGGAGCGATGCCGCCGGGATGAAGACCCGCGCGGTCCGCGACGGCGACGGCTGGGTGCTCAACGGCGTGAAGCGCTGGATCACCAACGCCGGCGAGTCCGACTTCTACACCGTGATGGCCGTGACCGACCCCGAGAAGCGCTCGAAGGGCATCAGCGCGTTCGTGGTGGAGAAGTCCGACGAGGGGGTCTCGTTCGGCGCTCCGGAGAAGAAGCTCGGGATCAAGGGCTCGCCGACCCGTGAGGTCTACCTCGACGACGTGCGGATCCCGGCGGACCGGATGATCGGCGCCGAGGGCACCGGCTTCGCGACCGCGATGCGCACCCTGGACCACACCCGCGTCACGATCGCTGCCCAGGCGGTCGGCGTCGCGCAGGGCGCCCTCGACTACGCGCTCGGCTACGTGCAGGAGCGTAAGCAGTTCGGGAAGTCGATCGCGGACTTCCAGGGTCTCCAGTTCATGATCGCCGACATGGGCATGAAGGTGGAGGCCGCCCGGCAGATCACGTACGCCGCCGCCGGACGCAGCGAGCGTGGTGACGCCGACCTGACGTTCTTCGGCGCGGCCGCGAAGGCGTTCGCGTCCGACACCGCGATGCAGGTGACCACCGACGCCGTCCAGCTGCTCGGCGGCTACGGCTTCACCCGCGACTACCCGGTCGAGCGGATGATGCGCGACGCGAAGATCACCCAGATCTACGAGGGCACCAACCAGGTGCAGCGGATCGTCATGGCCCGCCAGCTGCTCGGCGGGATCCAGTCCCAGCTCTGATCCGACCCCGATTCGTCGAGTTGCGGCGCAAGATCGCGGCTGTGATCGCGCCGCAACTCGACGAATCGCGGTCGGGGTGGGTCACACGCCGTGGCGGGACGCGCGCACGGTGGCGTACGCGCGGCGGACCGCGTCACCGGAGGCGTCCGCCGGCACGCACCGCTCGTCGGCGCGGGGCCACGTCGGCAGCGTGCCGGTCAGCGCCCACGCGGCCTGGCGGGCGGCGCCGAGCGCGACGTACTCCGCGGTCGGAGGCACCCACACGTCCGTCCCGAACACCGTCGGCGCGATCGCCCGTACGGCCGGTGACCGGGCTGCGCCACCGACCAGCAGCACCCGGTCGGCGGCGCACCCGTCGGCACGCAGCGCGTCGAGGCCGTCGGCCAGTCCGCACAGCATCCCCTCGACCGCGGCGCGGGCGAGGTGGGCCGGCGTCGCGTTGTCGCGGGTCAGACCGTCGAGCGAGCCGGTGGCGTCGGGCAGGTTCGGGGTCCGCTCGCCGTCGAGGTACGGCAGCATCACGAGCCCGTCCGCGCCCGGTGGCGCCTTGAGCGCCAGGTCGCTCAGCTCGTCCACGTCCGTCCCGAGCATCCGAGCGGTCGCGTCGAGCACCCGGGCGGCGTTGAGGGTGCACACCAGCGGGAGGTAGCGGCCGGTCGCGTCGGCGAACCCGGCGATCGTCCCGGCCGGATCCGCGCTCGGCGCCTCCGCGACGGTGAAGACCGTCCCGCTGGTCCCGAGCGAGACCACCACGTCCCCGGGCTCGACCTGGAGCCCGAGCGCGGCGGCCATGTTGTCGCCGGTCCCGGCGCCGACGAGGATCCCGTCCGCGGTGCGCCCGGCCGGCTCGCCCGGGGCGAGGACGCGGGGCAGGTCGAGCACCCGGCCGTACGCGCGCTCGAGCAGGTCATCGCGGTACGCCCCGGTGGCCGGCGACCAGTACCCGGTCCCCGACGCGTCGCCGCGGTCGGTGACGACTTCGCCCTGGCCGGTCAGCCGCCAGGTCAGCCAGTCGTGGGGGAGCATCACGCGGGCGGCACGGTCGGCGAGCTCCGGCTCGTGGCGGGCGACCCAGCGCAGCTTGGTGGCCGTGATGCTGGCGACCGGAACGGTCCCGACCGCGTCGGCCCACGCCTGCGGACCGCCTGCCTCCTCGATGAGAGCCGCGGCGTCGCCGGCCGAGCGGGTGTCGTTCCACAGCAGCGCCGGCCGTACGACCTGGTCGGCGTCGTCGACCAGGACGAGGCCGTGCTGCTGGCCCGCGACCGAGAGCGCGGCGACCCCGTCGAGCAGCCCTTCCGACGCGTCGGTCAGCGCGCTCCACCAGGCCGCGGGGTCGACCTCGGTCCCACCCGGGTGGGGGACGGCCCGCTCGCGGACGACCGTGCCGTCGTCCGGGTCGCACACGACGACCTTGCAGGACTGGGTCGAGGAGTCCACGCCGGCGACGAGAGTCATGCGACCAGCATCGCCGTTCCCGCGACCTCGTGGGAAGCCTCCCGGCCGCAACCCTCCCGCTGCGGCCGGGAGAGACTCACGCCTCGATCTCGACGGCGTCCCGGCGCCGTCGGAACGCCGACGGGCTGTAGTACCGCGTCACCGTGCCGTCCCGACCCACGACGCTGCGGTAGTGCTTGAGGAAGTCCCAGAGCATCGGAGACTCCTCGGGGATGTTGTTGTGCGAGCGGTAGAGGTTGCGCGTGACCTTCACCGCCGGCACCGACGTCCCGGGCGCGTACCACGTCCAGGTCTGGAAGCGGTCCTCGAAACCGTGGCGCTCGCCGTCGAGGTCGTCGACGTCGTCGAGCGTCAGGCCGTTGACCCCGAGGTGGTACGCGGCCCAGCTGTCGAGCCGGTTGTCGATGTCGTCCCACAGGGTGCCCTCGAGGAAGCCGAGGTCGCCGTACCCGTAGATCTGGTAGTTCGGGATCGGCTGGTTCGCCGCCGGGTAGGTCTCGCCGTCCATCTGGATCTCGCCCGCGGAGTTCGGGGCGGTGGTGAAGGACGTGGACGCGACCGCGGCGAAGTACTCGGGCTTGGCGATGGCGAACGTCTGCGAGACCAGGCTCCCGAGCGACTGCCCGGTGCTGTAGAACCGGGTCGGGTCGACGTCGTAGTCGCGCGCGACGACGTCGCGCAGCTCGAGGAAGAACGCGTTCGAGTCGCGGTGGGTCACCGAGATCGCCGAGCTGTAGTCCTCGCAGACGACGACGAGCACGAAGCCCTCGTCCCGCGCGACCTGCCACCACGCCGACGAGTCGATGAACACCCGGTCGGTCTGGGTGTTGCCGGGCCAGACGAACACGACCGGGGCGTCCTCGCGGCCGTGCCGGCGCCGGGCGGAGTCGGGGACGTAGACGAGGTACTCCCGCAGCGTGCCGGCCACCTCGATCGTGCGGACCTCGATCCCGAGGTCGGCGTAGTCGGCGCGCTGGAGGACCTGGTTGCCGTAGGCGAAGAAGTTCTCGTAGCGCGTGTAGAACGTCAGGAACGCGACGACCTGGCGGGTCGTGCTCCGGTCGGCGTGGCGCATCGCCCGCGGCTGGACCGAGACCTGCGAGATCGGCCCCGAGTACGACGTCATCCAGCGCTCGGACCGGCGACGCTGGTGGTACGTCCAGCCGAGGACGCGGTCGCGTCGTGCGTGCCGGTCGGTGTCGTTCGCGCCGAGCCAGTACGCGATCGTCGCCTTCGCGCTGCGGTCGGGGTGGACGTGCCAGGTCGGCACCAGCACCTCGTCGTGCCGGATCAGGTCGAAGCCGTCGGGGAAGTCGACGGTGGTGTAGCCCGGTGCGGTGGTCCCGTCGAACGTGCGCGGCCCGATCTCGGAGAGCACGCCGGCGGCCACCCCGTCGGAGTCCAGGTAGACCTGGCTGATCACCTTGAGCGGGTTGGCGACGGCCCAGGTCTCCAGGGGCGCCGCGCCCGCGCCGTACCCGACCAGGTAGTGCTCCCCGAAGATCGAGAAGTAGCCGTTCGACTGGTAGAAGCCGATGGCGGCCTCGACGTAGGCGGACTCGTCCGCGGCGGCCTTCCAGCCGCCGTCGCCGGGCTCGAGCACGACGAGGCCCTCGCTGCGCTCGTCGGCGACGTCGCGCCACCCGCTGGCGACCAGGAACTCGCCGGTCTCCACGCCGTCGGGGACCGCGACGACCGTGTAGTACGAGCGGATCGGTGTCCCGGGCGCGATGTAGACCTTGGCCGTACGCACGGCGCCGCCGACGTCGAACGACTTCTCCCAGTAGCCGACCATCTCGTCCGGGAGCCGGTTCGGGCGGCTGTCGTCGAGCGTCGGCAGCGGGCGCCCGTCGAGTGACTGGGCCGGGCCGAGCGGCGTCGGGCGCGGCCGGTGCCGGTGGTCGCGCGGGTGCGCTGCGGCGGCACTGGGGTCCAGGGCGGCCCGGGCGACTGCGGCGCCGAGAGCGGTGGCGGCGGCGCCCCGGAGGACGTCGCGTCGAGTGGGTGTGGGCATCGTCGGCCTTCTCTCGAGAGCAGTTGGGCACCACCCCGCCAGGGCGCTGAGGTCCGCCTGGCGGTACGTGACGTCCGTCACATGGACGGTCCACTCTCACCACGCCCGCCGTCCGGCGTCAATCGGTTGCCACGGCGGTTGCCAGCGGGGCCGCGGCTCCGGTGGACTGCCTCTGGACCAGCTGCGTCGGGAGGACCCGGACCTGGCCCGCGTCGCCTCCGCGACCGGGCGCGCCGCCGAGGCGGTCGAGCAGCAGATCCACCGCGAGCCGTCCCGCCTCCGCCCCGGGACCGCCGAGCGTCGTCAGCGACGGGCCGACGAGCGCCGCCGCGAAGACGTCGTCGAACCCGATCACGCTCACGTCGGCCGGGACCCGCACGCCGCGCGCGGCCAGCCGCTGCATCACCCCGATCGCGAGCAGGTCGTTGTGCGCCACGATCGCGGTCGTGGGCGACTCCAGGGCGGTGTCGGCCGCGTCGCGCCCGCTCGCGACGGTCGGCGTGTACGGGCCGACGCGCCGCGCGAGCAGGCCGTACGTCTCGGCACCCTCCCGCAGCGCCGCCCACCGCTTCGCGCCCATCCACGACCCCACCGGTCCGGCGCAGTAGGTGAACGACGCGTGCCCCAACGCCGCGAGGTGCTCGAGGATCCGACGGCAGCCGGAGCGGGTGTCGAGCGTGACGCTGTCGAGTCCCGGGAGCTGACGATCCAGCAGGACGGTCGGACGCAGCGCCGCCACCGCCCGGAGCCGGTCATCGGTGAGCCGGCTCGCAGCGAGCACGAAGCCGTCGACGGTGCGGGCGAGCGCATCGATCTGCTCGTGCTCGACCTGCGCCGACTCCTCGGCGTTCACGAGGACCAGGGTCGTGCTCGCGGCGCGAGCGCGCTGCTCGGCCCCGCGGATGGTCTCGAAGAAGCGCGGGTTCGTGATGTCGGACAGCACCATGGCGACCGTCGCGTGCCGGGCGCGTGGACGGCGTGCGCTCGGCGCGGGGGCGTAGCCGAGCTCGTCGGCCGCGGCGAGGACCTTCGCCCGGGTCGCCTCGCTGATCCGCCCCGGCACGTGCAGTGCCCGCGACACCGTGGAGGCCGCGACGCCGGCACGGGCGGCGACGTCGTAGATCGTCGGCGGCTTCACGCGGACATTCACACACACCGCGACGACCGGCGGCAACCGTCCGCTACCGCGGCAGGCCGTCGTCCGTGCAGAGCTTCTTGCCGATCTCGTCGGTCCGGTCCTCGGCGATCAGGCCGAACATCCGCTCGGCCCGGTCGCTGTCCCAGTGCACGGCGGTGTCGGCGATCGGGACCGTGCAGCTCAGCCCGGAGCCGCCGAAGGTGGCGGCGAGGTTCCAGGCGAAGCGGACCGCCGAGAACAGCCCCATGTCATCGCTCACGGTCACCGACGTCGCCGCGCCGTCGAGCACCTGGAAGTAGCGGACCGGGTTGAGCACCGTCATCGGCGACTTGATCTCGTCGGCGATCGCGCCGATCACCTCGCGCTGCGCCTGCACCCGCTGGAGATCCTGGGAGTCGTAGCTGTGCCGGGAGCGGGCGTACCCGAGGGCCGTGGCACCGTCGACGTCCTGGCACCCCTTCTCGATGTCGAGGCCGGCGTCCGGGTCGTCGATCGCCTGCTTCGGGCAGATCTCCACCCCGCCGACCGCGTCGACGAGGTTGACGAAGCCGGCGAACCCGATCTCGACGTAGTCGTCGATCCGCACCCCGGTCGCGTCCTCGATGGTCTGGACGAGCAGCTTCGGCCCGCCGTACGCGTAGGCGGCGTTGATCTTCGTCGTGCCGTATCCCGGCACCGGGACGAGCGAGTCGCGCGGGATCGAGATGAGCGTCGCGGGGCCGGACCCGATGTGCAGCATCATGATCGTGTCGGTGCGCTGGCCCTCGGCGTCGCCGGTCTTCAGCTGCTTGCGCTGCTGCTTCGTCAGCCCTTCGCGGCTGTCCGACCCGACCATCAGGTACGTCGTGCCGGGCTGCTCGCCCGGTCGGTCGCCCTCGGGATCCGCGTCGACGCGGTTGACCTTGCTCCACGCCCAGAACGGGATCGCGACCAGGAAGACCAGCCAGGCGGCGATCACGATCGGGATCACCCGGCGCCACCGGATCCGTACGCGGCGCCGCCCCGAGCCCGATCCGCCCGAGCGGCCCGGCTGCGGTCCCGGGGGCGGGGTGCCCGGGGGAGGCGTCGGGCGCTGCTGGGGTGCGTCCGGCCGCTGCTGCACGCGGGTGGCGTCGTCGGCCGGGCCCGAGATCCGGGTCGCGTCGTCCTGACCCGGACCGTACAGCCAGCCGTAGTCGCTCTCGGAGCCGTTCGGGCGGGATGGGCGATCGGGCATGCGCCCGACGGTACCGGACCGAGGGCACCCCCGGGCCGAGGCGGGACCCGCCCGTACGCCCGCCTGCGGCGGCTCGCTCGGCGCGTCGCACCGTCGGGCGCCTCGGCGACGGTGATACTGACGGACGAAACCGTCGATGCGGACATAGCCGTCCCGGCCCTCGAGGAGCCCATGACCGAGGTCGTCTCCCCAGCGCGCGGCGCCCGAGCCGAGGCGGACCCGTCGAGGGTCCGGTTCCGCAGGGCGCTGTCGTTGATGGTGATGACGCTCCTGGTCCCCGGCTCCGCCCAGCTGATCGCCGGCCACCGCCGCGTCGGCCGGATCGCGCTGCGCATCTGGGGCGGCCTGTGGATCGCGGCGGGGCTGCTCGCGCTGCTGTGGTGGCTGGACCGGTCGATCGTGCTCGGGATCTTCACCTCGCCCACGGTGCTCGGCGTCCTGCGGATCGGCCTGGTCGTGCTGGCGCTCGGCTGGGTCGCGCTCTTCGCGGACGCCTGGCGCCTCGGCGCACCGCTCGAGCTCACGCGCCGCGACCGGCTGACGATGAGCGGGATCAGCGCGGCGCTGTGCTTCGTCACGGCGGGCAGCCTCTTCGTCGCCGCGCACCTGATGGCGGTGCAGCGGGACTTCATCACGACGGTGTTCGGCTCGACCGTGGTCCGCGAGGCCGACGAGGGACGCTACAACGTGCTCCTGCTCGGCGGGGACTCCGGCGACGGACGCTGGGGTCTTCGGCCGGACTCGATGACGGTCGCCAGCGTCGAGGCCAACACCGGCGACGTGGTCCTGGTCGGCCTCCCGCGCAACCTCGCGAACGTCCCGTTCCCCGAGGACAGCCCGATGCACGAGCACTTCCCCGACGGCTTCGACTGCGACGGCTGCTACCTGAACAGCATCAACACCTGGGTCGCCGACAACGCCGAGGAGTTCGACGGCATCAAGCAGCCAGGGCTCGAGGCCACCCGCGAGACGATCGAGGAGATCACCGGCCTCCCGGTGACGTACTACGCGATGGTCAACATGCGGGGGCTGTCGAAGCTCGTCGACGCGGTGGGCGGCGTGAAGGTCAAGGTCCGCGAGCCCGTGGCGATCGGCGGCATCGGGTCGCCGATCACGGGCTACATCCCCAAGGGCAAGCAGCGTCTCGACGGCCGCGAGGCCCTCTGGTACGCCCGCAGCCGGGTCGAGAACTCCGACTACTCCCGGATGGCGCGGCAGAAGTGCCTGATGAACGCGATGCTCCAACAGCTCGACCCGCAGACCGTGCTGCTCAAGGCGACCGCGATCGCGGACTCCAGCAAGCGGATGCTCCGCACGGACATCCCGGCGGCCGACCTCGACCGGTTCGTCGACCTCGCCCTGCGGGCGCGGGATGCGAACGTCTCCGTCGTCTCGCTCGTCCCACCCGCGGTCAACACCAGCGATCCCGACTTCGACGAGATCCGCTCGATGGTCGAGACGGCGATCGAGCGGTCCGAGAACGGCGCCGCCGAGGCCGACGCCGCGACCGCCGAGGCGGAGAAGAAGGCGAAGAAGGGCGGCGCCGGCGCGAGCGATGCGGGAACGTCCGAGGAGACCAGCGAGGAGACCACCCGCGAGGACCGGGTCAACGCCGCCGACGACCTCGGTGCCTCCTGCTGACGCCGGTGCCTCCTGCTGACGCCGCGCGTGCCGGTCAGAGCGTCCGGGTCACGCGTTCGGTCGTACGCAGCGCCTCGATCCGCTCCGGGTCGGGCTCCGCGTCGACGCAGCGGACGAGCACGAGCGAGCCGTCCGCCGCGAGCGCGGCGGGCAGGGCCTCGAGCAGCGGGGCCGCGTCCTCGCCCACGATCAGGAGGCGCTCCCCGGAATCGAACGCCCCCTCGGCGCTCGCGGTGAGCTCCGCATGGGACCGGTCGCCGTCGTCACGGCGGACGGCCCGGGCGTACCCGGCCGGCGGGTAGTACGGCGTGAAGCGGTCGCCGTGGGCGCCCACCTCGGCGTTGTAGTCCATCACGCCGGGCGGCAGCGGGGTCACGAAGCGAGCCGCCATCGGGCGCAGCGAGAGGGCGACGACCTCGTCGGCCCCGCCGGCGGCGTCGAGACCGTCGGGTCCGACCACGTGGACGTCCGCGTCGCCGTCGAGGGTCACGGTGGCGCCGGCCGTCCAGGTCGCGAGCACCCACACGGCGGTCTGCCAGTGCAGCGGCAGGTCGATCCGGACGACGGTGGAGTCGTCGCTGCCGAGCGTGTCCTGGAGCAGGTTCGCGGTCTTCGCGACCCAGTTCGCGGTGGTCGTGAGGCTCAGCTCGATCCGCTCGCCGGAGTCGAGGTCGTAGAACGTGACGAACGGCCGCTCCGGCTGGGTGGCCAGGGCGCGGGCGAGCAGGACGGGGATGGTCACGCGTCCACCCTAGGGTGCGGGCGGCGGCCCGTCGCCGGCCAGGACGACCTCGATCGCCCAGCGGTGTGCGATCGCGGCGATCCGCAGGCGCTCCGCGACCCGCCCGGCCTCGGCCCACGCTCTCGGGTCGTCGGCCCTGCGGACGCGGACCACCACCCGACGGGCGTCGTACGGCGCGTCGTCCGCGCCGCCGCTCCCGGGGGCGAGCGCACCCGCGTCCACCGTGACCAGGTCGGCGTCGCCGCCGGCCAGCGCGACCACGCGGGCGGCCCCGTCCGGCTCCGGAGCGCCGAACCCGTCGCCCGCCCCCGTCAGCGCCGCCTCCACCGCGTCGCGCGCGCCCCAGCCGAACAGGTCCTCGTCGTCCGGTCGGACCAGGTCGTACGCCCGCGTCGCCGACCCGATCCAGCGGGGGTCCAGCCCGCGGACGACGACGAACGGGACGCCGCCGGTCTTCCCCGCGACCAGGTCGGCGGCGCCCGCGACCTCGTCGGCGACCGCGGCCGCCGTGACCTGCAGCGCGTTGCCGTACGGGTCGGTGCTGCCGGCGAGGTCGTCGAGCACCGTGAGTCCCGCGGCACCGATGGCGATGTCGGTCTGCCCGCGCCTCCACGCGCGGCCGGCGGTGTCGGTGACCACGACCGCGAGGGCGCGGCCGGTGCGCTCGACGAGGCGGTCGCGCAGCCGCGCCGCCTCGGCGTCGGGGTCGTCGGGCAGCACGAGCGCGGTGCCGGGTTCGGTGTTGCTGGCGTCCACCCCGGCGGCCGCCATGGTGAGACCCGCGCGCGTCCGTACGATCCGGGTCGGCCCGCGCCGAGCGACCACCCGGACGGTCTCGGCGTCGACCAGCGACTCGCGGGCCGCGCGCGAGACCAGCCCGAGGGCCTTGCTCACCACCTTGCTCGTCACCGCGACGACGTCACCGTCGCGCAGCTCGACTCCGGTCGCCAGCAGGAGGTCGACCAGGTCGTCGCCGGCCCGGACCTCGCCGACGCCGTCGACGCCGAGGACCTCGAACCTCACGCGCGCGCCTCCTCCGCGAGCGCGAGGGTGTCGCGCACGAGCTGGGCGGTCGTCTCCTCGTCGGACATGTAGAGCGGGACCGCGCGGGTCCGAAGACCGGCGTCCTCGAGCACGTCGAGCTGGTCGGCGTCGGACGTGTCGACCAGCCAGCCGTCGAGCAGACCGCCGGTCGCCCGCGCGCCGTACCGCGTCCCGACCCCGCCGGCGCTGACCTCGACGCCGAGGCCGTCCAGCAGCTGGTCGGCCATCCCACGGACAGCGCCGCCGCCGATGATCGGTGAGACACCGACGACCGGAGCCGTCGTCGTCCGCAACGCCTCACCGATCCCGGGGACGGCGACGATCGGCCCGATCGAGACCACCGGGTTCGACGGGGGGAGGACGACCACGTCGGCCTCCGCGATCGCCTCGACCACGCCGGCGGCGGGCCGGGCGGACTCGATCCCGACCATCACGACGTCGCGGGCGGGCACGCTCGCGCGCAGCCGGACCCAGTACTCCTGGAAGTGGATCGCGCGCCGGCCCGACGGCGACTCCTCGTCGTCGACCACCACGTGCGACTCGACCCGGTCGTCGCTCATCGGGAGCAGCCGGACGCCGGGCTGCCAGCGCACGCAGAGGGCGCGGGTCACGTCGGTCAGCGAGTAGCCGGCCGACAGCATCTGCGTCCGCACCAGGTGGGTCGCCACGTCGCGGTCGCCGAGCCCGAACCACGTGGGCTCCGCCCCGTACGCCGCGAGCTCGTCCTTCACGGCCCAGGTCTCCTCCGCGCGGCCCCACCGGCGCTCGGGGTCGATGCCCCCGCCGAGGGTGTACATCAGCGTGTCGAGGTCGGGACAGACCTTCAGTCCGTGGAGCCAGATGTCGTCGGCGGTGTTGCCGATGACGGTGATCTCGGTCTCGTCGTCGACGCATCCCAGCAGGCCCTGGGTGAACGTCGCGCCTCCGATCCCTCCGGACAGCACGGTGATCCTCATGGCTCCATTGTCGGACCCCCTCGGGTGCCGTGGTGTGCACCGGGGGTTGGCAGGAACCACACGATGCGTAGTGTGGGCGAGTCCGCACGGGTGTCGGCGACCCCCGCCACCCCCGTGAACTCGTGTCGGACGCGACCGGTGTCGTGTCGCACGCCCGAGGAGGGTCCGTGACCGAATTCATCCACAAGCACCGCGACGCGCTGGCGTTCGGTCTGCTCGCGGTCGTCGCAGCCAGCCTGCTGGCGTCGTTCCTGCGGATCGTCGACGGCGGCTACAACGGCGGGGTCGGGATCGCCGAGATCCTCGTCACCGGACTCGCCGTGCTGACCGCGCTGCGGGTCGGCGAGCCCGGGCGGCACGCACGCACGGTCGTGATCGTCGCGCTGGCCCTGCTGTCGGTGAGCGCGCTGCTCGGCTTCGTCGGCCTCGTCGTGGGCCTCGCCTCCGGCGTCTACGCCCCGTTCACCTTCGTGCTGGGCGTGCTGGCGCGTCTCGGGCTGACGGCGATCGCCCTGCTGATCGGGGTCGCCGCGCTGCGCGAGGCCCCGGCCCCGGCCGGACGGCAGAACGCGTGGTCGTCGACCGAGGCGCAGCCGGCGGCGTGGCAGCCGGCGCCGCAGGCCGAGGGGCAGCCCGCCGCGGACTGGTCGAACGCCTACGGGAACCAGGCAGCCTGGGCCCCCGCGGCCGGGCAGGCCTGGGCGCAGCCCGCGGCGGCGGCCCAGGAGACTCCGAGCGAGGAGACCGCCCAGTGGTCCGCCCAGCCTGCAGCCGAGGCCGTGGAGCAGCCGCGCGCGGCCGGTGCGGACGTGACCTTCGACCCGCCGGCCCGGCCCGCTGACGCGCCCGAGCAGCCGCAGTACGCCCAACCGACCTCGTACGAGTCGTCGTACGGGCAGCAGCCGTCGTACGGACAGCCGTCGGGGTACGACCAGCAGTCGGGCTACGACCCGTCGGCGTACGGGCAGCAGCCGGCCTACGGTCAGCAGACCTACGACCCGGCCGCCTACGGCCAGCCGTCGACGTACGACCCGGCCGCCTACGGCCAGCAGTCGACGTACGACCCGTCCGCGTACGGGCAGCAGTCCGCCTACGGCCAGCAGCCGGCGTACGACCCCGCGGCGTACGGGCAGCAGTCCGGCTACGGCGAGCAGTCGACGTACGACCCGTCCGCGTACGGGCAGCAGTCGGCGTACGACCCCGCGGCGTACGGGCAGCAGAGCTCGGATCCGGCGTCGGGCGGCTGGTCCTCCTCGACGACGAGCGCAGCCGACGACGGCTCGGGCGCGGAGTCGAGCGGGTGGGCCCGCTCGGCCGCCGACGACCACCAGCCGACCGCGTACGGGCAGTGGACCTACGACCGCCAGGCCGTGTCGTGGTCGAGCGACGACGCGCGCGGGTCGGACTACGGCCGGTCGACCGAGTACGGTCGCAGCGCCGACGCGACGACGCCCGCGTCCGACCCGTGGAACCCGCGCGAGCAGTCGGCCGAGGAATCGGCCTCGGGCTCCGACGACGGGCGTCCGGGCACGCGCGGCAGCGACCAGGATCCGCCGTCCTGGTGGTCTCCGGACCGCTGATCGGAGCCCGTCCGCACCCGCGAGGCGGTCCGCACCACAGGAGGTGCGGACCGCCTTCTAACACCTTTCGACTTGACGAGCGGGTATTGACAGGCTTGTAATTTCATACGTGTCGTCCTTTCGGGCGGCCCGGCACTCTCGATCCGACGTCGCCAGACCCGGATCGAGGCCCACGAGGGGTGTGGGTCGGGTGCCGGCGTCAGCGGACGGCGCACCACACGGGGATTCACGAGGGGTCGAGGAGGCGAGACTGATGGACACGGAGATGTTCCATGCAGACGCCGAGGAGATGGGTTGGCAGGATCGCGCCCTGTGCGCGCAGACCGATCCGGAGGCGTTCTTCCCGGAGAAGGGCGGCTCCACACGCGAGGCGAAGCGGGTCTGCCTGACCTGCGAGGTGCGCGACGAGTGCCTGGAGTACGCGCTCGCGCACGACGAGCGGTTCGGGATCTGGGGCGGCCTGTCCGAGCGTGAGAGGCGCAAGGTCAAGAAGCGCGCCGTGTAGCTCCGACGGCCCGCGAGGCCGAGCCCGACCGGGCCGCGAGGTCCCGACGGTCGGTCGCTGGGGTGCGGCTGGCTAGACTCCGACTCCTATGATCGAAGGCGTCGACGAGGGGCTGGTGCCCTCCCGGAGCTGGATCGCCGACCCGCCGACCGTGACCGCGGTGATCGTCTGCCGCAACGGTTCGCGCTGGCTGCCGACCGTGCTCGACTCGCTCGCACGGCTGAGCCATCTGCCCAGCGCGGTGGTCGCCGTCGATGTCGCGTCGACCGACAACACCCGCGAGATCCTCGCGCGCTACCTCCACCCCGCCTCGATCCGGACCGCCCCGGCCGATGTGGGCTTCGGCGACGCCGTCCGGATCGCGCTCGACGGCGCCCCGGCGAGCGAGTGGGTCTGGCTGCTCCACGACGACGCCGCGCCCGGGGAGGACGCGCTCGCGCACCTCCTCGACCAGGTCACCCAGTCCGACGACATCGGCGCCGCGGGACCGAAGCTGCGTGAGTGGCCGTCGCTGAAGCGCCTCCTCGAGGTCGGCGTCACGATCACCGGCACCGGGTCGCGGGAGACCGGGCTGGAGCGCGGCGAGCCCGACCAGGGTCAGCACGACCGCCCCCACGACGTGCTCGCCGTCAACACCGCCGGGATGCTCGTCCGCCGACGGGTGCTCGACGACCTCGACGGGTTCGACCCGAACCTCCCGCTGTTCTTCGACGACGTCGACTTCGGCTGGCGGGCGGCACGCCGGGGGTACCGCGTCCGCGCCGTCCCGGCGTCGGTGTTCTTCCACGTCGAGGCCGCGAGCACGGGGCTGCGGCCCGGCAGCCGCGCGCCGCGGCCGCGCCGCGAGCAGCGTCGCGCGGCGACGTACACCCTGCTCGCGAACGCCGGCCGCGCCGGCTTCGCCTGGCAGTCGGTCCGGCTGCTGCTGGGGACGGTGCTCCGCTCGCTCGCACTCCTGGTCGCCAAGGCGCCGCGCGAGGCCGCCGACGAGATGCTCGGCGTGCTGGGGGTCTACCGCAGACCCTTCGCGATGATCGCCGCGCGTCGTCGCCGCGCGGCGGCGTCCCGGGTCGACCAGAGCGACGTCCGGGCGCGGCTCCTTCCCTCGCCCCTGCTTCCGTACCGGCACGGCCTGGACACGGTGGGCGACCTGGTCTCGACCCTCGTCGGGCCCACGCCGGAGTCCACCGGGCGGAGGGCGGCGGTCGAGGCCCGCCCGATCGGCGAGGTCGACGACGAGCTGCCGGTCAGCGGCTCCCTGCTGTCGCGCCACCCGTGGCTCGGCGCGACCGTCGTCCTGGCTCTGGCCGCCCTGGTCTCGGCGCGGTCCCTGATCGGGTCCGGCTTCCTGTCCGGCGGCGCCCTGCTGCCCGCGCCGGACACGGCGAGCGCGTGGTGGACCTTCTTCTTCGCCTCCTCCCACGACGTCTCCATCGGCAGCGACGTCGCCGCGCCCGGCTACGTCGTGCCGCTCGCCGCCGTGGGCACGGTGCTCGGCGGCAACGCCGACCTCGCGGTCTCGCTCGTGCTGCTCGCGGGCGTGCTGATCGCCGCACTCACCGCCCACCGGCTGTCGCGCCGCCTGTTCGCCTCGCCGTGGGTCCAGCTCTGGTGGGGTGCGACGTACGGCCTGCTGGTCGCCGCCTCCGGAGCCCTGGCGCAGGGCCGCATCGGCACCGTGGTCGCCCTCGCGGCCGCGCCGGCGATGGTGAACTCCGCGGCCGCGCTGATGACCCGTCCACGCGTCGCCGACGGGGTCAGGCTCGGCCTGTGGCTCACGCTGGCGACCGCCTTCGCACCGGTCACCTACCTCCTGGCGGGCATCCCGCTGCTGGTCGCAGCGGCCGTCCGGCTCCGCCGGCAGGGCTGGCCGAGCGTGCTCACGGCGCTGGTCCTGCCCTGGCTCGTGCTCGGCTCCTGGATGTGGTCGCGCGCCGTCGACCCCGGCGCCTGGTGGTGGGAGGCCGGGAGGGCCGACGCCGGCGTCGGCAGCCTCGACGTGGCCGCATGGCAGCTCGGCCTGGGGCACGCCGCAGGCCCGGGCACGGCGCCCGCTCTGCTCGGGATCGGCGTCGCGCTGGCCGGCACCGCCGCCCTGATGCGTCCGGCGACGCGACCGCGCGTGCTGGTCGCCTGGGCCGTGGGGCTGTGGGCGCTGGCGTGGGCCGTCGTCGCCGCCGGCACGACCTTCACCGACGGCATCTCGACCGGCCCGGTGTGGGTCGGGGTGCCGGCGACCCTGTGGCTCGCGGCACTCGCTGCCGCCGCAGGCCTGGCGGCCGACGGGCTCGCCGAGCGGATGCGGGCCGGCGGCGACCTCGCCGTCGCCCTTCGCCCCGTGGTCGCGCTGCTGGTCGCGCTGGCGGTCGCCACCCCGGTCGTCGCCCTCGGCTGGTGGGTCGTGCGCGGCTCCGACGACCCGCTCGACCGCGGCTCGGCCGAGCAGGTCCCGGCCTACCTCGCAGCCCGCGCGGAGCAGGGCTCGTCGACGCTCGTGATCGAGGGCACCGCCGAGGGCGGTGTCTCCGCGCAGGTCGTCAGCGGCGACGGCATGCGCCTCGGTGACGAAGCGGTGCTCGCCGGCCCCGAGGCGTACGCCCCGCTCGACGACGACGTCCGGGCTCTCCTGTCCACCCCGACGACGCGGGTGCTGAGCGGACTCGCCGACTACGGCATCGGTGCGGTGTACCTGCCGTCCCCCGCCGACGACACGCTGGTCGACACCCTCGACGCCGCGCCGGGCCTCGAGGCGTCCGGCGGGCCGGAGGGGGCTCGCGTGTGGGTGTTCGACGCCGAGCCCGACGACCCGTACGACCCCCCGACCTCGCAGCGCCGAGGCTGGGTGGCGTCGGTGCAGGTCGCGATCCTGCTCATCGCGCTCGTCGTCGCCGCACCGGGCCGCAACCGCACGAGAGGAGGGCCGCGATGAGCAGGACCGGACCGGACGCGCCACGCCCCTCGCGCTCCAGCCGTGGCGGTGGTCGCCGGATCAAGGAGCAGGTCGTGGCCACCACCTCGGCCGCCTCGGCGCTCGCCGCCCGCTCGGGTCGGCTCGCGATCGCCGCGATCGCGGTGGCCGTCGGGCTCGTGGGGGTGGCCGCACTGCACGACCCGGCGCAGCCGGACGACGTCGAGGCGCCGACCCCCCAGACCGTGACCCGCCTCGCGTACGCCTGCCCGGCCTTCGCCGAGCGCGGTGGCGCCGACCCGTCGGCCGTGATGGTGGGCCGTCTCCCCGGTTCCGGGGCCGACGGCGAGCGCAGCGCCGTGCGGCTGCCCGGCGACGGGCGGGCGCCGGCCCTGACCGGGGCCGTCGCAGGTGGCTGGTCGATCGCCGCTCCGAAGGCGGACACCGAGGCCGTGCGGATCGTCGCCGACGGTGCCGTGGCGCCGGGCACGGCGGCGTACGCTGCCGTCGAGGCCTCGGACGACCTCGGAGGCGGCCTGGCCGTGACCGGCTGCGGTCGGGCCGGGACCGAGCACTGGTTCGCTGCCGCGGGGACCACCGCCGAGCACCGCACCGCGCTGCAGCTGACGACCACCACCGCGCAGCAGGCGGTCGTGGACGTCACGGTCTACGGCCCCTCGGGCCCGATCGAGGCCCCGGGCGGCGCGGGGATCGTGGTCGAGCCGGACGCACCGCGCACGGTGCGTCTCGACCGCCTCGCAGCCGGCGTGGACGAGCTCGCCGTGCGCGTCGACGTACGGCGCGGAGCGGTCTCCGTGGCCGCGGCGGACGTGCGGGCCGACGGCCTGCTGCCCGCCGGGAGCGAGTGGCTCCCCGAGGCCGCGGCGCCGGCGCGCGACCAGGTGCTGACCGGCGCGGTGAAGGCCGACGGCGAGCGGACGCTGGTGATCGCGAACCCGACCGACCGGCGAGCGGTCGTCGAGCCGAGCGTGCAGACCGCCGACGCGACCTTCACCCCGACCGGTCTGGAGTCGATCGAGGTCGGGCCGGAGTCCATCGCCACCGTGAAGCTTCCGGGCGACGTGGGCGAGGACGCCTTCACCCTGCGGCTGTCCTCCGACGTCGCCGTCACCGCTGCGCTGCGGACCGTCGTCGACGACGACGCGACCTACACGGCGGCGGGGGAGCCGTGGAAGGGGCAGGCGATCGTGCCGATGGACCTCGGTGACGCGCCGGCGCCGACGCGGCTGCTGCTCGGGACCGACGCCGAGGATCCGACGACCGTGCGGCTCGAGGCCTACGACGACACGGGCGAGCAGGTCGGGAGCACCCAGGTCGAGCTGCAGCCGGGTCGCACCGGCGATGTCGCCCTGAACGAGAAGACCCTCGGGACCGACCCGTCCGACGCGTCCTACCTCACCCTCACCGCGAAGGACCCCGTCCGCGGCACCGTCGCCTTCACCGACGGCGGGCTGGCGTCGTACCCGATGGTCGCGGCCCCGGTCGCCGAGCCGGCACCGGCGGTCCGACCCGCCCCCTGACCCCCTCCCGACCGCGACGGGGTCGGTTCGGGGAGGAACGGGCCGTGACGTTCGTGGCCGGATCGGCCGAGTCGCGCACGCGCGCGTCAGGAACGCGGGTCGATCTCGTCCGCGTCGGTCTGCCACAGGGTCGCGAGCTGGTCGACCAGCACCGTCAGGACAAGCTCGTCGAGCTCGGCACGGTCGGGTGCCCGGTGCTGGAGCGGCCAGCGGAACAGCACGACCCGGGGTCGTCGCGGGTGCGGATCGACGATGCCGAGGGGGACCTCGTCCGGCCAGCGTCGGGGCAGCACGGGGACGTCCTCGACGGCGACGTCGAGTGCGTCCAGTGCGTCGGCGTAGCGGGGCCGTAGCCGGGCGACGGCCCCGATCACGGCGGTGTCGAACCGGGCCCGCCGGTCCCAGGCTCCGGGGACGCCGTCGGGGCTCAGCGGGCCGGGCAGCGCGACGGGCCCGCGGAACCCGCGGCCGCGCCGGTCGCGTCGCGGCCCTCGCCGCGGCTCGTCCAGCGGGTCGGTCGTCGTGCGACGTCGGTTCGACACCCCCTCGTCCTACGCGATCGGCCCGTGCCGCGCAAGCGTCGGGAGCGGTGCGCCGCCGCGCCGCAGCGGGCGTGCGCACGCTAGTCTCGCGGGTGTGAGCCCCCAGCGTCGTTGCACCCGGCCGGCCTGCCTGCGTCCGGCCGTCGCGACCCTGACGTACGTCTACGCCGACCGCACCGCGGTGCTGGGTCCGCTCGCCGTCCACGCCGAGCCGCACAGCTACGACCTGTGCGAGCACCACAGCGAGCGCCTGTCCGCGCCGCGCGGCTGGGAGGTGCTGCGCCTCGCACTCGACCCCGTCGCCGCGTCGACGCCGTCCCACGACGACCTCGAGGCGCTGGCCGACGTGGTTCGCGAGGCCGCGCGCACCGCACCCCCAACGATCTCGGGTGCGGACGGTCCTCGCCGCGGGCACCTGCGGATCCTCGACCCCCAGGAGTGAACGTGAGCGACTCGATCGGCGACCGGCTGGCCGTCCTGGTCAAGGCGTACGACGTCCGCGGAGCCGCACCCGAGGTGCTCTCCGGCGAGGTCGCCTACGCCCTGGGCGCCGCGTTCGCCGTCGAGAGCGGTGCTGCCTCCACGCCCGGCGGCGGTGTCGTGGTCGGGCGGGACATGCGTGTCTCGTCGCCCGCTCTGGCCGGGTCGATCTCCGACGGCATCCGGAGCACCGGGGCCGACGTCGTCGACATCGGCCTGGCCTCCACCGACATGCTCTACCTCGCCTCCGGGCTGTGGGACCTGCCGGGCGTCATGGTGACCGCGAGCCACAACCCGCCCGGGGACAACGGCCTGAAGCTGTGCCGCGCCGGTGCACGACCGGTCGGGCGCGACACGGGCCTCGCCGCGGTCGCCCGCCTCGCCTCCGGCGACCTCGAGCCGGCCCCCGAGCCCGGCCACCTGGCCGAGCGGGACGCGCTCGCACCGTACGTCGCGCGGCTGCTCGAGCTCGTGCCGATGCCGCAGGGGGCTCGCCGGCTCAAGGTCGTCGTCGACACCGCGAACGGGATGGGCGGGCTGGTCGTCCCGCCGGTGCTGTCGCGGCTCGACGTCGACATGGTCGGCCTCTACCTGGACCTCGACGGCACCTTCCCCAACCACCCCGCGAACCCGCTCGACGAAGCGAACCTCGTCGACCTCCGGCGGGCCGTCGTCGAGCAGGGGGCGGACCTCGGCCTCGCGTTCGACGGTGACGCCGACCGCTGCTTCGTGATCGACGAGCGCGGCGAGCCGGTCTCGCCCTCGGCGATCACCGCGCTGATCGCGAGCCGCGCCCTGGTCGGGACGCCGGGGGCCACGATCCTGCACAACGTGATCACGTCCCGGACGGTCCGCGAGGTGATCCTCGAGCAGGGCGGGACCCCGGTACGGACCCCCGTGGGCCACTCGCTGATCAAGGCGGAGATGGCCCGCACCGGCGCCGTGTTCGGGGGCGAGCACTCCGGCCACTACTACTTCCGCGACTTCTACCTCGCCGACTCCGGCATGCTCGCCGCGCTGCACGTGCTGGCGGCGCTGTCCGGCTCCGGCGGGACCCTCTCCGACCTGGCGGCGCAGTTCGACCGGTACCACGCCTCGGGGGAGATCAACCGCTCCGTCGCCGATGCCGCGGAGGTGACCGCCCGGGTGGCCGCGGCCTACGCTGAGCACGACACCGACCGGCTCGACGGGCTGACGGTGAACGCCGACGACTGGTGGTTCAACCTGCGCAGCTCGCAGACCGAGCCGCTGCTGCGGCTCAACGTCGAGGCCGTCGACGCCGAGCGGATGCGGCAGGTGCGCGACGACGTGCTCGCGCTCATCGAGGACAAGGAGAACGCGTGAAGATCGATCCGACGCTGCTCGAGATCCTGGTCTGCCCGCAGTGCCGTGCGACGCCCGCCGTGGACGTCGACCGTGAGGAGCTGGTGTGCCACCTGTGCCGGCTCGCGTACCCGGTCCGTGACGACATCCCGGTGATGCTCGTCGACGAGGCCCGGCCGATCGGCGACTGAGAGTCCGGAGCCGACGTGTTCGACGACGCGCTGCTCGACGAGGAGGCGGCGCTCGCACGCGCCGACGCGACGCTCCGTGAGCTCGCGGAGGCCGGCGCCCGCGTCCGCGTCGACGCTCGCAGCGCGACCGAGCACCAGGGGGCGGCGCCGCAGGACCTGTCCCCGCGGGCGGTGGTCGCGGTCGGCGCCGAGGCACGGTTGCTGCGGGCGGTGCTGGAGCCCGTGAGCCCGGTCCCGTTCGTCGCGTGGGACCGCCCGTCCCTGCCGGCCTGGGCGAGCAGCCTGGACCTGGTGGTCGTGACGTCCTCGGGCGACGCGGCCTCGCGCGCGGCGGTCGCCGAGGCGCAGCGCCGTGGCTGCATGCTGCTGGTCGCGGCGGCTCCGCACTCGGCGCTGGCCGAGGACGCGGCCGGGCGCTGGACGACCTTGCTCCCGGTCGTCACCGCCGACCCGTTGGCCGCGTGCGTGGCGGTGCTGCAGGCCCTGCACGCGGCCGGGCTCGCTCCGAGCACCGACGCCGAGGGCGTCGCCGGGTGCCTCGACGCCGTGGCGATCGCGTGCTCGCCGTTCCGCGATCTCGGGAGCAACCGGGCGAAGCAGGTCGCCGACGCCGTCGGCGACGCGCAGCCGTTGCTGTGGGGCGGCTCCGTGCTGGCGGCCCGCGCCGCGCGCAGATGGGCCGAAGGTCTG
The DNA here is from genome assembly GCF_002797495.1 of Mumia flava. Lineage (NCBI taxonomy): Bacteria > Bacillati > Actinomycetota > Actinomycetes > Propionibacteriales > Nocardioidaceae > Mumia > Mumia flava. The sequence continues at coordinate 2,974,899 of NZ_PGEZ01000001.1, forward strand.
CGCAGGGTGGCGGGGCTGCCCACGTTCGCAGGCCCGGCGACCGACCTCGTCCCGCTGCTGGAGTCCGCAGGTCCGCGCGACGTCTTCGCCGATCCGGTCGACGGCGAGGCCTCGGCCCGACCCCGGCTGGTGGTGCTCGACGACGGCAGCGACGACCCGCGCGTCCGCGCCGAGCGCGGCGGTCTGGCCGGCGCCGCCGAGCGGCACGACGTCGGGGTGGACACCGTGGCCGCCCACGACGGCGACGCGCTCGGGCGGTACGCGGCGCTGGTCGCGACCGGTGGCTTCGTCGCGGCGTACGTCGCGGTCGGCCTCGGGCTCTGAGCCCGGGAGGAGCCGCTGCCGGCCTCCGGATGTGCGTGCGCGCACTCCGTCGCGTGCCCGGCTGGCTACCATGTGCGCATGGACTTTTCGGTAGCCGACCTCAGCCTGGCCGGAGCGGGCCGGGAGCAGATCTCCCTCGCCGAGCACGAGATGCCGGGCCTGATGGCGATGCGTGAGCGCTACGGCGCCACCAAGCCGCTCGCCGGCGCACGGATCGCCGGATCGCTGCACATGACCGTTCAGACCGCGGTCCTGATCGAGACGCTGGTCGATCTGGGCGCCGACGTGCGCTGGGCGAGCTGCAACATCTTCTCCACCCAGGACGAGGCCGCCGCCGCGGTGGTCGTCGGTCGCGGCGGCACCGTCGACGCGCCTGCCGGCGTCCCGGTGTTCGCGTGGAAGGGCGAGACCCTCGCCGAGTACTGGGACTGCGCGGAGCAGATCCTGGTCTGGCCGGGTGGCGAGGACCCGAACATGATCCTCGACGACGGCGGCGACGCCACCCTGCTCCTCCACCTGGGCGTCGAGTACGAGAAGGCCGGCGCGGTGCCGTCGCCCGACTCGACCGACAACGCCGAGCTCAAGGAGCTGCTGCGCGTCCTGGGCCGGTCGTTCGAAGCCGACCAGCAGCGCTGGACCCGGATCGCCGGCGCGATCAAGGGCGTGACGGAGGAGACCACCACCGGTGTGCTCCGGCTCTACGAGCGGTTCCGCGAGGGGTCGCTGCAGTTCCCCGCGATCAACGTCAACGACGCGGTCACGAAGTCGAAGTTCGACAACAAGTACGGCTGCCGCCACTCCCTGATCGACGGCATCAACCGCGCGACCGACGTGCTGATCGGCGGCAAGGTCGCGGTGATCTGCGGGTACGGCGACGTGGGCAAGGGCTGCGCGGACTCGCTGCGCGGCCAGGGAGCTCGGGTGATCGTCACCGAGATCGACCCGATCTGCGCGCTCCAGGCCGCGATGGACGGCTACCAGGTGGCCCGGCTGGACTCGGTGATCGAGTCGGCCGACATCATCGTCACCGCCACCGGCAACAAGGACGTGATCACCGCCGAGCAGATCGGTCGGATGAAGCACCAGGCGATCCTCGGCAACATCGGTCACTTCGACAACGAGATCGACATGGCCGGGCTGGCCGCGACCCCGGGCGTCACCCGCACGAACGTGAAGCCGCAGGTGGACCGCTGGACGCTGCCGAACGGCCACGACGTGATCGTGCTCAGCGAGGGACGTCTCCTGAACCTCGGCAACGCGACCGGCCACCCGTCCTTCGTGATGTCGAACTCGTTCACCAACCAGGTGCTGGCGCAGATCGAGCTGTTCACCCGGACGGCGGACTACCCGGTCGGCGTCTACACCCTGCCGAAGCACCTCGACGAGGAGGTCGCGCGGCTGCACCTCGACGCCCTCGGTGTCGAGCTGACCGAGCTGACCGCCGCGCAGGCCGACTACCTCGGCGTCGCGGTCGAGGGCCCGTACAAGTCGGACCACTACCGGTACTGAGCGGTGGCGCGACGATGAACGAGGACAGCGCCGGCGCTGTCGACCCGGCGGGTGCGGCCGGTCCCGGCGGGGGCAAGGTCCTCGTCGTCGACGACGACGAGGCGCTCGCGGAGATGCTCACGATCGTGCTGCGCGCGGAGGGCTTCGAGCCGCACGTCGTGATGACGGGCACGGAGGCGATGGACGCGTTCCACGCCTTCGAGCCCGACGTCGTCCTGCTCGACGTGATGCTGCCCGGGATCGACGGGATCGAGGTCGCCCGGCTCCTGAGGGCCGAGTCCGGGGTCCCGATCGTCATGCTGACCGCGAAGGGCGACACGACCGACGTGGTGCACGGGCTCGAGTCCGGGGCCGACGACTACGTCGTCAAGCCGTTCAAGCCGAAGGAGCTGATCGCGCGGATCCGTGCCCGCACCCGTGCGTACCAGCAGGCCGATCCGGAGACCCTGGCGATCGGCGACCTGACGATCGACGTGCCCGGGCACGAGGTCACGCGCGACGGCGCTCCGCTGTCGCTGACCCCGCTCGAGTTCGACCTGCTCGTGTGCCTGGCTCGCAGTCCGCGCCAGGTCTTCACCCGCGAGGTGCTGCTCGAGCGGGTGTGGGGCTACCGCCACGCCGCCGACACGCGGCTGGTCAACGTCCACGTCCAGCGACTGCGCTCCAAGGTCGAGCCCGACCCGGACAACCCGACGGTGATCGTCACCGTCCGCGGCGTGGGCTACAAGGCCGGCGGCGCCTGATCCGATGAGGGCGCGCCCCCCGACGTGGCTGCGCCGGGGGTTGCTGCGCGCCCGGCGGCTCGTCCTGCCCGCGGTGTCGCTGTGGCGTCGCTCGGTGCAGGCGCGGGTCGTGATCACCACGATGGCGACCTCGATCGTCGTGATCGGCGTCGTCGGGTGGCTGCTCCTCCAAGGCGTCGCCGACGGTCTCACGAACGCGCGGCTCTCCGTCGCGCTCTCGGAGTCCCGGTCGGGCTTCAGCGCGGCGCAGCAGTCGCTCGACGTCCGTGCGGTCTCCGAGGCCGCATCCGGCCCGGACGTCCTGCGCACGCTGGTCAACGACCTCGCCGAGCGCTCCGGCTCGCCGCCGTCGTACCTCGTGCTGCTCGAGGGGCCGATCACCGGCGGCACGGACCGCGGGCTGGAGCCGACGGTGGTGTCGTCGTCGGGCCTGGTCGCCGAGTCGATCCCGGACGACCTCGCCGCGAGCGTCGCCGCCGGTGACGGGCCCGCGTACACGTTCACGCGGCTGTCCACCGAGACCGGGGAGCCGGAGTCGTCGGCGATCGTCGTCGGCGACCTGCTGACGATGCCGGACGGGCAGCAGACGTACGCGCTGTACTACACGTTCTCGATGGCCGACCAGGAGGACACGCTCGCGCTGGTGCGCAACGCGCTCGTCTACGGCGGGATCGCCCTCGCGGTGCTCTCCTCCGGTGTCGCCTGGCTGGTGACGCGGCAGGTCGTCACGCCGGTGCGGCTCGCGCGCCGGATCGCGGAGCGCCTGGCCGACGGCCGGCTGGAGGAGCGGATGGTCGTCCGCGGCGAGGACGACATCGCTCGGCTGAGCGTGTCGTTCAACAAGATGGCGGAGAGCCTCCAGCGTCAGATCCGTCAGCTGGAGGAGCTGTCCAGGCTCCAGCACCGGTTCGTCTCCGACGTGTCCCACGAGCTCCGGACGCCGCTCACGACTGTGCGGATGGCAGCCGACATCCTGCACGACGCCCGCGGCGAGCTCGATCCGTCGCTGGCCCGGTCGACCGAGCTGCTGCAGACCGAGCTCGCGCGGTTCGAGTCGCTGCTGGCCGACCTGCTGGAGATCAGCCGGTTCGACGCCGGCGCGGCCCGTCTCGAGGTCGAGCCGATCGACCTGGTCGACCTGGCCGAGCGGGTGTGCACCCAGTACGAGGCGCTCGCCGCCCGCCACGGCGTCAGCCTGCGCGTCGTCGCCGACGGGCCGGTGCCGGTCGAGGCGGACGTCCGCCGGATCGAGCGGATCGTCCGCAACCTCGTCGCGAACGCGATCCACTACTCCGGGTCCGAGCGTGTCGACGTCCTGGTCGCGCAGGGCACCACGAGCGCGGCGGTCGCGGTGCGCGACTACGGCGCCGGTCTGGAGCCGGGGCAGTCGCAGATGGTCTTCAACCGCTTCTGGCGCGCGGACCCCTCGCGCGAGCGCAGCCGCGGCGGGACCGGGCTGGGGCTGGCGATCGCGCTCGAGGACGCCGTCCTGCACAACGGCTGGCTCCAGGCGTGGGGCGAGCCGGGCCAGGGTGCGCAGTTCCGACTCACGCTGCCGCGCCGCGCAGGTGACGACCCGCAGCGCTCGCCGCTGCCTCTCGTCCCCGACGTGGAGGGCGGCGCGCTGGAGAGGAGGGGGGCGCCGTGATCGCGCGACGCTGGGTGGTCCTGCTGGTGCTGCTCGGGTCCGTGCTGTGCGGCTGCGTGTCGATCCCCGACAGCGGCCCGGTCCGGACCGACGAGGCCGGCCGGCCCCAGCAGCCGGCGCCGGCGCGGATCCGACCGGCGGGTCCGGCCGACGGAGCGAGCCCGCGCGACATCGTCAACGGCTACCTCCAGGCGATGATGGCCTCGCCCGTCCGCTACGACATCGCGCGCCGCTTCCTGACCGCCGATGCCGGAGCCGACTGGAATCCCCGGGCCTCCGTCACCGTCTACTCGCAGTCCTCGGTCTCCGAGCCGGAGGTGTCGGGTCCCGAGCAGGACGTCGCGCTCGACCTGGTGCGCGAGGCGGTGCTGACGTCCCAGGGCCGGTACGCGGTGCCGGGGCAGCGCGACCAGCACCTGGAGCTCAGGCTGGTCTCGGAGGACGACCAGTGGAGGATCGCCAACCCGCCGTCGGGGATCTTCGTGACCTCGTCGTTCTTCGAGAGCTACTACGACCTCGTGAGCGCGTACTTCTTCAACCCGACCGGGCAGCAGCTCGTCGCGGAGCCGGTCCACCTCCCCGACGACGAGAACCGCGCCACGTACCTGATGGAGTCGCTGCTGGCCGGACCGGCCGGCCTGGTCGGGGGACAGGCGCGCACGTTCATCCCCGACACCTACACCCTCGCCCGGCCGGTCGAGATCGACGGCCAGGGGACTGCGCACGTCCAGCTCAGCGGGGCGGACTCGGGGATCGGGACCGAGGCGGCCGAGCGCATGTCCGCGCAGATCGTCTGGACGCTCCGACAGGTTCCCGGGGTGACCGGCGTCGAGATCCTGGTCGGTGACCAGCCGATCGCCCTCCCCGACATGCCGGACGTCCAGCGGGTCGACTCGTGGAACCAGTTCGACCCGGCCGCGCAGCTGCCGGCGCAGCTGTTCGCGATGCGCGAGGGTCGGCTGGTCGTCGTGGACCGGGCGACGGTCAGCCCGTTCGCGGGGCCGTGGGGCTCGGAGCCCCACCCCGTGGACGACTTCCGGGTGTCGGCGGACGCGTCGTCGATCGCCGTCGTCTCCCGCACCCGCACCCTGGTCCAGGTCTCGCCGCTCAGCGACGAGCCGGAGCTGACGACGGTCACGACCGGTACGGATCTGCTCCGCCCGTCCTGGGACGCGGCCGGGCGGCTGTGGGTGGTCGACCGCAGCCGCGGGCAGACGACGATCACGGTGGGTGTCCCCGGTGAGCGGACCCGGTCCGTGGCCACGGGCCTGCTCGCGGAGGCGCGCGTCACCGGATTCGAGCTGACCGGGGACGGCGCGCGGGTGCTGGCGACCGCCACGGCCGACGGGGGGCGCCGGATCGTGCTCGTGGCTGCGGTCCGCTACGACCCGGAGACCGGCGCGGTGCTGGGGTTGTCCGACGTCCGCGAGCTTCCGTTGCCGGCGGGCACCGGGAGCCCGATGTCGGCCGCCTGGCGGTCGCCGACGTCGATCGCGGTGCTCGCGCGGGCGCAGGACCGTGCGCCGCAGGTCTCGGTGATCTCGGTGGACGGCTCCAGCAGCCTGACCGGCGCCGTGCGCCTGGGGCTGCTCTCGCAGGGCAACGCCGTGCAGGTTCTCTGTCCGGGCCAGCTCACCGACCCGCTCTACGTGCACGGGACGGACGGGCTGCTGAGGACCCAGGACACCGACGGACGCTGGGAGCCGGTCGCCGAGGAGCCGGTGCGCGTGCCGAGCTTCGCCGGCTGAGCCGGCCGGGGACGCGGCCGCGTCCGGATCTCGTCCTCAGGGAGCGGTGGTCCGCAGAGCACCGACGGATCGGGTCCCGGGGCCGTGCACCCCGGCAGGATGGTGAGTCGTGCGTGCGACCTGGGACCGGCACCGGGAGGCGCTGGCGGATCTGGTCCTCGGCGTGAGGTGCGGCGGCTGCTCCAGCCCGGGCACCCGGCTGTGCGGGCAGTGCCGGGCGCGCCTGCGGGCGCGACCCGTCGCCCGATGGCCGGACCCACCTCCGGCTCTGCTCCGCGCGACCCTGGCGGCACCGCCGGCCGCGGCCCTCGACTACACCGGCCTCGTGCCGACGGTGCTCGCGGCCTACAAGGAGCAGGGCCGTGCCGACCTGGGGCCGATGCTCGGGGACCTGCTGGCCGTGGCCGTGCTGACGGCACTCGCGGGGGCAGTCGTGCCGGGTCCGGACGGGTCGGCCGGTCCGCCTCCGAGCGGGGACCTGTGGAGCCGCGTCGTGCTGGTGCCGGTGCCGTCGCGGCGGGCCGCGGTGCGCCGGCGCGGTCGGGACGCGGTCGGGGATCTTGCGCGGCAGGCGGCGAGACGGCTGGGCTCGGTGGGTCTGGACGTCCGCGTCGGCACTCTGCTGCGGGTGGTGCGGCCGGTCGCGGACCAGGCGGGGCTGGACGCCCGTGCCCGCGCCGAGAACGTCGCGGGCGTCTTCGGGCCGAGGGGTACGCATCGGTTCCGGACCGCTGCTCCTCGGGCGACGCTCGTCGTGGTCGACGACGTCGTCACCACCGGCGCGACGGTGGCCGAGGCGGTCCGGGCGCTCGGCGGCATGGGGGCGACGCCGGTCGCTGTCGCGTCGGTGGCGGCTGCGCGGCGACGGCGCGCGTCGGCGGCCGGCGACCCGTGACCATCTCTGGTGGAAAGCCGCGGACCCGACTACGGTCGGAGCATGTGAACCGCATCCACCGCGACCCGGGCCACCCCTGACGCGGTGGTGGGTCGCCCACTCGAGGAGGCCTCGTGGAAGTCGTGATCAAGGGCCACAACTGCGAGATCAGCCAGCGTTTCCGGGACTACGTCGACGAGAAGATGCGCCGCATCGAGAAGCACGACCAGCGCAAGAAGATCCAGCGCGTCGTCGTCGAGGCCTGCAAGGAGCGCAACCCCCGGCAGAGCGACCGGGCGGCGCGAGTGGAGATCACGGTCCGCACCCGTGGCCCGGTGATCCGGGCCGAGGCCTGCGCCGACGAGCACCTGGCGGCGCTCGACGGCGCGATCGACAAGCTCGAGGCGCGACTGCGCAAGGCCGCCGACCGACGGCGGGTGCACCACGGCAACCGCACGCCCATGTCGGTGGCGGAGTTCGCCGCGACGAACGGCGACGGTGCGGAGGCGGTCGAGGAGGAGCCGATCGACGCCGTCCACTACGCCGGCCCGGTCGAGGTCCGCGGTGAGGGTCCGCTGGTGGTGCGGGAGAAGACCCACCGGGCGGCCCCGATGACGCTCGACCAGGCGCTCTACGAGATGGAGCTGGTCGGCCACGACTTCTACCTGTTCGTCGAGAAGGACTCCGGCCACCCGAGCGTGGTGTACCGGCGGCACGGCTACGACTACGGGGTGATCCACCTCGATCCGTCGGCGGCCGCCGCGCACGACATCGGCGCGCCCGGCATCGACGCGGCGTCCGGCTGACGGTGGGCGGTGGCATGATCGGGGGCGATGGACGCTCCCGACGAGGCTGCCGAGCCGCTGCAGGTGCTGCTGGTCGATGACCAGGAGCTCTTCCGCCGCGGCCTGCGGCTGGTGCTGTCCGCCGAGCCCGGGATGGTGATCGAGGAGGCGCACGACGGTCCGTCGGGTGTGGAGGCGGCGGCGCGCAGCGCTCCGGACGTGGTGCTGCTCGACGTCCGGATGCCCGGGATGAGCGGGCCGCAGGCCGCGGCGGCGATCAAGGCGGTCGCTCCGTCGGCGCGCATCGTGATGCTGACGGCGAGCGACGAGGAGGCGGACCTGTTCGACTCGGTCCGCAACGGCGCGGCGGGCTACCTGCTCAAGGACTCCTCGGTCGACCAGGTCAGCGACGCCGTGCGCAAGGTGGCGACCGGCCAGTCGCTGATCAGCCCGCCGATGGCCACCCGCCTGCTGGAGGAGTTCCGCCAGATGGCCAGCCGCGAGGGCGAGCCCGCGCGTGCGACCCACCTGAGCGACCGTGAGCTCGAGGTGCTGCGGCTGGTGGCGATGGGGCGCAACAACCGTGAGATCGCCGGCGAGCTGTTCATCAGCGAGAACACCGTGAAGAACCACGTCCGCAACATCCTGGAGAAGCTCCAGCTCCGTTCCCGGGTCGAGGCGGCGACGTACGCCGTGCGCGAGCGGCTGCTCGACCCATGACGGCGGCCCGACCGCTGTCCGCGGCGACCGCTCGCCGGGTCGCGCTCGCCGCGCAGGGATTCGCCGACCCTCCGCACCGCAAGGTCACGGCACGCACGATCGACCGTGCGGTCGCGCGCACGGGCGTGCTCCAGATCGACTCGGTGAACGTCCTGCAGCGCGCACACTACCTACCGCTGTTCAGCCGGGTCGGACCCTACGATCCCGACCTGCTGCACACCGCCGCCGAGCGCTCGCCGCGCTGCCTCGTCGAGTACTGGGCGCACGTGGCCGCCTACATGCCGGTCGACCTCTGGCCCGTGATGCGGCACCGGATGGACGAGTACCGCCGCGACGGGCACGCGTGGTCCGGCGGGGCCGGGCGGCCGGCGGTCGCCGACGATCTCCTGGCCCGGGTGCGCGACCGGGGCCCGGTCACCTCGCGCGACCTCGAGGAGGCGACCGGTGCCCGGTCGAAGGAGCACTGGGGCTGGAACTGGTCGCTGACGAAGCGTGCGCTCGAGTATCTCTTCCTCTCCGGGGAGATCGCCGTCGTCCGGCGCAACCAGGCCTTCGAGCGGGTCTTCGACGTCGCCGAGCGGGTGGTCCCCGCCCGGTGGTGGGAGGCGCCGGCGCTGAGCGAGGCGGAGGCTGGTCGTGCGCTGGTCCGTCGGGCGGCCGCCTCGCACGGGGTGGCGACCGAGGCGCAGCTGCGTGACTACTTCCGGATGCCCGTCGGTCAGACTCGTCGGGCGGTCGCCGAGCTGGTCGAGTCCGGCGAGCTGGTCGAGGTGGCGGTGCAGGGGTGGAGCCGGCCCGGCTACCTCGCCGCCTCCGCACGAGTGCCTCGGCGCGTGCGCGCGGAGGCGCTGCTGAGCCCGTTCGACCCGCTGGTGTGGGAGCGGTCGCGGACCGAGGGCCTGTTCGGGTTCCGCTACCGGATCGAGATCTACGTCCCGGCCTCGCGCCGGGTCCACGGCTACTACGTGCTGCCGTTCCTGCTCGACGAGGCCCTGGTCGCGCGGGTGGACCTGAAGGCCGACCGGCCCGGTGGGCGGCTGCTGGTGAAGGCCGCGTGGGGCGAGTCCGGGATCGACGTCGACCGGGTCGCCGACCGGCTCGCGGACCACCTGCGTGCCCTCGGCGGATGGCTCGGACTGGACGACGTGGTCGTCGAGCCGCTGGGGGACCTGAGCAGCGCGCTGGCCGCGGCCGTCGCTCGTTCGTGACACCGACAGGGGTACGGTTGCGCCTGGCGGTCGCCTAGGATGGAGGCGATCTGCCGTCGCTGGCCACCGGCCCGGCCGCTGCGGCTTCCCCGCAAGTTCTCAGGAGTGCGTTTCCGTGCCCAAGGTGATCGACAAGATCCTGCGCGCTGGTGAAGGCAAGATCCTTCGCCAGCTGCAGGCCATCGTGAAGCAGGTCAACGCCCTCGAGGACGACTTCGTCTCGCTCAGCGACGAGGAGCTGCGGGCGATGACCGACGAGTTCAAGGAGCGGCTCGAGGCCGGGGAGACCTTGGACGACCTCATGCCGGAGGCGTTCGCCACGGTGCGTGAGGCGGCCAAGCGCGTCCTCGGTCAGCGCCACTTCGACGTCCAGATCATGGGCGGCGCAGCGCTGCACCTCGGCAACATCGCCGAGATGAAGACCGGTGAGGGCAAGACGTTGGTGGCGACGCTGCCGAGCTACCTGAACGCCCTGTCGGGCAAGGGCGTGCACGTCGTGACGGTCAACGACTACCTCGCCAAGTACCACGCCGAGTGGATGGGCCGCGTCTTCGGGTTCCTGGGCCTGACGACCGACGTGATCCTCCCGTCGATGCCCCCGAACCGTCGGCGCGAGGCGTACCACGCCGACATCACCTACGCGACGAACAACGAGCTCGGCTTCGACTACCTGCGCGACAACATGGCCGACAGCCTGGACGAGTGCGTCCAGCGCGGGCACAACTTCGCGATCGTGGACGAGGTCGACTCGATCCTGATCGACGAGGCGCGCACGCCGCTGATCATCTCCGGTCCGACGCAGGACGAGGTGAAGTGGTACGGCGAGTTCTCCACGATCGTCGGGCCGATGAGCGTCGACGAGGACTACGAGGTCGACGAGAAGAAGCGGACCATCTCGGTGCTGGAGCCGGCCATCGAGAAGGTCGAGGACCACCTGGGCATCGACAACCTCTACGACGCCGTCAACACCCCGCTGATCTCGTTCCTCAACAACGCGATCAAGGCCAAGGAGCTGTTCAAGCGCGACAAGGACTACGTCGTGATCAACGGCGAGGTCCTGATCGTCGACGAGCACACCGGGCGCATCCTCGAGGGCCGCCGCTACAACGAGGGCCTGCACCAGGCGATCGAGGCGAAGGAGCGGGTCCAGATCCGCGAGGAGTACCAGACCCTCGCCACGATCACGCTGCAGAACTACTTCCGGCTCTACTCCAAGCTGTCCGGCATGACCGGCACGGCGATGACCGAGGCCAGCGAGTTCGACAAGATCTACGGTCTCGGCGTCGTCCCGATCCCGACCAACAAGCCGATCGCCCGGACCGACCACAAGGACCTGGTCTACCGGACCGAGGACGCGAAGTTCGACGCGGTCGTGGACGACATCGCCGAGCGGCACGAGGCGGGTCAGCCGATCCTGGTCGGCACGACCAGCGTCGAGAAGTCGGAGCGGCTCTCGAAGCTGCTGAAGAAGCGGCGGATCCCGCACCAGGTGCTGAACGCGAAGCAGCACGCGAGCGAGGCGGCCGTCGTCGCCGTCGCCGGCCACAAGGGTGCCGTCACGGTCGCCACGAACATGGCCGGCCGCGGCACCGACATCATGCTCGGCGGCAGCGTCGAGTTCCTGGCCGACCAGGCGCTGCGCGAGAAGGGACTCGACCCGGTCGAGACACCCGAGGAGTACGAGGCCGCGTGGCCCGACAAGGTCGCGGAGATCGAGAAGCAGGTCGCCGAGGACCACGACGAGGTCGTGGCGCTCGGCGGTCTCGCGGTGATCGGCACCGAGCGGCACGAGTCCCGCCGCATCGACAACCAGCTCCGTGGTCGTTCGGGCCGTCAGGGCGACCCGGGCGACACGCGGTTCTACCTGTCGCTTCAGGACGACCTGATGCGGCTCTTCAAGGCCGACTGGGTCGACTTCATCCTCACGTCGCTGAAGGTCCCGGACGACGTCCCGATCGAGAAGAAGAGCGTCACGAACGCCATCGCCTCGGCCCAGGGGCAGGTCGAGGGGCAGAACTTCGAGACCCGCAAGAACATCCTCAAGTACGACGACGTGATGAACCGTCAGCGCGAGGTGATCTACGGCGAGCGCCGGCGTGTGCTCGAGGGCGCCGACCTGAGCGAGTGGGTCCGGACGATGATCACCGACACGGTGTCGGGGTACGTGAACGGCGTCGCCGTGGGCTTCCCGGACGAGTGGGACCTGGACGCCCTGTGGACGGGCCTGAAGACGCTCTACCCGGTCTCGGTCTCGGTGGCCGAGCTCGAGGAGGCGCACGGTGGTCGTTCCGGTCTGACCCGCGAGGTCCTCAGCGAGGCGCTCACCGCCGACGCCGCCGCGGCCTACGAGAAGCGTGAGGCCGCCCTCGGCGAGGAGGTCGTCCGCGAGCTCGAGCGCCGGGTCGTCCTCTCGGTGGTCGACCGCAAGTGGCGCGAGCACCTCTACGAGATGGACTACCTGCGCGAGGGCATCGGGCTGCGGGCCTACTCCCAGCGCGACCCGCTCGTCGAGTACCAGCGCGAGGGCCACGAGTTCTTCACCGCGATGATGGACGCGATCAAGGAGGAGTCGGTCGGCTACCTCTTCAACGTCGACGTCGAGGTGGCCGAGGACGGCGAGGCGGGGGAGACGTCGGTCTCGGCCAAGGGCCTCGAGGTCGAGCACGAGGAGCACCTGACCTACAGCGGCCCCACCGAGACCGGCGAGGTCGAGGTGGAGACCGTGGACGAGGAGGACGACGCGCCGTCGGCCGACGCCAACGAGCGTGCCCGTCAGGACAAGGCGAAGGCGCGGGCCCGGCAGAAGGCCAAGCAGCAGCGCAAGTCGCGCAAGCGCAACCGCTGACCCGGCCGGTCCGCACGGGCCGGTCAGCTCCAGCAGAACGCCGTGCAGACCCAGGTCGGCTCGCGTCGCTCGCGGTCGTACTCGATCCGCGCGGCGACGGCGCGCGACCGTCCGTCCTGGACGACCCGGACGCTGATCTCCGCGGCGTCGGGGTGCGGCTGGTAGGCCCGGGCCGAGGCGACCCGGGCACGCGGCGGAGGTGTCGGCCGCGGGCGTCGGGTGCGTGCGAGCAGGGTCAGGCGACGCTGGAGCTGGTCGTGCACGTCGGTCCGGAGCACGCGTGCCAGCTGCCCGAGAGGTCGGGTGCCGGCCTGCACCTCGAGGACCGCCTGGACCAGTCGGGCGCCGCGCGCCGCGAGGTCCTCGTCCTCGACCGCGCGCAGGCGTACCGGTGGCGGCCCCACCCGCACGTCGGGACGTGGTGGAGCATCGAGCGCGAGAGCGTTCGCGCCGTCGGTCAGCGGCAGGGCCCACTGGCCGCGGACCTGGGGGATCGGTGCCGGGTGGTCGCCACGGACGAGCGTCAGGTCGGTGCTGCGGATGGTCATCGGTCTCCTCGGTGCTCACGGGGGTCGGTGAGGGTCGTGGCTGCTGGGCTGCGGGACGGTCGTGCCGCGTCGCCCGCCGCCGCGGACGTCGGTCGGCGTGCTGTGGTCCGCCCGGGCGGTCGCAGCGGCGTGCCAGGCACGAGGAGGTCGGGATCGGGACCGACGACGGAGCGGTTCGCGGCGTACCAGCGGCGCCAACGGCGGTCGACGACGCGGACGGTGGCCGAGCGGCGGGAGCCGGCCAGCTCGCGAGCGGCGATCGACCACAGCGAGTCGCCGGCGCGGACGACGTAGTGTCCACCGGATCCCGGTGCGCTCGTGCGCGGGCGCACCTCAGGCAGGGCAGGGCGGCTGCGGTCGGCGGGCGGGGCGTCGGAGGCCCGGACGACCGACCGTGCCGGACGGTCCGGGAGCGCGAGACCCACGACCCGTTCGAGCGGGGCGCGCTCCGCGCGTCCCGGGTGTGCGCTCGACCCGTCGGCGGCCACCGAGGTCGGTGCGAGCGCGATCGTCGAACAGCCGGCCAGCGTCATGATCACCCAGCGCCACGGCCGTGGGGTCGCGCGGAGCAGCCAGCCCGTCCCGGTGCCGAGCACGCGGGCGAGACAGGCGAGCAGGACGGTCGCGGCCAGCCAGCCGGTCGCCACCGCGGCGACCACCGTGGGGATCGCGGCGAGCGCGGCGGCGGTCGCGTCGCCCGGGGTTGCTCCGGCTCCGGCCGGTTGCCGCACCGAGGGGTCGAACGTCGCGGCGAGGACCAGGGCGGCTGCGCTCGCCCTGGGCACGAGCCAGACCGACAGCACCACCGGCGCGAGCGCGAGCACGACGGTCGCAGCACGACGCATGGGACTCTCCTTTCATGACGTTGACTTACGTTTGCCTACGTCTGATGACGCTGTCAATCGGTTGTCCACAGGACGAGGCTGCTCGCTAGAGTTCCGCCATGACCTGGTCCGAACGCCTCGCCGACCTCGAGTCCGACCTCCTCCAGCAGGCCGAGGGCGCCGACCTCGCCGACCGCGACCGGTTGATCGACGAGCTCGCGCAGGAGCGCAGCGCCGAGGTCTCCTGGGTCGACCGGTGCCTGGGGACGACGGTGCAGGTTCGCGTCAACGGGGCCGGGGTCGTCCGCGGCGAGCTCGCGCTCGCGACGGCGCAGTGGATCCTGGTCCACCACGACGCCCTCACCGACTGGGTCGTCTCGCTGGACCAGGTCGCCTCGGTGCGCTCGGACGAGCGCAGTCCGGCGCTCGCGCGCGGGGAGGTCCAGCGGCGGCTGTCGTGGCGCTACGCCTGGGCGGCGCTGCACCGCGACGCCGACGAGGTCCACGTCATCCTGATCGACGGATCGACGCTGTACGGCGCGCCGACACGGGTCGGGAAGGACTACGTCGAGATCGCGGGCGAGATCGTGCCGTTCGCTTCGGTGGTCGCGCTCAGATGTCCGCGCTGACGTCCTCGTCGGCGAACGGGTGTGCCGCGATGTGGTCGGCAGCCGCCTGGTAGGCGCCCGAGATGTACTCCTCCAGCGCGCTCGTCTCGACCCGCCACGTCCCCTTGCCGCCGACCCTGATCGCACGGAGCTCGCCGCGCCGGACCAGGGCGTAGGCCTGGCGCTCGGAGACGTTCAGCACCTCGGCGACGTCGGCCAGCGTGAGGAAACGCGGGGTCGAGGAACCGATGGGCATGGGTCACAGTCTGCCAGCCGCCGGCTCCCACGCGACGACGGACCGCCGGGCTGTGGACAAGGGGTAGACGGATCGCGCCGAGCACGGCATGAATAGTCCGCATGCCCCGCGCAGCCTCCACGACCTCCCCGCCGACCCACGGCCCCGCCGACGTCCGACGCCTGACCCGACCGGGGTGGCAGCACCCGCGCACGCTCGGCGGGATCGCGCTGGTCGCCGTCGCCGCGGTCCTCGGTGCGCTCCTGGTGACCTCGGTCGCCGACACCACGACGGTGTGGACCGTCCGGACCGACGTCCGGGCCGGCCAGCCGGTCTCCGAGACGGTGCTCGAGCCGACCGAGGCCAGGCTGCCGGACGGCAGTCTCGGGAGCTACGCCCTCGCCTCCGAGGACCTGTCGGCGGACACCGAGGCCGTGTGGGCCCACGCGATGCCGGCCGGGTCGCTGGTCCCGCGATCGGCGGTGACCAGCGTGGAGGCCTCCGAGGCGGCCGAGCTGCCGGTCCCGGTCGCGGCCGGTTCCATGCCTGCCGACCTGGCTGCGGGCGACCGGGTCGACGTCTGGGTCGCGCCGCACTCGGGGGAGCGCGGACCCGCACGCCGGGTCCTGCGCGACGTCGTCGTCGCGTCGGTCGGCGAGCCCGACGCGTTCTCGGGCGACCCCGCGGGCCACGTCCTGGTCGACGTGCCCTCGTCGCGCGACACCCTGGCCGGGGCGATCGGCGCCCTCGGTGACGGCCGGGTCACCCTCGTGCGGGTCCGGGGCGACCGGTGAGCGTCCCGGTGCTGCTGGCGGCCGGGGGCGAGCCGTGGGAGGCCGACCTGGTCGCGGCAGCCGTGGCGGCCGACGGCCTCGTGGTCGTGCGGCGCTGCGTCGACGTGGCCGACGCCGTGGCGACGGCGGCCGGCGGAGGCGTACGGGTCGCGCTGGTCTCGGCGTCGCTGCCAGGTCTCGACACCGACGTCGTGCGTCGGATCGCTGAGCAGGAGGTGCTGGTCGCCGCGGTCGAGGGGCCGGGTCCGGGGAGCGCACGAGAGCGAGCGGGCGCCCTCGGGATCGGTCACGTGCTGAGCCTCACCGAGCTCGACCAGGTCGCGGAGCTGGCTCGCCGGCGCTCGGCCGAGCGCGCGTCGACGGGGCCGGCCACGGCCGGCGGCTCCGGCAGGGCGCCGCACGCGCGCCCGGTCGAGCCGGGTGGGACGCCGGGAGACGAGGTGACCGGCCACGTGGGGGCCGGGCACGTGGAGGCCGGACGGGAGGGGGCCGGCGGCGGTGGCGGCTCCGCGGACGGCCGCGTGATCGCGGTCTGGGGGCCGCACGGTGCGCCGGGCCGGAGCACCGTGGCGCTGGGGCTCGCCGGCGAGCTCGCCGCCGCAGGTCGTGACACGATCCTCGCGGACGCCGACCTGCGCGGCGGCTCCCAGGCGCAGGCGCTCGCCATGCTGGACGAGGTCAGCGGGCTGCTCGCGGCAGCGCGGCAGGCGTCCGCGGGCCGGCTGGACGAGGCCGGGCTGCTCGCGTGCCTGCGCGGCGTCGGGCCTCGCCTGTCGGTGCTCACCGGTCCGAGCCACCCGCGTCGCTCCGGCGGGATCCGCCCCGCGGCGCTGGAGATCGTGCTCGAGACCGGACGCCGCCTGGGCGACGTGGTGGTCGACCTGGGGCCCGGCCTCGAGGCGGTCGACGACGCGCGCGGGCGCAGCCTGTCGCTCAACCGCGAGGCGCTGCTGGCGGCCGACGTCGTGGTGGTGGTCGGGACCCCCGACCCCGTCGGGCTGGCGAGGCTCAGCCGCGCGCTGCTCGACCTGGCCGAGCTCGTGGTCGACCCGCCGGTCGTCGTCGTCAACCAGGTGCGAGGGAGCCTGGGCTGGAGCGAGGCGGAGATCACGTCGACGCTGCGTCGGCTCGCCGGGGTGGAGCCGAGGTCGTTCGTCGCGCTCGACCGGACGGCCACCGACCGCTGTCTCGTGCACGGCCGCACGCCGGCCGAGGCGGTGCCGGCGAGCGCGCTGCGGCAGTCGCTGACGCGGCTGGCGCGCGACATCACGGCCGGCGTGCTCCGACTGGCGTAGCCTGTCTGCGTGCCGCACCGACTCGACCCTCTGGACGTCACCTTCCTCGCGGAGGAGACCTCGAACGAGCCGCGTCAGGTGATGACCCTGCTGATCCTCGAGCACGGCGACCGCCGGTTCGACTACGAGACGCTGCTGCGCGTGATCGAGGAGCGGATCGCGCTCGTCCCGCGCTACCGGATGCGGGTCGTCGGGGTGCCGGGCGGGCTGGGACCGCCCGTCTGGATCGACGACGAGGCGTTCGATCTCACCTACCACGTACGACGGTCCGCGCTGCCGGCACCGGGGACGTACGAGGGCCTGCGCGAGCTCGTCGCCCGGCTCGTCGCTCGCCGCCTCGACGTCTCCCGCCCGCTGTGGGAGGCCTACCTGATCGAGGGGCTCGAGCAGGACCGGGTCGCTCTGCTGATCAAGTCCCACCAGGCGCTGGTCGACGGGTCCGTGACGGTCGATCTCGCCCAGGTGCTGCTCGACGAGTCGGCGCACGACCGCGACGTCCCGCCCGACGGGTGGGCTCCGCGCCCGCGCCCGCCGCGTGGCTCGCTGCTCGCGGGCTCTCTCGTCGACGCGGCGCTGCACCCGACCCGGGCGATCGACCGCGTCGGCGTCGGGTTCGACCGTGCCCAGACCCGCCTGACCCGGTTCGCGCAGACCCTCCCGGTGATCAAGGCGGTCGGGCCGGACGGTGACGGCCCGTTCCACGCACGGCTCAGCCAGCACCGACGCTACGTCACGGTGAGCACGTCGCTCGACGACTACCGGCAGGTGCGCGACGTGCACGGCGGCACCGTCAACGACGTGGTGATGGCCACCGTCGCCGGTGCGATCCGGGGCTACCTGCTGGCGCAGGGGTTCCCGGTGACCGACGCGACGCGGGTGCGCGCGCTGGTGCCGATGTCGGTGGCCACGGACGACGGGCTGCCCACCTCCTACGGCAGCACCGTGCGTGGTCACCTGCTCGCCCTGCCGGTCGGCGAGTCGAACCCGGTCGTCCGCCTGCACCAGGTCTCCTACGTGCTCAAGGCGCACAAGGAGACCGGTGTCGCGGTCGCCGCGAACACCCTCGCATCGCTGCCCGGATTCGCTCCGACGACGTTCCACGCGGTGGGGGCGCGCGTCGCGCAGGGCCAGCCCGAGCACAGCTACGACGTGGTGGTCACGAACGTCCCCGGCCCGCGCGAGCCGATGTACGTCGCCGGCGCCCGGGTCGCGGAGACCTACCCGGGGATCCCGCTGTCGGGCGACCACACGATCTCGATCGGCGTGACGTCCTACGAGGGACAGGTCGGCTACGGCGTGCTCGCGGACCGGCAGGCGGTCGCGGGTGCCGACGTGCTGGGCCAGTGCCTGCGCGAGGCGCTCGACGAGCTCGTCGAGACGGCGAGCCCGAACCGCCTGCGTGCCCCCCGGGGCGTCCCCGCGCCGCGGTCCGAGGAGGGCGCATGAGCAGGCGCGCGTACCTCGCGACCGACCGGCCGGCCTTGCGGGCGCTCAGCGACGTCGGGCAGCTCGCGGCGGGTTCGTACGCCGTCGTCGAGGCGGCGAGCACGGACGAGCAGGACGAGTACGACGCGATGGTGGAGGCCGGGGAGCTGGCGGAGCAGCGGTGGGGCGAGGCTCTGGTGGTGGCCGTCGAGGCGGCCGCCGTCACGCCGCCCGGTGACGTCGACCGGGCGGACGTCGCCTCGTTGCACGTCGGTGAGGACCTCGCCTGGTACGCGACGCAGGAGCTGGAGACGCTGCTCGCGGAGGAGTAGGCGCCGTTGCAGCGCCGAGGGGGCGCCGGTGGACTAGGTTCGGGGGGTGGACCCGTCACCGTCAGACTCCCGTGCCGACCGCCCGGGTGGAGCGGATGTGCCGGTGGCCGACCTCGTCGTGGGCGTGGCCGACCTGGCCGCGACGCTCGGTGGTCGCGGGGTGGTCGCGGTGCGCGCCGTCGCCGGACCTGCTCTGGTCGCGCTCGGTCGGCGCGCTGCGTACCCGCCGCTGGTGCCGGCCGCGGTCGCGCCCGGGCCGGCCGTCGCGCGTCTGGCGTCGCGCGGAGCGGAGCGCCGTCGCGAGCTCGGCCGTCGGGCCGTCGGGTCGGCGCGGGCGCTGGTCCCGGTCGTGGTCGACCGGGTGCTCGACGAGCTCGACCTGACTCGCCTGGTGCTCGACCGGGTCGATCTCGCGGTGGTGGTGACGGTGGCCTTGGACGAGCTCGACCTCACCGAGGTCGTGACCGGACGGGTCGACCTCGGGCGTGTGGTGAGCGCGGCGCTGGGTGCGCTGGACCTGACCGACGTGGTCCTGACGCAGGTCGACCTGGGGCAGGTCGTGGCCGCGGCGCTGGACGACCTCGACCTCACCGCGACCGTCCTCGACCGCGTCGACCTGCACCGCGTCGTGATGCAGGTTCTCGACGGGTTGGACCTCACGGCGCTCGTGCGCGACCGCGTCGATCTCGATGCGCTCGCGAACGAGGTGATCGAGGACGTCGACCTGCCGGAGATCATCCGGGAGTCCTCCACCGGGATCGCGACCGACATGGTCGTGGAGGCCCGCACCGGTGCCGCGAGCGCCGACGAGGCCGTCGCCCGGGTCGTGGATCGCATCCTGCTGCGGCGGCGCCGGCAGAGCGCGGGCACCCGGTGAGCGCCTCGCACGGCCCCGGTGCCGACCTCCAGGGCCGTCCCGCCGGTGTGGTGACGCGCACGATCGCCGGTGCCGTCGACTACGGGCTGGGCGTGGCTGCGGCGGCGGGGACGTACGCGGCGGTGGCCGCCTTGTCGTTCCTGGTCAACCCGGTGGGCTGGAGCTGGCCGCGGTGGCCCTTCATCGTGTTCCTCGCCCTCGGCGCGGCCTACCTGTTCGTCTACCTGGTGACGTGCTGGGCTACGAGCGGGCGGACGCTCGGAGGGGTGCTGATGGGCGTGCGGGTGGTCCACCACGGCGAGCGGGTGCGGCTCCCGCGAGCGATGCTGCGCGGGCTGATCGTCGTGGCGTTCCCGGTCGGCCTGTTCTGGTCGGCGGTCGACCACCGCTCCCGCTCGGTGCAGGACCTGCTCACCCGCACGAGCGTCGTCTACGCCTGGCGCAGCAGCGCCGCGACCGTGTGAGGGCCCTCAGGCCTGGAGCCGGAGGCGGCCCTGCTCGGCCTCGGTGCGCAGAGCCGCACTGATCACCTGCCCGATCATCGGCTCGACCTTCTTGCCGATGAACGGGATCTTCACGGTGACCTCGCCCTCGACGAGCACCTCGGCGCCCGAGGCCGTACGGCGGATCGTGCCGGTGGCCGCCATCGACGCCGGCTGACCCTTCACCACCATGTCGATCCGCCCGTGCCGCACACCGTCGGCGTCGGCGGGTCCCCAGACCTCGGTCTGGCGGACGTCGACGACGTCGCCGGTGAGCTTCTTGATGAAGTCCGGCAGGTCGGCGGGCAGGGTCCGGTCGATCACGATGCGGGTGTCCTCGCCCTCGTGGGTGACGGTGACCTCGTAGGCGATCGCGTCGATCTTCTCGCAGACCTCGGCCCGGAAGTCGTCGTCGGTGACCAGCGCGAACACCTGTTCGCAGGTGGCCCCGGGGTACTCGGCGGACTCGCGCAGCTTCATGGGAAGCCATCATGCCAGCCGGTCCCCGACCGTCGAAGGTTAGTGTGCTGGGGAGTCATCCCGACGTACGCGAAGGAGGGGACAACGGTGTCCCTCGACCGATCGCACGACGTCGACGAGATCGTCGACGCCATGCTGCACAGCTACTACCTGCACGTTCCCGAGGAGGAGACCGCCCGGCGCAGCCGCGCGCGCCTGGTGGGCGCCGTCCGCAACCACGCCGAGCTGGCGGCGCGCCGCCGCCCCGGTGAGACCCTCGTCAAGGTGTGGCGGCCGGAGGGCCGCGAGGACGGCTGGGACGCCGGGGGGCACCTCGTCCTCCAGGTCGTCACCGACGACCGTGCGTTCCTGGTCGACTCCACCGTGGGGTACCTCGGCCGCGCCGGCTACGAGGTCGACTGGCTGGTGCACCCGCAGCCGGTGGTCGAGCGGGACGCCGACGGGCGTCTGCTCAGCTTCCTGGGCCCCCACGGCGCCGCGGACGTCGGTGTCCGCGAGTCGTGGATGCATCTCGAGATCGACGCGGTCGACGACCCGGACGCCGCGAGCACGATCGAGGCGGGGGTCCGACGGGTGCTGCGCGACGTCGCGGTCGTCAACGACGACTGGGACCCGATGCGCTCCCGTGCCCGTGAGATCGTCGCGGAGCTGCGATCCGACCCGCCGCGGCTGCCGCACGACGAGGTGCAGGAGGCCGCTCAGCTGCTCGCGTGGCTCGCGGACGACAACTTCACGTTCCTGGGCTATCGGGAGTACGACCTGGTCGGGGAGCCGGGCGACGAGCGTCTCGCGCCGGTGGGATCCAGCGGTCTGGGCATCCTGAGGACGCCGTCGCGCAGCCGCGGACGCGACGGCTCGTCGTTCGACCGGCTGCCGCCGCAGGTCCGCGCGCGGGCCCGCGAACGGACCCTGCTGGTGATCACGAAGGCGAACTCCCGCGCCACCGTGCACCGCACCGCGTACCTCGACTACATCGGCGTGAAGACGTTCGACGCGGCCGGCAACGTGGTCGGGGAGCGTCGCTTCCTCGGCCTGCTCGCGTCGTCGGCGTACACCGGCAGCGTGACGCGGATCCCGATCCTGTCGAGCAAGGTCGCCGGGGTGGTGACGGCTCTCGGGTACGAGCCGGACAGCCATGCCGCGAAGGCGATCCTGGACCTGCTCGAGACCTACCCGCGCGACGAGCTCTTCCAGGTGCCCGCGGACTCGCTGGCGCACATCGCGGAGACGTTGATCCATCTCCAGGAGCGACGCCAGGTCCGGCTGTTCGTCCGGCGTGACACCTACGACCGGTTCCTGTCGGTGCTGGTGTACCTGCCGCGCGACCGCTACACCACGACGGTCCGGCGCGAGGTGGAGCGGATGGTCGCCGAGCGGGTCGGCGGGGACCCCACGATCGACTACAGCGTGTGGGTGAGCGAGTCGCGGCTCGCGCGGGTCAACCTGGTGGTCCGGCCACGGCGGGGCAACGCGCTCGGGACGCTGGACGCCGACCGCCTCCAGGCGGACGTCGCGGCGGTGGTGCGCTCGTGGGAGGACGGTCTCGCCGACGCCGTCGACGCGCGGCTCGGCTCGTCGCGCACGGCGGAGACGCTCGCCGGGTTCGAAGGGGCGTTCGGTGCCAACTACACCGAGGACGTGAGCCCGTCGGAGGCCGTCGACGACCTGATCGCGGTCCGCTCGATGCTCGCCGCCGGTCGCGACATCGCGGTGCGGGTGCTGCGTGATCCCGACGACCCCGTGTCGCTGACGCTGCGCCTGTGCACGACCGCGCCGGCGGCGCTGACCGACGTGCTGCCGGTGTTCGCGTCGCTCGGCGTGGACGTGCTGGACGAGCGGCCGTACGAGTGGGCCAGCCGGCCCCGCCCGGTGTGGGTGTACGCGTTCTCGGCACGGGTGTCCGGACGACCCGACGACGCCGGTCTCGCGCGGCTGACCGACGCCTTCGTCGCGTGCTGGGAGGATCGCGCGGAGGTCGACGGGTTCAACCGTCTGGTGCTCGCCGCCGAGCTGTCGTGGCGCCAGGTCGTGGTGCTCCGTGCCTATGCCCGCTACATGCAGCAGGCCGGGACGCCGTTCAGCCCGGAGTCCCTGCAGGCGGTGCTGCTGGCCGAGACGGCTGCGGTGCGGTGCCTGCTCGACCTGTTCGAGGCGCGCTTCGACCCGGCTCGCGAGGGCGACCGGGGCACGTCGGTCGACGGGGTCGAGTCGTTGCTGCGCACGCTGCTGGACGACGTCGAGGGGCTGGACGCGGACCGCGTGCTGCGCTCGTACCGGACACTGATCCGCGCGACGCTGCGCACGTCGTTCTTCCAGCGGGACGACCGGGGGAGGCCCCGCTCGTACGTGGGGTTCAAGCTGTCTCCGCGCGACATCCCGGACCTGCCCGAGCCGCGGCCCGCGTACGAGATCTTCTGCTACTCGCCCCGCGTCGAGGGCGTCCACCTGCGCTTCGGTGCGGTCGCGCGCGGCGGGCTGCGCTGGTCGGACCGTCGCGACGACTTCCGCACGGAGGTGCTCGGGCTGGTCAAGGCGCAGATGGTGAAGAACGCCGTGATCGTGCCCGTCGGGGCGAAGGGCGGGTTCTTCTGCAAGCGCCTGCCCGATCCGGCCAAGGATCGGCAGGCCTGGCAGGCGGAGGGGATCGCGTGCTACGAGACGTTCGTCTCGGCGATGCTCGACCTGACCGACAACCGGGTCGGCGACGCGGTGGTCCCGCCGCCGGACCTCGTGCGGCACGACGGCGACGACTCGTACCTCGTCGTGGCCGCGGACAAGGGGACCGCGAGCTTCTCCGACATCGCGAACCGGATCTCGCTCGACCGCGGGTTCTGGCTCGGTGACGCGTTCGCCTCGGGCGGGTCGGCGGGCTACGACCACAAGGAGATGGGGATCACCGCGCGCGGCGCCTGGGTGTCGGTGCAGCGGCACTTCCGCGAGATGGGGGTCGACTGCCAGCGGGAGGACTTCACCTGCGTCGGGGTCGGCGACATGTCGGGCGACGTGTTCGGCAACGGGATGCTGCTCTCGGAGCACACGCGCCTGGTCGCGGCGTTCGACCACCGGCACATCTTCGTCGACCCCGATCCGGACGCGGCGCGCTCGTTCGTCGAGCGGCAGCGGATGTTCGCGCTGCCCCGGTCGAGCTGGGACGACTACGACCGCGACCTGATCAGCGCCGGCGGTGGGGTGTTCTCCCGCACGGCCAAGTCGATCCCGGTCTCGGTGCAGATGCGCGAGGCGCTCGGGATCGACGACGACGTGGACTCGATGCGTCCGCCGGAGCTGCTGCGGGCGATCCTGCTCGCCCCGGTCGACCTGTTGTGGAACGGCGGGATCGGCACCTACGTCAAGGCGTCGACCGAGTCGCACGCCGACGTGGGCGACAAGGCCAACAACACCATCCGCGTCGACGGCGCGGAGCTGCGCTGCCGCTGCGTCGGCGAGGGCGGCAACCTCGGGCTGACCCAGCTGGGCCGGATCGAGTACGCGCTGGCCGGGGGACGGATCAACACCGACTTCATCGACAACTCGGCCGGGGTCGACACCTCGGACCACGAGGTCAACATCAAGATCCTCCTGGACCGGGTGGTCGACCGCGGCGACCTCGAGCCCCAGGCCCGCGACCGCCTGCTGGCGACGATGACCGACGACGTGGCGCGCCTGGTGCTCGAGCACAACGACGCGCAGAACGTGTCGCTCGCCGGCTCGGTCGCCGACTCGGTGAGTCTCCTGCACGCGCACGCCGGTTGGATGATGCGGCTGGAGAAGGCGGGCTACCTGGACCGTGGGCTCGAGGACCTGCCGTCGGACAAGCAGCTGGCCGAACGGCGGTCGCAGGGAGTCGGGATGACGGCGCCGGAGCTCGCGGTGCTGCTCGCGTACACGAAGATCGTCCTGACCGACGAGCTGATGGACTCCGGCCTGGTGAGCGACGACTACTACCGTGCGCACCTGTACCGCTACTTCCCCGAGGCGCTGCGGCAGGACTACCGCCAGGAGATGCTCGCCCACCCGCTGCGCAAGGAGATCGTCGTCACCGCGGTGGCGAACGAGATGGTGGACCGGGCGGGCATCTCGTTCTTCCACCGGTTGTCCGGCGAGACCGGAGCATCGGCCTCGGACCTGGCCCGGGCGCGGTCGATCGCCGCGGAGATCTGCGGTGAGGGCGAGCTCGTCGAGCGGGTCGACACCCTGAACAACCGGGTCGGCTCCGACGTCCAGGAGCAGATGCGCGGCGCGGTCCAGGCGCTGGTCGAGCGGATGGCGCGCTGGTTGATCAACCACCGGCGCTACGCCGACGTCGACGAGACGGTGACGCACTTCGACCCGGTCGTGCACCGGCTGCGGCGCGAGCTGCCCGAGCTGATGGTCGGTCGGGAGCGGGAGGCGTGGCAGGAGCGCGTCGACTCCTACGCCGCGTCCGGCGTGCCGGAGCAGGACGCGCGGGAGTTCGCGGCACTGCCCACGGCGTACGCCGCGATCGCGGTCGCGGACGTGGCGCTCGGCTCCGGTGCCGACGCCGACGAGGTCGGGCGGGTGTTCTTCGAGCTGTCCCAGCAGCTCGGGCTCGACCTGCTGAGCCATCGGGTCCAGGCGCTGCCGCGCGACGACCGCTGGCGCTCGATGGCGCGGGCGGCGCTGCGCGACGACCTGATGGGCGTGCAGGCGGAGCTGACCCGCCAGGTCCTCGCCTCCACCGACCCCGAGCAGTCGCCGCACGAGCGGGTCAAGGCCTGGGGGGAGTCGGAGGCTGCGGTCCTGGCGCGGGCCGAGGAGACGCTCGAGGAGATCTGGGGCGCCGACACCCCCGACCTGGCGCGTCTCTCGGTGGGCCTGCGGGTCGTGCGCACGCTGCTGACCTGAAGGCTCTCGACCTGACCAAGGTTCTGTGGTTCACTAGTCATGTAATGAACCAGTAGAGGCGGCGGAGGGAGAGACATGGGACTGCGGGTCGAGGCCGATCACCTCGAGATGGCGTACGGCGCCGTCCGTGCGGCCGACGACGTGTCCTTCACCGTGGAGCCCGGGGAGTTCTTCGGACTCCTCGGGCCGAACGGTGCGGGCAAGACGACGACGCTGGAGATGCTGGAGGGCTTGCGGCGTCCCCAGGGCGGGCAGGCGCGCATCGACGGCCGGGACCCGTCGAAGCGGGAGCCCGAGCTGCTGTCACGGTTCGGGGTGCAGCTGCAGTCGTCGGCGTTCTTCGACCGGCTGAGTGCACGCGAGCAGCTCGACACGTTCGGGGCGCTCTACGGCGCGGAGCCCGGCCGGACCGACGCTCTGCTGGCGGAGGTCGGGCTGGCCGAGCACGCCGGGGTCCGGGCGGAGAAGCTGTCCGGCGGGCAGCGTCAGCGCCTGTCGATCGCGTGCGCGCTCGTCCACGATCCCGATCTGGTGTTCCTGGACGAGCCCACCGCCGCGCTCGACCCGCAGGCGCGGCGCAACCTGTGGGACCTGCTGGAGCAGCTCAACGACTCCGGCCGCACGGTCGTCCTCACCACCCACTACATGGAGGAGGCCGAGGCGCTGTGCGACCGTGTCGCGATCATGGACCACGGACGGGTCCTGACCGTGGACACGCCGGCCGCCCTCGTGCGCGGTCTCGACCGGCCCGTCCGGATCGGGGTGGCGACCGACGTCCTGTCCGCTGCCGACGGAGCGTCGATCGGCGGCGTCGAGGAGGCCTCCGAGGACGGCGACGGCATCGTCCTCACGACCCGGCGCCCCGCTGACGTCCTCACCGAGCTCGCTGCCCGGGACGCGCTGGCCGGACTCTCGGTCCGGGGCGCCACCCTCGAGGACGTCTTCCTCGAGCTGACCGGGCGGGAGTACCGCGCATGAGGGCGTTCCGCAGCCTGTCGTTGGCCATGACCCGCGGGTTCCTGCGGGACCGGATGGCCTTGTTCTGGTCGCTCGCCTTCCCGCTGATGTTCCTGCTCCTGCTCGGCAGCCTGTTCGCCGACGCCGGGACGCCGAAGAGCGAGGTCGTCCAGGTGGGTGCGGTCTCGGTGATCGACGACGCACCAGCGCAGACCCGAGCCGCGCTGGACGACGCGCTCGACATCACGCGCACCGACGACCGGGACGCAGCCATCGCCGACGTCCGCGCCGGCGATGCCGACGCGGCGATCGAGATGGACGGCGATCAGGTGGTGCTGTGGTACTCCGCGGCCGACCAGGTCGGCTCGGCCGTCGTCCAGGGCACCGTCTCGGCGATCGTCCAGAGCGCCAATCTCGCCGCGTCCGGCCAGCCCCCGACGTACACCCTGGACCCGCAGCAGGTCGAGGACGAGTCGCTGGAGCCGATCCAGTTCTTCACGCCGTCGCTGCTCGGCTGGGCGATCGCGATGGGAGCGGCGTTCGGAGCCGCCGCGAACCTCGTCGTCTGGCGGCGCGACGGTCTGCTCCGCCGGCTGCGTCTCTCGCCCGTCGGGACACCGTCGGTCGTCGGCGCCCGCGTGACCACCGCGCTGCTGCTCGCCGGGATGCAGACCGTCGTGTTCCTCGTGCCCGCGGTGGCGTTCATGGGCCTGCAGCTCACCGACTCGTGGTGGCTGAGTCTGCCTCTGATCGCGGCGGCGACGCTGGCGTTCCTGTCGCTCGGGCTGTTCATCGGGTCGTTCTCCAAGACCGAGGAGGGCGCCACCGGGCTCGCGAACTTCGTCATCCTGCCGATGGCGTTCCTGTCCGGCTCGTTCTTCCCGCTCGACGGCGCGCCGGCCTGGCTCCAGGCGCTGTCACGGGTGCTGCCGCTGCGCTGGCTCAACGAGGGCATGTCGGACGTGATGGTGCGCGGCCAGGGTGTCGAGGCGATCATCGCGCCGATGCTGGGGCTGCTCGCGTTCGCTGCGGTGATGACCGCGCTGGCGACCCGGTTCTTCCGCTGGGACCCGGCGTGACGACGCGGGTGTGAGGCGACCGAGGCCGCGGCACGCTCACGACCACGGGTGCGTGAGCGTGCCGGGTCACCCGCTGTCGTCGCGGCGCGGGCGCAAGGGGTAGACCGTCGCGTCCCGGCCACCGTCCGGGTGGTCGAGGAAGCTCGGGTGCCGTGGCGGCTGCGGCGGCTGCGCGGGCGTGTCGTAGGCCACCTCGTACGCCGAGGGCACCCCGTTGCCGAAGCGACGCTGCGGGCGCGCACGGTCCCGCCGAGGGGTGTCGCCGTCGTCCGGCCGGCCTTCGGCCCGGTCCCCGTCGAGGGTCGCAGACCCGTCTCCCGGCTCCTCACCACGCTTCTGCGGCGGCTCGGCGCCATCGCGCGGCTCGGCCCCGGTCTCGGGCGCATCGGCCCGGTCGCCGTCGGCGAAGGCCGGGAGATCGACCTGGGTCTCGAGCTGGGAGCGGGCGATCCGGTACGACTTCTCCGCATCGCCCACCCGCGCGCGGCGCGGCGACGAGGCGACCCCGGTGAACTGCCCTGCCGCAGCGCGCTGGTCGGCCGACCCGGTGGGGCCGCCGGCGGACGTGTCCGGGTCGTCGTTCGACGCCCGACCGCGCGGCGCCCGGGCCGACGCGTCGTGCGGGTCAGCCGGCTCCTCCCGCGGGGTCCCGCGACGCCGACCGCCGGTGGGTGCGGGCGACGGCTGCTCCTGGGCGGGCCCCCCGAGCGCCGCCTCCGTGTCGGTCGGGACGTCGCGCAGGCGCCTCCCCGGCGCGCCGCTGGGCGTGGGCCGCTCGTCGTCGCTCGCACGCTCGCCCAGGGGCTCCGGGTCCGACGGCCCGGTGGCGGCCGCGGACGGGTCCTGCGGCGGCTCCGGCTCGGAGCCGAACACCTCGGACCGCCCGCGGGCGACCCGCCGTCGAAGCTCGGGAACCGCGGTCGCGAACCACTCCTGAGCCGGGTCGGCAGGACCGGTGCCGTTCGGTCGCGGATCGGCGGGCCGATCGTCCGTCGAGGTTGCCGGAGGCGCCGGTGGGCTCGGCGGGACCGGTGCGCTCGGAGGCTCCGGGGGGCTCGACGTGCCGGCGGACGGAGGCGCCGCAGGGTTCGCGAAGTCGATGACCACGGTCGGCTCGCGCTCGGCGGAGCTCGCCCGTCGAGCGGAGTCGGAGGGCCCTTCGCCGCCGACGACGTCGGTCCGCTGGTCGGGCTGGTCGGCGTGCTCAGCCTCGACCTGCCGAGGCTCGTCGAGCGTGTGGGTGGCCTCTTCCTCGGCCGTCGCGCGCTCGACGGACCGCCCGCCTCGCCGTTCGTCGAAGGCTGCTTCCGGTGCGTCGTCCGCAGTGGGCTCGGCCTCCGCGACGGGTGCGTCGTCCGCGGTGCTCTCGGCCTCCGCGACGGGTGCGTCCTCCGCAACGGGTTCGGCGGCGTCGTCGGGCGCCTCGTCCGCAGGCGCTCCCACGGGCGCGGCATCCACCGGGTCGGCTCCTGCGGCCTCGCGCACCGCCGCCTCCACGGCGTCAGGCTCCGGCCGGTCGGCCGGAGCCGCTGCCTCCTCAGCTGCCTCCGGCGTCTCGGCCTCCGGTGCTGCTGCCTCCGGCGTCTCGGCCTCCGGCGCTGCTGCCTCCGGCGTCTCGGCCTCCGGCGCTGCTGCCTCCGGCGTCTCGGCCTCCGGCGCCGCTGCCTCCGGCGTCGATGCACCCGGCGTCTCAGCGTCCTGCGTCTCAGCGTCCTGCGTCTCAGCGTCCTGCGTCTCGGCTTCCGACACCTCGGCACCGGCGTCTGCCGGCCGGTCGTCGAAGGGCTCGCCGGACTCCGTGCTGCGGGGGGCCTCGTGCTCGGCGACGTCCCCGCCCAAAGACGCGTCGTCGCCCTCCGGATCCTCGCCGGGCGACGCGTCGTCGGCGTCGTCGCGCAGACCCATCGCGCGCGCCAGGGCGTCCTCCGAGAACGCGTCGGCCTCGCGCTGCGCCTGCGCGGCGACGCGCTCCGCCTCCTCGGCCATCCGCGACGCGGCCTCGGCCGTACGCGTGGTCAGGGCCTCCACGAGCTGGTCCTCGTCGGGGCGCAGGAGCTCGAGCCGCTCGTCGACCTGCGCACGCAGGGCGGGGTCTGCCGGGTGCGTGAACCAGGCGTCGAGGTAGGACGGCACGCTCGCCGTCCCGCTGTGACGCTCCTCCTCGCGGTGGAGCTTCAGCTCGAACGTCGTCAGCTCGGTGGTCGGGTCGAGGACGTTGGGCGTCTCGGTGTCGAGCACGCGCCCGTCGCCGGGCTCGACGGTCCCCAGCTGGCGTGCCCGACGGTCCTCCAGCACCGCGAGCTGCTCCTTCGCGCTCGCGAGAGCACGGCTCAGCTCCGTGACGAACGTGCCGAGCACCCGGATCCGCTCGCGGGTCTGCTCGAGCTCCCGCTCGGTGGCCACCTGGCGGGTCAGGGCGATCCGGGCGAGCTCGTCGAACGCGTCCGCCCCCGCCGGGTTGCCCTCGATCCGCAGCTCGGCGGCTCGGTAGGCCGCCGTGGCCGCCTGGGCTCCCCAGTCGTCGACGCTCTCCTCGTCCTCGTCCCGGTCGTGCTCGGCAAGCCGGAGCGAGGCACGCGCGTGCGCCAGCTCCTCCTCGGCCTCGCTCAGCGTGCTCGAGAAAGCTCGCCCGAGGGCGAGGAAGAGGGCCTCCGGATCGGCAGCGCTGTCGACGAGCGTGTCGACGTCGGCCTGCGCCAGTGCTGCGACGCGGCCGAGGACGGACTGCTTCTCAGCCATCAGGCGATCGTCCTTCGGTGGGAGGTCGGTTGGTCCCTGACTATCTCGTATCAGACCGCACGACCGGTGCCCGGGTCCAGCCCTGCGCCTCCGTGGTGCCGATCCTCACGCCGTCGCGGCGCGGACCCGGGCGGCCTCGCGCTGGGCGGTGTCGTTGCGCACACCGGCACGCGAGCCGGCGAGCTTCGCGCTGATGTGCTCGGCCACCGTGATCGGCTCGTACCGGCTGCCCTCGCCCACGCACGAAGGGAGGGTCGAGATCAGGGCGTCGATGTTGCCGTCGTGGAAGTAGGCCGCGGATCGGCGACGCTGGATCGTCCCCTCGACGATCGGAGGCTTCACGCGGTGCAGCGTCGACATCCAGCGTTCGTTCGTCCACCGCGCCATCAGGTCACCGAGGTTGACCAGGAGGGCGCCGTCGGCGGGGCTGACGTCGTGCCACGCGCCGTCGTGGCCGAGCACCTGGAGCCCCGCGACCTGGTCGGCCCACAGCACGGTGCAGATCCCGTAGTCGGTGTGCTCGCCCATGCCGGTCAGGTCGCCGTCGAGCGTGATGTCGCCCGGCGGGAGCGCGTAGTTGTTCATCCGCAGGACGTCGAGCGAGTGGTCGGTGTAGGGGGCGAAGTAGCCGGGCTCGAGGTCGAGCGCGTCGGCGAAGATCCGCGTCAGCGTGCGGGCGACGCGGCCGGCCTCGGCGAAGTAGGCCTGCACGGGCGCCGGGAAGTCCGGCGTCTCGCTCGGCCACAGGTTCTCGGCGTAGTCGTCGGCCGGCAGGTCGAGGTCCGGGTACGCGTCCGCGGTCACGCCGACGTTGAACGCCTCGAAGAAGTCGTTCATCCGGTTCGCGGACTCCACCCCGAGGCTCAAGGACAGCGACTCGGTCTTGGGTGGGGCGTACCCACGGTTGATCCGCGGGGGAGTGCGGTACTCCTTCTTCGTCTCCAGCGGGAGACCGAAGAAGGAGTCGAGCGCGTCGGCGAACGCGGCGATCGTCTCGGCCGGCACCCCGTGGCCCACCACCTGGATGAAGCCGACCTCGCTGCACGCCCGGTCGATCGCCTCGGCGACCCCCGCGCGCTGCTCGCCGGTGCCCTCGGTGACGTACGGGGTGATGTCGACGATGGGGACGTGGAACTCGGTCACGGTGCGGTCCTTCCGGTCGTGGCGGCGTGGAGCGGTGCGGGAGCGCCCGGCGGACGGTCGAGCGCCGTCGGGTCGAGGACGGTCGGGTCGAGCGCGGCGATCGCCTCGGTCACGCGGCCGCGCAGCGTCGTACGGTCGGTCTCGTCGAGCCAGGTCGCCGCGACGGCGTCGAGGCTGATCCGGGCGAGGTCGGTGGTGGTGAGCCCGAGTGCGGTGGAGATCACCGCGTGGTCGCGGGTCGGGTCCGTCCCGAACATCGGCGGGTCGTCGGAGTCGATCGTGATCCGCAGTCCGGCGGCGTGCATCGCGGCGATCCGCTCGTGCCGGCCGTCGCCGGAGCCGGAGTAGCGTCCGATGTCGGAGCTGACCGGCGTGCAGGTGAACGTGACGCCCTCGTCGAGGCAGCGCTGCACGATCCGGGGGTCGGTGACGACGTGGTAGCCGTGGTCGATCCGGCTGCACCCGAGGTCGTCGAGGATCACCTCGATGTGGCGCGGGGGGCCGCTCTCGGAGTGCGCGGTGCGTTCCAGACCCGCGCGCCCCGCGTGCACGAACGCGTCGGCGAACAGCCCGGGCGGACCGTTCACCTCGGCGTAGTCGAGCCCGACCCCGACGACCTCGTCGATGCGATGCTCGACCACCGCATCGACCAGCGCCTCGGCCTCGGACGCGGAGCGCTCCCGGTGCAGCGCGACGACGATCCGGCTGTCGATGCCCGCGTCGGCGCGGGCGTCGGCCATCGCGGCACGCATCCCGTCGAGCAGCACCGCGTACGGGACGCCGACCGGGTGCGGGGACACGAAGATCTCACGGTAGAGGACACCGTGCTCCGACCCGTACGTCGTGAGCGACTCGTAGGTGATCCGGTGCACGTCCTCGACGTCGCGCACGAGCGACCCGACCACGTCGTACGTCGCGAGGAACGCGCCGAGGTCCTCGTACGCCTCGATCTCGTACAGGTCGGCTGCGCTCCGGCCGTACGGCAGGGTCTCGCCGTGCTTGCGGGCCAGGTCCGCGACCGTGGCCGCGTGGACCGAGCCGAGCAGGTGGCAGTGCAGGCTGACCTTCGGCCAGGCCCGCACCACGTCGTACGGGATCGTCGGTGCGGAGGTCATCGGGCTCCCGGGATGTGTGCGAGGATGGGGCGCCGGCCCCACCGTGATTGCTCTCATCAATCACTATGCAGCGGCGACGTCTCGTCCGGGTGTGCGCCGCGTGTCCAGGAGGTAACGCCGGTGTCAGCAGGGATCGAGGCGGAGCAGGAGACCACGCTCGCACGCCGCGTCGGGGCGGCGATCCGCGCGGCTCGTGAGAAGTCAGGCTTCTCGATGCGCGAGCTCGCTGGGCGTGCCGGCATCAGCCAGCCGTTCCTGAGCCAGGTCGAGCGAGGGCTGTCGATGCCGTCGATGGTGACGACGTACCGGCTGGCGCAGGCCCTCGGTGCCTCCCCGGGAGACCTCCTGCCCGTCGAGGACGCCGAGCAGGTGCAGGTCGTACGCGCGGGGCAGGGACGGCTGGTCCCGGTCGCCGACCGCCCTGACGCCGCCCTCGGCCGGGTCGCGATGGTGCACCCGACGACCGGTCTCGAGGTCACCGAGTACCGGATCGCGCCCGGCGAGCACATCGCGGAGTGGTTCGAGTCGCCCGGGACGTTGACGATCTTCCTCGTCGACGGTGCGCTGGAGGTCGAGGTCGACCGCGCCGGCACGTACCGGCTCGGGCCCGGCGACCTGCTCACCCACCCGGCGACCCTGCGGCACCGCTGGCAGCTCGTCGACGACCGTCCGGCTCACGTCCTCCTCCTGATGGACCACCCGCGGCTGTGACAGGCTGACCCCACCACCGGTGCCCGGACGGAGGCTGCGTTGGACGTCGTGGCGATCGCCGCCGTCGGGTTGGCGTGCGCGGTGCTGACCCGGCGCCGCCTCCCCGCGCGCCGGCATCTCAGCGTCGCGGCGACCACGATCCTGTCGCTGATCGGTGCGCTCGTGGCCGGGGCCGTCGCGCTGGCCCTGCTCGACGATCCCGTGCAGGTGCCGGTCGCGCTCGTCGCCTCCGCGGGCGCGGCGCTCGGGCTCGTCCAGGTCGGCGCCTGGACCAACCGGACGGCGCGTGAGCGCGCCCGCGCCTTCGGGTGGATCGACGGCGAAGGGCCGACGATGCCGGAGCGCGTGGAGACGTTCGCCGAACGGCACCCCTGGTGGGTCGGGCCGTACCAGCTCCCGTTGCTGCTGGTCCGGGTCTGGCGCCGGACCGTCGACGTCCGGATCACCGGGCTGGCCGCCGAGATGACGTACTACGCGCTGATCTCGCTCGTGCCCCTCGTCACCGCGCTCGGGGCCGCCCTGGGCTACCTGGAGCGCGTCGTGGGTGCTGACGCGGTCGCCACGATCGAGGAGCAGGCGATCGACGCGGTCACGAACGTGTTCGCCGAGCAGGTCACGACCGACGTCATGGCCCCGATGATCGAGGACCTGCTGCACGAGGAGCGCGCCGGCGTCGCCATCGGCAGCGTCGCGGTCGCGATCTGGCTGGCGAGCCGGATGTTCCGGGCGGCGATCCGTGCGCTCGACGACACCTACGAGGTCGAGGAGCGCCGCGGGCTGCCGGAGCAGTGGCTGCTCGGTGTCGCCCTCGCGATCGGTGCGGTGATCACGATCGCGGTCGTGCTCGCGATGGTCGTCGTCGGACCGCTGCTCGGGGGCGGGAAGCCGATCGCCGACTCGTTCGGTCTCGGCACCACCTTCGAGATCCTGTGGGAGCTGCTGCGCTGGCCGTTGGTGGGGGCGGTGTCGGTGTCGTTCCTCGTGATCCTCTACCGGTACGGACCGAACGTCCGCAACACCTGGCAGGGCTGCGTCCCGGGTGCGATCGTCGGCACGGTCGGGGTCGTGCTCGTCGCGTTCGGGTTCCAGCTGTACCTCGGCTGGGCGGGCCCGGGTGGTCCGGCGCGGCCGGACATCCAGGAAGGCAGCCTCGCGGTGCTGGTCGCAGGCCAGGTCGTCGGCGCGATCCTGGCGGGCGTGATCTGGCTCTGGCTGAGCGCGACGGCCACGCTCGTCGGCGGCGTGGTCAACGCCGAGCTGGGCCGGATGCGGCGCGAGGCGGAACGGAGCCGTCGCCGGCGCTGACGTGCGCGGCCGCCGAGCCGTGCGGAGGGCTGCGCGCAGCCGGCTCGTGGGTCTCGACATCGACGTGGGTCTCGACATCGCCGTTGCCCGGGCGACGGGAATGTCGAGGGTCACGTGATCCTGCCAGGAGCCGTGGACGTGCGTCTCGACACTTGCGTTGCTGGGGCCACCGCAGTGTCGAGATGCCGCTCGGCAGCACGGAGATGTCGGGATTCGCGTCGCCGAACCTGCGCGCTGGTCTCCGTGGCACCAGGTCCCGTGGACAGCTACGCCGCCGGAGCGGTCGTCCCCAGGTGTGCCAGCACCGCGTCGGCCGTACGGCGCCCCGAGACGAGCGCGCCCTGGATCGACGGCGTGTCCCGGTGGTCGCCGCACACGAACACCCCGTCGCCGAG
Source organism: Mumia flava (assembly GCF_002797495.1). Lineage (NCBI taxonomy): Bacteria > Bacillati > Actinomycetota > Actinomycetes > Propionibacteriales > Nocardioidaceae > Mumia > Mumia flava. The sequence goes on from NZ_PGEZ01000001.1 coordinate 3,009,513, forward strand.
CGCGACCCGGCGCCGCAGCGGCTGCCCGGGCGGGTGCGCGGGGAGGGCGTGCTCGATCACGTCGGCGCGCAGCAGCTCCCAGTCGCGGGCGTCCGTGGCGTACAGGACCCCGGCGTGCCGCCGCGCAGCCTCCGCACCGCGGCGGTGGGCACCGACCTCGGTGGCGGCGATCAGGGCCCGGCCGGGTGGCGCGTAGCTCGTCGCGGCCTCCGTCATCACGACGGTGTTGGCGAGGGGGCCGCGGCGCTCGGCATCGACGTGCAGCACCGCGCCCGTCCCTGGCGACTCGTCGGCGGCGAACCACCAGGTCGTCAGAGCGCGCATCGGCGCCCCGGGCAGGCCGAGCCGGCCGGCGGCGTGCCCGTCGACCGCGCTGACGACCGCGCGGGCCTGTACTTTCCCGTCGTCCGTCTGAGCGCATCCGGGTGCGAGGTCGGTGACGGTGACGCCGAGGTGGACGGTGCCGGGACGCAGACGTGCGGCGAGCTGGTCCGGGATCGCCTGCATGCCGTCGGCCGGGACGGCGGGCCGCCCACGGACGAAGGCGCGTACGAGCATCCCGACGACCCGCTGGGAGGTGGTGAGGTCCGCGTCAGCGAGCACACCGGACAGGAACGGCTGGAGCGCGGAGGTGATCAGGTCGTCGCCGATCCCGCGGGCCCTCAGCTCGTCGAGCGCCGGACGGTCCTGCCGGGCGCGGAGGAGCCCGCCGGGAGCCAGCCCGAGCGCGGCCGCCCAGGCTGCCAGCGCTGCCTTGTCACGCCACGATCCGACCGGCGCGCGCACGTCGTCGACGATCGTGGACGGCATCCGCACCGGGTCACCCAGCGCGTACGACGCGAGTCCCGTCGAGACCACGACGCCCGCATCGAAGGGGCGGAGGTCCAGGGCGTCCAGGTCCAGGGTGCGCCGGGCCTCCGGATAGGCGGGGTTGAGGAGCTGGAAGCCGCGGTCGAGGCGGAACCCGTCGACGAGGTCGGTCCGGATCCGGCCGCCGACCCCGTCCGAGCGTTCCAGGACCACCACGTCGAGGCCGGCGTCCTGCAGCCGCGCGGCGGCGGTGAGTCCGGCCAGGCCGGCCCCCGCCACGACCACGTCGGCACGCCTCGGGATCCCCACCGGCACCACCGTAGTCGCGACCGGCGGCCACGGCTGGCGGGCGATCCGGCGCTCGCGAAAGCCGACCTTCCTCGCGAATCGGGTCAGGCCGGACGCGCTCGTCCACAGGGCGTGACAACGGGGTTCCGCCTGACCCTCCGGATGCGCAACGATGCCGTGCGTTCGCCCCCGACCGAGAGGTCCCGATGTCGTCGTCGCAGGTGCTCGCCGAGCAGGTCCGTGCGCACGTGCGTGCGGAGGGGATCGACCCGGTACGCGAGGCCGAGCGGGTGCGGGTGATCGCACAACGGGTGGCGGCCGAGCACGACGAGTCGTCGCTGACGGGTGCGGTCGCCCCGCTGGCCGATCCCGAGGCGATGGTCGGCGAGGTGGTGGCGCGGGTCTCCGGGCTGGGTCCGCTCCAGCCCTTCCTCGACGATCCCGAGGTCGAGGAGATCTGGATCAACGATCCGTCGCGGGTGTTCGTGGCGCGCGGTGGGCGGCACGAGCTGACGTCGGTGATCCTGACGACCGAGGACGTGCGCGAGCTGGTCGAGCGCATGCTCGCCTCGACCGGCCGCCGCCTCGACCTGAGCCAGCCGTTCGTGGATGCCACCCTTCCCGGCGGCCACCGGCTCCACGTGGTGCTGGAGGGGATCAGCCGCGGTTTCGCGGCCGTCAACATCCGCAAGTTCGTGCCGCGGCTGCGCAGGCTGGCCGACCTCGTCGCGCACGGGGCGCTCACGCCGCAGGCCGCTGCGTTCCTGCGTGCCGCGGTGCAGTCCGGCCACAACGTCGTCGTCTCCGGCGGCACGCAGTGCGGCAAGACGACGCTGCTCAACGCCCTCGCCGGGGAGATCGGCGGCGGCGAGCGGGTCGTCAGCGCGGAGGAGGTCTTCGAGCTGCGAATATCTGGCATAATACACACATGCGGGCGTTTGTGTACCTTCGACAATCGCTCGACCGCTCTGGCGATGGCGCCGCGGTCGAGCGGCAGCGCATCGACTGCGAGAAGCTCTGCGCCGAACGCGGCTGGGAAGTCACGCGGACGTTCGTCGACAACGACACCTCCGCATCGTCGAAGAAGCCGCGGCCGCAGTACAGCGCGCTGCTCGAGGCCCTGGAGGCCGGCGGGGCCGAGGTCGTGGTCGCCTGGCACGTCGACCGCCTCACGCGCCGTCTGAGCGAGCTCGAGGAGCTGATCGACCTGGCGCAGCGCACCGGTGTGCGCATTGCCACGGTGACGGGGGATATCGACCTGTCGACCGACGCCGGTCGGCTCGTGGGCCGGATCCTGGCGTCAGTCGCGCGTGGTGAGGTCGAGCGCAAGGGCGCGAGGCAGCGGCGCGCACAGCAGCAGGCCGCGGCCGAGGGGCGACCGGCCGGAGGCCGACGCGCGTTCGGCTACAGCAACGACGGGATGCAGATCGTCGAGGATGAGGCGGTTCTCGTGCGCGAGGGGTTCGCGCGGATCCTCGAGGGCGGAACGCTCAAGGGCATCGCGAAGGACTGGAACAACCGTGGCGCGACGACGCCTCTCGGGAAGCCGTGGGAGCACAGCAACGTGCGCTACGTGCTCAAGAACCCCCGCTACGCCGCGCGGCGGACGTACAGGGGCGAGACGGTCGGGCCCGCGGTCTGGCCGGCGATCGTCGACGGGGACGTGTTTGACGCCGTGCACGCCGTGCTCTCTGCTCCCGAGCGCCGCACAACCGACGTGCCGCGGGTGCGGCGGTACCTGCTCCCGAACCTGGCTCGCTGCTACTGCGGCGCGCGGGTGCTGACCGGCCGCACACAGCACGGGACGCGCACGTACCGGTGCGAGCGGCAGAAGGGCCACATGTCCCGAGCTGCTCAGCCAATCGACGAGCTCGTGGAGGCAGTCGTCGTCGAGCGACTCTCGAGGCCCGACGCGGGCGAGCTGCTGTCGGACCCCGTGCGGGCGGACCTCGGGACGTACCGCGAGCGTGTCTCTGCGATCCGTGATCGCCTCGACGACCTCGCGACCGCTCTCGCTGACGGCCTGCTGACGCTGGACGCCGTCCGGCGAGCAAGCGCGGGGCTGCACGCCGAGCTCGAGAAGGCCGAGGAGCAGATCGCCACCCTGAGCAATGCCGACGTCCTCGGTCGGTTCGTCGGCGCGGCCGACGTCCGCGGGACCTGGGATGCGGCAGAGCTGGCGACGAAGCGAGCCGTGATCGACGCGCTGATGACGGTGATCCTGCTCAAGCCGCCAATGGGTCGAGCGCCGTTCGACCCGGAGACGGTGCGAATCGAGTGGAAGGGCGGCGAGGCATGACCGAGGGGCGCACGCTGGTACGCATCCGTCACAAGCGTTGCGGGCGAGTGCTTGCGGAGATCACCGAAGCCACGTCGGCTCAAGGGTCGACGTTCGCGGTCCTGATGTGCGAGAAGTGTGAACGTCCGTCGCCGGCACGGGTCGCCGCAGTGGCAGCCCGAAAGGGCGCCGACGGGCTGCCGATCACACGCGAGATCCCGTGGGCCGAGCTGCGACCGTTCATCGCTGATGCGAAGCGAACGGGCAAGACTGTCGACGTGGTAACCTAATCTCAATGTTGTAGTTTGTCCCCGGCGGGACCGCCGGAAGTTGATGTTTGATGCACGCGGGGCACGTGCGAACCGTGGAGGTTCGCCGTGCCCACTTCTATGCGTGGCAGCACACTCGCTCAGACCCGCTCCCGCGTCGCGGTTGCTACTCGTCTCGGGACGCCGGAGGACGTCACCGAGGCCCGTCGCAATCACGCGGCCGCGAAGCTCGAGGACTACATCCGCCGCACGGTCGACGCCGCGCCGCCGCTGACCGAGGCGCAACGTGACCGGCTCGCCGCCCTGCTCCGTCCGACGGCGAGCGGAGGTGATGCCGATGCTGCGTAGCCAACGAGGAGCCCGCCCACAGCTCTCGGGTGCCGGGGCGGGCCGTGAACTCGACAGCGGCGAAACCTCAAGTTCGCTTCACAGTCTACCCCTGACCGACGCCGAGGCGATGCTGTCCGAGCCGTACCACGTGATTGTGCTGCGCCTCCAGCAGAGGAACGGCGTCTGGATGACCAAGACGTACCGCTCGTTGCCAGCCGCTGAGAAGGCCCTGCTGCGCGCCCGAGAGCGCGAGGCGGCGGTCTCGCTCTCGATCGCCCGGCTCGTCCACGTCGGAATCGTCGCGGTGGGTGGTGGTGACCGATGAACGCCCGTCGGAGCTGGGCTCGACGGATGATCGACAAGGCTCGCGGCGCCGTGCTGCCGCCGTACGGGTCGGAGGCGTGGTTGACGCTGCCCGATGGCGACCCGGTGAAGGTCGCCGCCGTGGTGGTCGCGGCCGAGGCGTGGGCGCAGTCCGGCGACACGCTCGCCGACGACCTGCGCGCCGAGGCCTACGCGCGTCGCGCCTCGGAGAAGGCGGCCGAGGACGCCGAGTACGCCGAGGCTCAGCGGGCACACCGCGAGCGCTGGGCGCCGGTCGCCCGGTCGACTGTGGTCCCGTTCGCCAAGCGACGCCGCCGCCAGCTCGAGGCAGCCGGGCCGCGGCCCGGTGACCACCCGGGAGGGGCGGTGGCGCCATGGTGAGCGACGCGTGGGTGCCGGACCCGGTCGACAGCGCGAGCGTGCTCGCCGGGGCGCACGAGACGTTCCGTCGGTGGTTCGGGAATGAGTACGACGGTGACGCGCTCAACGCGATGCTGGCGACCGCGGCAGTGGAGCGGCTTGAGGGTGACCCGCTGTGGCTGCTGCTGATCTCGGGCTCGGGGAACGCGAAGACGGAGACGGCGCAGGCGCTCGACGGGGCCGGCGCGGTGGTGACGTCGACGATCAGCTCGCCGGGAGCGCTGCTGTCGGCGTCGCCGGCGAGGGAGAAGGCCAAGGACGCCACCGGTGGATTGCTGCGCAAGCTCGGCGAGCGTGGCGTGCTGGTGATCAAGGACGTGACCAGCGTGCTGTCGATGAATCGCGACATGCGCGCCGAGGTTCTGGGCGCGCTGCGCGAGGTCTACGACGGACGGTGGAGCCGCAACGTCGGGACCGACGGCGGCCGAACGCTGGACTGGCACGGGCGCCTCACGGTCGTCGGAGCGGTCACGACCGCCTGGGACCGCGCGCACGACGTGGTCGCGGCGATGGGTGACCGGTTCGTGCTGCTGCGGATGGACTCGACGACGGGCCGGCAGGCCGCTGGCCGTCGCGCGATCGGGAACACCGGCCGCGAGGTGCCGATGCGATCCCAGCTCGCCGCGGCAGTCGGGGAGGTGCTGGCCGGCGTCGACCCGGGGCAGGCGGTCGACCTGAGCGACGTCGAAACCGATCGGCTGCTCGCCGCGGCGGACCTGGTCACGCTCGCGCGCACCGGCGTCGAGTACGACTACCGCGGCGACGTCATCGACGCGCATGCGCCGGAGATGCCGACGAGGTTCGCCAAGCAGTTGGCGCAGGTGGTCCGCGGCGGGGTGGCGATCGGGATGGACCGACCCGACGCGGTCCGGCTCGCGATCCGATGCGCTCGCGACTCGATGCCGCCGCTGCGGCTGGCGATCGTCGACGACGTCGCGGAACACCCGGATTCATCCACGGCAGACGTCCGCAAGCGGGTCAACAAGCCGCGCAACACCGTCGACCGACAGCTCCAGGCGCTGCACATGCTGGGCGTGCTCGAGTGTGACGAGGAGGAGACCGAGTGGGCCGGTCGGCCCGCGACACGGTGGTACTACCGACTCGCCGACGGCATCGACCCCGGCGCGCTCAACCCCCAATCAGTTCCAGATTTGTCAGTACCCACCCCTAGCCCCCATGAAGAGCGAGGGGAGAACGGGACTACGCCTCTCGCCCCTACTGACATTTCTGGAACTGATTCCGACCCGCCTGGTACGGGAGCGGCGAGGGCACGAGAGGTGGCGGATCGTCGGAACCGGGCCTCGCTCGACCTCGACGAGTACCTCGCCCGACGGAAGGCCTCGTCATGACCGACCCGGGCGCCTGCTCTGGCTGTGGAGCAAGCCGCGGTGCGTGCAGCGGCAAGAAGCTCATCTCCGGTCGACCGTGCTGCGATGGCTGCTCCCACTCGTCGCCTGGGTCGTCCCGGCCATGACCGGGCGGCGCAACCCGCACCTGGTCGGGTTCGAGGGCCCCGCGGTGGTGGTGCCGGCGCGTGTTGCCGCGGTGCTGGAGCGGTATGCGGACCTGACGTCGCTGCGAGTGCGCACGCGCGGGGTGGATCCGGAGGCGTCTGCGGTGCTCGAGGCCCTGCGAGCGGCGGCGATGTCGTGGCGCGCTTCCGCTACCGGAAGCGCGGGCGACACGGAGGCGGAACCGGGCACAGACTCGCAGCAGTGGCTATCGACGACCGAGGCCGCACGGGTGATCGGAGTCTCGTCCCGGGCGATCCGCATGGCGATCGCCCGGGGCGGGATCCCGGCACAGAGCGTCGGGGATCGGTACCGCATCAGCCGCGAGGACGTGGAGCATTTCCGCGCAGGACGAGGAGACTGAGGATGGACGCAACGCACATCGAGACCGCTCGCTACTGGCGCGGCAAGTTCGACGAGACCGTCGAGGGGATCCGCAGGGACCGGGCCCTGAGCGACGAGGGGCGCCGCGTACGGATGGCGCAGGCGTATCTCGAGGCCGCCGACAAGATCGACGCAGCACGCACCAAGCACGAGGCCGCGGTCGCGGACCGTCGGCGCAAGCTGGAGGCGTCCCTGTTCGGGAGCCAGGGGAGCGCCGACCCCTCATCGGCCATCTCCTACCGGGATGCCCTGGACCGGGTCGACGCCCTGCCCCGAGGCGAGCAGGGCGAACGCCAGAGCAGCAAGCTGTTCGACCGGGCCGTCATGACCGGGGACGAGCAGCTCCAGCGCGCACTGCTGTTCCGCGGCTGGCGTGAGGGTTGGGACGACGTCGTCAACGGGTACATCGCGCAGCGTCCGGGCGCTCAGGACTCTCTGCGTGAGCTCGGCGGACTGATCGAGGCTGCCGACTCGCGGGAAGGTCGACTCGGCATCACTGCGGCGTTCCGCGTTCCGAAGCCGACCGAGCTGGGCTCGAGGTCGCGCTCGCAGATCGAGGCGTTGGCCGAAGACGACGCTCGATCGCCGAAGTCCGGTCCGCGGTACGTCGCTATCTGACTCGAGCGGGCGCGGGACCTGGGGGCATGCCCTCCCCACCCCCTCAAGTCGCCCCCTCTCGGCATAGCGATCTCTCTCCCCGCCAGAAAAACGAACCTCAGGAGGAGCCGTGACCATCCTCGAAGCCGCCGAGTCCGGCGACCGTCTCGCACTGCTGGCAGCGATGCGTGGGCGACTCGCGGGTGCGATCGACGACCCAGCGACGCCGCCCTACGCACTCTCGAGCCTCTGCAAGGAGCTGCTGGCGCTTGACCGTGAGTGCCGCGCGGAGTCCGAGCCAGCACTGCCGTCCCTGCAAGCGGTTCGCACCTTCGATCCGGAGGCGATCTGATGGCGCCGCCCCTGAAATCTCCGTGTGTGAAAGTCGCTATGCCGGGAGGGGACGACGTCGACCGGGGGCAGGGGGTACCCGGCCACCCCGTCCCGACACCGCAGCCCTCGTGGATCGTGGTGGCGATCAGTCGAGTGGTCACTCAGCAGGCTGCCGGCAAGCTGTGGCCCTGCATCCACCTCGAGGTCGATCGGTCGCGGGTCGGTGCCGTCGTCCTCGGAGAGTCGGCACTGCTGTGCGCGACCTGCACCGGCGAGCTCGGAGACAACCGGCTGGAGGCCTGCTCGAGGTGCGGCAAGAGCCGCCGCGCGCTGACGCCGGTCCTGTTCGACGCCTCGCCGACGATCCGTGTCGTCGCCGGCGTGTGCACGTCCTGCTTCGAAGGAGGCTCCAATGGCCGTTGAGCTTGCAACCGCGTACGTCTCGCTGGTCCCATCCACCCGTGGGATGGGGGCGGGGATCGTCAAGAGCCTCAAGGGCTCCGAGCGCACCCTTGAGAAGTCCGGCAGCAACCTCGGCGGCCGGGTCAAGGCCGGGTTCGGGAAGGCACTCAAGGCCGGCGCGCTCGGGGCGTCGATCGTCGGCGCGCTGACGGTCAAGAAGGGCCTCGACCGTGCGCTCGGCATCGAGGAGGCGCAGGCCAAGCTGCGCGGCCTCGGGCACGACGCCGAGTCGATCCAGACCATCATGGAGTCGGCGCTCAAGTCGGTGCAGGGGACGGCGTTCGGCCTCGACGCTGCGGCGACTACGGCGGCCGGTGCGGTCGCGGCCGGCATCAAGCCGGGCCAGGAGCTGACGAAGTACCTGACGGCCGCCGCCGACGCCGCGACGATCGCCGGGGTCGACGTCGCCGAGATGGGCTCCATCTTCAACAAGGTGGAGTCGAACACCGTCGCCTACACCGACGACCTCCAGCAGCTCGCCGACCGCGGCATCCCGATCTTCCAGTGGCTCCGCGACGAGTTCGACGTGTCGGCCAAGGGCCTTCGGAAGATGGTCGAGGGCGGCGAGGTCGACTCGGACACGTTCCGCAAGGTCATCACCGACAACATCGGCGGCGCTGCGCAGGAGTCGGGCAAGACGACCACCGGCGCGTGGAAGAACCTCCTCGCTTCCCTGGGTCGCGTCGGGGCGAACCTGCTGTCCGGCCTGCTGCCAGACATCCGCGGCGGCTTCGGGAGCATCACCGAAGCGCTCGGCCCCGTCGAGGCGAAGGCCAAGGACTTCGGGGCTGCGCTCGGGGCCGGCATCGACTTCGTGGTGCCCAAGATCCAGGCGCTGACCCGGTTCGTCCGCGAGAACGCCGACGTCATCACCATCGTCGGCGGCGCGATCCTCGGCGCGGCAGCCGCGATCAAGACGATCACGACCGTCACGAAGCTGTGGGCTGCCGCTCAGGCGTTGCTGAACGCGCAGTGGCTCGCGAACCCCATCGGCATCATCATCGTGGCCGTGGCTGCGCTCGCAGCGGCCTTCGTCGTCGCCTACAGGCGCTCCAAGACGTTCCGCACGATCGTCGACAAGGCCTGGGCGGGCATCAAGAAGGCGATCTCGATCGCGTGGAAGATCATCAGCCCGATCCTCAAGGCGTACTGGGCGTACCTGACCAAGGTGCTGATCCCGGTGATCGTGTTCCTGTGGAAGAACGTCGTGAAGCCGGTGTTCGCCTTCATCTGGAAGGCGATCAAGAAGGCCTGGGAGTACATCAAGCCGCGTCTCGAGGCGTGGTGGAAGTTCACGACCGACGTCCTCATTCCGGCGATCCGGCAGCTGTGGCGCGACGTCATCAAGCCGGTGTTCGGGTCGATCTGGAAGGCCATCAAGTCGGCCTGGACCGACCGCATCAAGCCGGTGTTCGAGGCGGTGCGGGACTTCGTGAAGGACACCCTGCCGACCGTGTTCAAGCGCGGCATCGACGCGGTGAAGCGGCAGTGGGACCGGCTCAAGAACACCGCCAAGGCGCCCGTCCGGTTCGTCATCGACACGATCTGGAACAACGGCCTGCGCAAGCTCATCGGCGCGATCCCCGGGGTCGACACCCCGGATCGGGTCAACGTCGGCTTCCGGCGCGGCGGCTACACCGGCAACGGTCACCCCTCGCAGGTCGCCGGCGTCGTGCACGGTCGCGAGTGGGTCATCCCCGCCGACGCGACGCGCCGCCTGATGCGCGACCGGGGGCCGGGCTTCCTGCGCGCCCTGAACGGCTACCGCAACGGCGGCTACGTCTGGCCTGCGACGGGCGGCGTGACGCGCCACAGCGGCTACCCGTGGGCGACCTGGGCGGGCGACATCAACGAGCCCGGCGCCGGCGACTACGGCAACCCCGTGCGCGCCTACATGGACGGCGTGGTCGCCTCGACGGCGAAGCTCGGCACGTCGTACGGCTGGCACGTCCGCATGAACCACCCGGGCAACGGTTCGACGCTGTACGCGCACCTGTCCGACATCCTCGTCAGTGCAGGCCAGCGGCTAAGCGCCGGCGACCTCCTCGGCCGGGTCGGCTCGACGGGCAACAGCTCGGGGCCGCACCTGCACTTCGAGATCCTCGGCGGCCGCGCTCCCGAGGTGTCCTCGAGCAGCGGCGGCAACAGCTCGTGGCTGTCGGTCATCGGCAACGTGAAGGACTTCCTCTCGGACGTCCCGGACTGGCTGTCGACGGTGAAGGGCTACGGCGGCACCTGGGGCACGGTGCTCAACAGCGCCGTGCGCAGCGTCGGGTCCGACCTCATCCAGTGGGTGAACGACAAGATCCCGAACCGCTTCCTGCCCGACAACCCGATCCCCGACCTGTTCGACAACGGCGGGATGCTGACGGGCTTCGGCGTGAACCGCACGGGACGCCCCGAGCCGGTGCTGACCGACCGTCAGTGGGATGCGGTCGAGCGGCACCTTCCGCTCGGTGCAGGCATGAGCGATGCCCGTGTGATGCGTCTGTTCCGCGAGGCGCTGCGTGAGGGCTCGTACGAAGGCACACGAGACGGCCTGGTCGACGCCAGCCGGGGAGCACGGAGGCAGGGCCGATGATCCGTTACCCGCGGGTCGCGTTCGGTGCGCCTCCGGGAACTCGGGCGAGCAGTTCGCCATGCTTCCGGGCATGTCTTCGGTAGACCCGAACTGGCTTCCCTCCACGCTCGCGCAGTCGACGGCGGCATTGGTCGCAATCGTCGGTGGCTTCCTCGTGGGCCGCCTGGTGTCGCTGGCCGGTGAAGCCACGGCCCTCGCGCACCGACTTGATGAGCTCGACGAGCGCCGTCGACTGCGGGCAGCCGCCCTGCTGGAGGTCCACCGTGAACGACTCGACGTCAGTGAGCAATGGTTTCGCGAGCACCACCTTGAGGACTTCGTCCGAGCCGAAGGCGCAGTGGATGTCGACGCTGCGGTCGAGAGCTTCATCCCGCTCGGTAGCAGCGCCGCCGAGATGCGCCCGTACGCGGCCACGCTGGCTGATGCTGTTCGCGAAGCGTTCGACCTCATCAGGCAGCTCTACCCTGCACCGAAGCTCCCTCCACGCAAGTTTCCGCATGCCGTAGACGAACTGGCCGGCGTCCCACAGGACGTTTACGAACAGGTGGCCGGGCGTCTGATCGACCAGCGGAGGTCGCGGGTGTTGCCGTTTCAGGCCATGATCTCCTCGCCAAGGGGTGACGTGATCTACCGGAGACAGGATGCGCGGATCGCACGCGAGGAGGAGTTGCGCGCAGAGGTGACGATGCTCGAAGCGGAGCGTGTCCTATTGGATGACCAACGCTCTAGGATGGCTCGACCGGAAGGCGTGCGCGGTGGCCTCATCGTCCTCGGCTTGTTCGCCGCGCTGGGCGTTGTCTTCCCAATGATCGTGATGAGCCTGCGGCCGGTTCCTTCGGGGCCTGGCGTCCGAGTCTCGCTGATCCTCGCCTTCGTAGTGGGCTTCGTTGCCCTCACCGGCTACATGGTGAGCCAGGTCCGAACGCTTCGAACGCGGGCAGCGCCGGCAACCGCGGATTGAGGTGGCTCCTGCGACTCGAACTGCCTCGCGTCCGACGCGAACCCGCTAAGGTCACGGTCACGTCACGGAGGGCCGCGCCCCTCATCCAGAAGTTGAAAAAGCCGGCCCGATGGAGTTAAGTTTTGTCTACAGTGCAACCTCATGAGGTCCTCGAGCGAGGGGCCAAGGGGCAAGTGGTTGCGCTGAAGGAGTCGAAAGGTCGATGTCCGGCAAGGGAGTTCCTCGCCAGGTTGGACAAGCAGGCGAAAGGGCAGTTTCGTGCTGCGTTTCAGAGGTTAGTGACGACGGGGACGCTCAAGTCGCCCGAGCGGTACCGGCGACTCGAGGTCCCAGGCAAGCCGCCAGTGTTCGAGATCAAGGCGCCAGCCGGCCCCGGATGGCGCCTGTACGTCATCCGCGAGGGCGACATCTGGATCGCTACGCACGGGGCGAAGAAGCCATCCGATCGGAAGGTAGCGCGCGAGGCCGACCGCGCCAGGACCATGCACAGGGAGTGTTGGAATGGGCACGTTTGATTGGTACGAGGACGACGACGAGAGCCGTCGGATCCTTGCCGAGGAGACCCTCGTGCTCGATGTCGCTGAGGAGATGCAGGACGCAATCGAGAGGCGGGACTGCTCCCGGCAGGACCTTGCCCGGGCAATCGGCGTCTCGCCATCCGAGCTTAGCCAGCGCCTCAGTGGGAAGCGGAATCTGACCTTACGGAGCCTTGCCTGCATGGCCGACGCGCTTGACTATGACGTTCAGCTTGGGCTCATTGATCGACGCGCCTCCGTGACGCCCCTCCCGCGGCTCACTCAGCGACAGGGCGCATGGGCGGGAGATCGTCGGAACTACAATCGGACAGCCCCGCATCTTCGGGCGGTATCCTCGGACTCGAATTCGGGGGCCGCGTGAGCGAGCGGGACTTGACGATCGCTGAGATGCGGGAGTTCGCCATCAGGGTTCGCGACGCTACTGCGCTGCGCGACGTGCGGCTTGAGTCCATGACCTGCTCCTCGCGTCAGCCGATCCTCGATGTCCCAATGTCGGTAGACACCGACGTTGCCGTCTCCGTTCGTCGGGAGAGTGACCAGGCCCTGGCTGCCCGCTCGCGCTACAACGTCGTCGCGAAAGACGAAGGCGATGAGGAGGCTTGGTCCGCATCCTTCGTTGTGCTGGGGGAGTTTCACTCAGTTAGCGACGACCCGCTGCCCGACTGGGGAGGCGACGCCCAGGCGTCCTTTGGGCTCCTGGTGAGTGCCATGGCACTGCACCCGTTTGCGCGCGAGCTTGCCCAGTCGCTCTCGGCGCGGATGGGCTACCCATCGTTCACCCTTGACTTGCTTCCGTCGCTTGCCGAGGAGCCGCCGGACAGGGTGGTCACCGTCACGGTTGAGGACGATTCCGAGATGCTCGGCGAGGGGAACCGATGACCAGCGCGCATCCCTCTCGCTCCTGGCGCGGCTGCGCGATGTGCAAGCCGCAGAAGCGACGCGGACAGGGCCGACGCCAGCGTGACCCGATCGCCGTACAGCGCAAGCTCGGCAAACGCCGGCGGTACACCCGCACCGACGTCGGGGATTGAACTAGACGGGCTCGCGGTAGCCGCAGCGTTGGTCCGTGCAGAGACGCTCTCGGTCGGGCTCGCCGCGACCGACAAGTCGGCGAGGTCGCCTTCCTTGCCGCTCGACCATCGGTGCGCCGCACTTCGGACACGCTTCCGTTGCCATGAGAACTACCTACCACGCGCATCGTGCAATCTGACAGGGTTGCGCTCGTGGATTGGTCTGCACTGTGGAACGGCACCCTCGACTTCCTGTCCGTCGCGGCCTGGCCGATCGTCGCGTGCGTCGCGCTGTTCATGTTCCGCAAGCGGATACGTGATGTCACGTCTATCAACGCTGGCGGCCTCGGCCTCGAACTGGAGCCTCCAACGCTGGCGGGCGTTGAAGCGGAGTTCTCCGAGTCAGTCGCACCTGCGTTCACGCCGGTCCTCGACGAGCCTCCCGAGCCAGGCGCCCCCACCGCACCCGAAGCGCGCGATCCGGCGCTGCCCGACAGCAAAGCGGACGTCGAGGTTGTAATCCGAGCGGCGGCTCGGGCGGGGTACATGGTCGCCGCGACAGAGCAGTTCAAGTCGATCCCCGAGCCAGAGGTCGAGTGGACAGACGAAGGCCCGCGAATCGCGTACTGGAAGGGAACCAGCGAGCCGGCGCCTGCGACGGTTACGCCGGCGGACGTTGCGACGCCTCCCCAGCCGCAGCGGACACTGAGCGCGCTGGAGCGGATCGCTCGGCTAGCACCTGCGAAGTCTGCAAAGCAGCAACTGGAAGATGAGATCCGCGAGCAGATCAAGCGGCAACCTTCGCACATGACCGAGTCCGGCCAAGACTCTCCGCTCGTCCGCCGGCTGCGGATGCAGCTCACACACATCGATCCGAACTCCCCGTACGCCTACAAGAAGCCGTGAGCGGACGAGTAAGGATTCCGCGAACGGGTTCCGCGAGACTTCATCCGTCATGGTGGGCACCGTAGCGTGACAGCGCGCCCCTCCCGCCGGCCTTAGCGCGAGCTGCTGAACCGACCCAACCAGTACAGGGCGACAAGCCCACCGATCGCAAGGGGGATCGCAGCGAGCAGGTTGCCGTCGACTAGTGCCTCCCAGAACCACACGTAGCCAAGCACGGCACCAGCGCCCAGGCCGATGAGGATGACCGCGCTGCCTACGGCGCGCGAAATGTCGTCCTTCTCCATGCCGGTCAATCGTGCTCCTTCAGACAGGCTGCCGCAGCGGTTTGCACAGTCGTCCGGAAAGCCAGCGGACCACCCGGGGGTGGGCAGGCCTCTTGGACCCCCCCAAACGGCCGACCCCGCCTCGTCCACCCAGGCAGCACCTCGAGCCCGCCGCCGGACGGCGACAGGCTGGCACCTCAGACCCCACCCGACGTTCTGCAGCTCGACGAGGGGGCGCACGTGGCCGGTTCCACGCGCTGGGGGTCAACACCGGACGCTCTCGTGTTGGTTCGGACGTCCTCGACGGGGGCGAGGGCGTACGGGCGGCTGACGCGCTCTCAGCGCCGCCCCGGGGGGCCCAACTACTGAGTGGTGACGCCCTCGAGCTCGAGGACACGCGCGGCGACCTGCACGCGCTCATCCGTCGCCAGAGCGGCGTCGATGAGCAGCAGACCGGGCCCGGGGACGAAGATCGACCCCTCGGCGAGGTCGCGGACTTCCCGCACGCGGTAGCCAAGCAGCATGAGGCCGGCGAACGGCTCCACGTCAGACACCGCTTCCAGGCGCCGCGAGGCCCGCAAGAGCCGGAAGCACGACGAACACCACGGTGACGGCGCAGGAGCCCGCTGCGAGCCTCACGAGGGCGCGCAGGGCCGTTCGGGCTGTCACTGGATGCCTGCGATGTAGGCGGCGGCTCGCACGAGGTCCTCTGCGAGCGCCTGAGCGCCGGACGGCGTGTAGTAGGCCTCGCCGCCGTCCTCGTGGTCGAGCACGACGCGCGGATCCTCGCTCACGGACTGGTCGAGGACGACCGAGACGACCTCACTGATCTTGTGCTCGTGCCAGCCGACCTCGCCGGGGTCGCTCGAGAAGCCGTGCGCGGTGCACCACGGGAGCGCCTGCGGGCACGGGCCGGTGCGAGGCGGCAGGGCGTTGTCGGCGACCGCGAGCCAGAACACATCCGCGGGGATGGTGGTCGGATCGTCGAGGTCGGCGTCCAGAAGCGTCGCGACGATGCCGCCGACGTCGTACAGCTCGGCGGACGTGCTGAGCGTTTCCGTGACGGTGCGGTACAGCGCTGCGGGGTCGATAGTGTTCTGCGTACGGTTCACGGTTGCCTCCGTGGATCGAGGCCCCGCGGCCGGCGCTCCAACGCCGCCCGGGGCCGTTCTGCCGTTGTGTGTAGTTGGCTTCGCTTTGTGCTGCGCTTCGGACACCCGGACTGGGTCGCCCTCCAGACCCGACAGGCGGGGCTCGAGGGAACCGGCGAGATCCGGCTCCGCGCACTGGTGAAGGAGGCGCTGCGGATGCGTCCGACCCGGTTGCTGATCGGCGAGGTGCGTGCGGAGGAGTGCTTCGACCTCCTCCTCGCGCTCAACGCCGGTCTGCCGGGGATGGTCACGCTGCACGCGAGCTCGGCACGCCAGGCGCTGGTCAAGCTCTGCACCCTCCCGTTGCTGGCCGGCGAGAACATCTCGGCACGCTTCGTGGTCCCGACCGTCGCCTCCTGCGTCGACCTCGTGGTGCAGGTCGGGATGGATGCCGAGGGCCGACGGTGCGTCCGTGAGATCGCCGCTCCGAGCGGACGGGTCGAGAACGACGTGATCGAGGCCGAGTCTCTCTACGTGCTCCGCGACGGGCAGCTGGTCCGCGGTGCGGGCACGCCCACTCGCACCGACCGGTTCACGGCTGCCGGGATCGACGTCCACGCGCTCCTCCAGGCAGGCACCTGATGGGAACGATCGTCGGCCTGGTGATGGGGATCGGGCTGCTGCTGACCTGGTCCGGGTTGACGACAGCCGACGCTCGCCGCTCCCGCCGCGCTGGACGCGGGCCGTCCTCCGCGCTCACCGGTCTTCTGATCCGTGCCGGGGTCGAGTCCGTCCGTCCACGAGGGCTCGTGCTCGTCTGCATCGCGTGCGCGACGCTCGGCGCCCTCGTCGCACTCGTCGTGTCGGCCGTCCCCGCGATCGCGCTGATCGGCGGGCTCGCTGCTGGCTGGACTCCGGTCGTCGTTCTGCGGGCTCGAGCGCATCGCATCGCCGAGGAGCGCGCAGCCTGCTGGCCCGAGGCCGTCGATCACCTGGCCTCGGGCGTACGGGCGGGTCTGTCGCTCCCCGAGGCGATCGCGGCGGTCGGGGAACGCGGCCCGGAGCCGCTGCGCGAGCCGTTCGCCGTGTTCGCGCGGGACTACCAGCGCAGCGGTCGGTTCCACGACTGCCTGGACGCGTTGAAGGAGCGCCTCGCGGACCCGGTCGGGGACCGGCTCGCCGAGGCGCTGAGGGTCGCGCGCGATGTCGGTGGCGGCGACCTCGGGCGGATGCTGCGAACGCTGTCCGCCTTCCTCCGCGACGAGGCCCGGACGCGTGGCGAGCTGGTCGCGCGGCAGTCCTGGACGGTCAACGGGGCCCGCCTCGCGGTCAGCGCGCCGTGGATCGTGCTGGCGCTGATGTCGTTGCGTCGGGACGCGATCAGCGCGTTCGGCACGTCCGAGGGCCTGGTCGTCCTGCTCGGTGGCCTGGCCGCGTGCGTCGTCGCGTACCGGCTGATGCTGCGGATCGGTCGCCTGCCCCGCGAACCGAGGGTGCTGCGGTGAGCGCCGCGCTGGGCGGCCTCGCCGGCGCCCTCGCAGCGCTCGGTCTGCTGCGGCTCGTCGGCGTCCTCCGGCTACGCCGCCGCCCGTCGCTCCTGGCGCGGGTCGCGCCGTACGTCCACGACGTCTCGCTGGGTCCGCGTGCGGGCGTCCCGGCGCCGGTCGGCGGGGCCGGCTGGGCCGTCTTCGGACCGCTGCTCGAGCGGGCCGCCGAGGTCGTCGAGCGCCTCGTCGGGGGTACGGCCTCGGTCCGAAGACGTCTGCAGCGGCTCGGTGCGCCTGCGGACCTCGAGGCGTTCCGGATCAGCCAGGTCGCCTGGGGTGCCGGTGCGTTCGCCGCGGCGTCCATCCTCCTGCTGGCATGGGGCTCGCTCGTCGGTGTGCAGCCGCTCGCTGCGGTCCTCCTCTGTGCGACGGCGGGCGTCAGCGGCGTCCTCGCGCGCGATCTCGCGCTGACGCGCGCGGTCCGTCGTCGGGAGGAGCGCATCGTCCAGGAGTTCCCGACGCTCGCGGACCTGCTCGCGCTCGCCGTCGCCGCAGGGGAGGGACCGGTCTCTGCGCTCGAGCGCGCGGGCCGTTCCGGCACCGGCGCGATGTCCCAGGAGCTCCGCACGCTCGTCGGCCAGGTCCGGACCGGGACTCCGCTCAACGTGGCGCTCGACGACCTCGCCGCACGGACCGGCGTGATCCCGGTGGCACGGTTCGCCGAGGCTCTCGCCGTCGCGGTCGAGCGTGGTACGCCGCTCGTCGACGTCCTTCACGCGCAGGCGGCCGACGTACGCGATGCGGGGAGGCGAGCACTGGTCGAGTCCGGCGCCCGTCGGGAGGTGCTGATGCTCGTCCCGGTCGTCTTCCTCGTCCTCCCCGTGACCGTGATCTTCGCCTTCTATCCCGGCCTCGTGACCATCACGGTCGGCGGACCGTGATCCGGCGCGCGCCGTGCCCCGGGGTGCAGACCGCGCGCCCCACCCCAGTCCCTCGACGCCCACCACCCGAAGGAGATCCCATGTCCCGCTTCCTCGGCCGGCGCCGCTCGACGGCGCAACCCGACCGATCGCGCCGGCGCGACGAGAGAGGAGACGTCCCCGGCTGGGTCATGATCACGGTCATGTCGGCGGGGATCGTCGCCGCCCTCACCGCCGTCGCGGGCCCTCGGCTGCAGAGCATGCTGGAGGCAGCGCTGGCCTCGGTGGGCGGTTGACACGACGGCGGCGGGCGGGTGACCGCGGCTCGGCGGTCGCGGACTACTGCCTGGTGATGGTTCTGCTCGTGCCGCTGGTCCTCGGTGTCCTCCAGGTCGGGTTCGTGCTCCATGTCAGGAACACCCTGACGGCCGCGGCGGCCGACGGAGCGCGGGTCGCGGCGCGGGCGGACGGCAGTGCGGACAGCGGCGCCGATCGCACCCGCGAGGCGATCAGCCGAGCGCTCTCCCCCCGGCACGCTCGTCAGGTCACGGTCACGACCGAGAAGGTGGCGGGTCAGCCGGTCGTCGTCGTCCGGGCGGAGTCGACCGTGCCGGCCCTGGGAGTGTTCGGCCCTCAGATGGACGTGTCCGGCACGGGTCGAGCGATCCTGGAGCCGAGGCTGTGAACCTCCGACCAGCACCCCGGGCCGATCCCGGGCTCTCAGCACGGCGCAGCGCCGACCAGGGCAGCGCGGTGGTGGAGACCGTCTGGCTCGGCCTCGTCCTCCTGGTTCCGCTCGTGTACGTGATCCTCGCCGTCGCCGAGGTCCAGTCGGCCGCCTACGGCGCGAGCGCCGCGGCTCGATCCGCGGGCCGCGCCTACGTCCTCGCACCGGACGTGGCGAGCGCCGGCGAGCGCGCCCGCGCAGCTGCGCGTCTCAGCCTCGCGGATCACGGCATCGTCGAGGCGACGACCGATCTCACGTGTACCGGAGGTCCGTGCCTGAGTCCCGGGTCGTCGGTCGATGTCACGGTGACGACGTCGGTGGACCTTCCGTTCATCCCGGACGTGCTCGGCGGGGCCAGGGGCGCCGTCACCGTGCGCGGCGAGCACACCGTGCCGTACGGCCGCTTCCGGGAGGACCGCTCGTGAAGGAGGACGCTGCGACCGGGGCCGGAGACCAGACCGGCCAGATCAGCGTGACGATCATCGGCTTCGCGCTGGTCGTCGGACTCATGGTGGCGGCGGTCGTCGACGCAACGGCCCTGTACCTCGAGCACCGCCGCCTGGCGGATCTCGCGGACGGCGCCGCCCTCGCTGCCTCCGAGGGTGTGCAACGGGACCGCCTGTACGGGCAGCTGGGCGGGACGGCACCGCTCGATGCCAACGCCGCGCGCCGCGACGTGGCGCGGTACTTCGCGGAAGCGAGCGTCAGCGACGTCCGCTGGCGGATCGCACAGGCCGGCGCCGGGGTGCGCGTCGAGCTCGTACGAACGGTCGCACTGCCGATCGTGCCGCCGGGATGGGACTCAGCGGTCACGGTACGCAGCGACGCGGGGGTCGTCCTGAGGACCGAATAGAGGGCTCTGCACGCGCCTCGCGCGCATCGCCGCAGGTCAGAGGCCTGTTGCGCAGGAAGGGGGACCCCCCCTTTGCGTGCCCTGGGAGCACCCTGTAGTGTTCTTCTTGTTGCCGGGGACGGCGGCGGGCAAGGCCGAGAAGGCCGGGCACGCGGCCCTGGTAACCACCACCTCAGACGCGAACCTAGCTGGTTCCGCAAGTCGGAACGAGTCGGGGTCGCCATCTGGTGCGCTACGGGACCCTCTGATGGGCCCCTCGGCACTCGCTGGTAGGTTTGGGGTTTGCGCGCTTTGTTCTGGTGTTTCTGCCTGTGTGGTGGGGATGGCTGGGGTTTGTGTGTGTGATGTTTGAGAACTCAAC